>NZ_CM007717.1:7469599-7806634 GCF_002019855.1 Streptomyces antibioticus | reverse complement strand
CGAGGTGTGTCGCGCGGACGCCGAGCAGCCACTCCGCCCGCAGGTCCTCGCCGTCCGTCTCCAGCGCGAGTTCCGCCTCACCGAGGGTGCCGGACAGGAACTCCTTGGACAACGGCGGCCGGTCGTAGGGGCGATGGGCCTCCTCGCCGATGACGACGAGCCGTCCGTCGTAGCCCTGCCCGCGCAGCGCGCGTGCCGCGGACAGGCCCGCCAGGGAGGCCCCCACGACGGCGACCGTCCTCACGCGGGGCCTCCGGCGAGCCGGCTCGCGACGCAGGGCGGCAGACGGGGCGCTTCCGCGGAGAGCCGTACATGGATCACGCCGTCCGCGACGACGACCTCGTGCGTGCGGACCGGGTGCTTGGCCGGCGGGGCGTCCACGGCACCGGTGCGCAGGTCGAACTTCGAGGCGTGCAGCGGGCATTCGACCTCGCAGCCCTCCAGCCAGCCGTCGGCGAGCGAGGCGTCCTGATGGGTGCAGGTGTCGTCGATGGCGTACAGCTCGCCGTCATCGGTATGGAACACCGAGACCGGCGGATCGATGTCGAGCCGGAGAGCCTCGCCTCGCGGGAGATCCGCAAGACGGCACGCGGGAATCATCATGACACCTCGGTGCGTATAACGAAACGGATTGCGATAAGCGCAACGTCAGTCTGAGAGTTGCCCTGAACCCTTGTCAAGGAGTTCACAGGCCACGCCCGACCGGAGGAATCAGTTGCGCTTCACGCAATCCGGAGCGTCATGAGAAACATGCCGAGGGAGCCGTGACGGCCGCCGCGGGTCAGTAGCGCTGGGCCTTGGCGACCTCGGCGGTCAGCGGGGGCTCCGGGGGCTTGCGGCTGATGGCGAGCGGGGTGGCCCGGGCGCCGGGCGCGAGGTCCTCCGCGCCGACGAACCGCGTCTCGACGACCTTGCCGTCGGCGTCGCGGAAGTCGACCTGGACGGCATAGGAGGCCGTCTCGTCCGTGCGGTTGGTGATGTTCACGACGACCGCGAGCAGACCGCTCGTCTCGGCGCGCGGCTTTCCGGTGAGGGAGACGTCGGCGGTGGCGTTGCCCTTGCCGTCGACGTCCTTGAGTTCCTGTTCGGCGGCCCGGTTGGCGCGGGCCACCTCCGCGGAGACGGACGCCTCGAACTCCGAGGCCCGTGCCGAGGCGGAGGCGGCCGCGGAGGAGGCGGCCGCGCGGGCGGACTCCTTGACGGACGCGCCGAGCGAGGAGAGGGCGGAGGGCACCGGGCCGCTGAAGGAGGCGGTGTCGGGGGCCGAGGGGGTGACCGAGGCGTCGCCGTCACCGTTGTCGTCGCTGCACGAGACCAGCGCGGTCGCGCCCACGACGGTCATGACCACGCCGACGACGGCGGACGCGGCGCGGGTGCGCAGCAGCTTCGACTTCGCCTCGGACACGCCGTCGCTCATGGGACCGGACCCTTCGTGGAGTTTTCCGTGACATTTCATACCTTTTACCCAGCTCGCTCCATCGTGCCCCGCACGCTTCCCTGGGGCCACCCAGCACGGCGCGGAAGAGTGGTCCCCATCGGCTTGAACCGCTCGGGTCCCACAGACGTACGGAGTACCGGGAGAGTCCGTGCCCGGCACCCGCCGGCCGCGGCTGCGCCCGATCCGACACCACACGTTCGAGGAGTACCGATGACCACTTCGCGCCTCAGCGACGGGCTGACGACGCGCCAGCCCCTCGTGCTGGGTCTGTTCCGCATCGTGCTTGGCCTGCTCTTCACCAGCGAGGGCGCTGCCACGGTCTTCGGGGTGCTGGACCGCAAGGCCAGTCCGGTGGGCGACTGGCCGTTCTGGTACGCCGGGGTCATCGAGCTGGTGTGCGGCGCCCTGGTCCTGCTGGGCCTCGGGACGCGCGGCGCGGCCTTCCTCAGCTCGGGGATCATGGCGTTCGCCTACTTCACCGAGCACCAGAAGGACGGCCTGTTCCCCCTCCAGAACGGCGGTCTCGCCCCCGTCCTGTTCTGCTGGGGCTTCCTGCTCCTGGTGTTCTACGGCCCCGGCGCGCTCGCCCTGTCGAGCCTGTTCCGCCGGGAGAGCGGCGCCCGGTCCGGGGCGCCCGAGACGGCCTGACGCGCCGGCACGCGTCCGGCCCGCCGCCCCCGGTGTACGCGGGGAACGGCGGGCCGGCGCGGTGCGGGACCTAGCTGTCGAAGTCGACGGTGAGGGTCTCGGAGACCGGGAAGGTCTGGCAGGTCAGGACGTAGCCCGCGTCGACCTCGGCGGGTTCGAGGGCGTAGTTGCGGCGCATGTCGGCCTCGCCGTCGACGACCAGGGCGCGGCAGGTGCCGCAGACGCCGCCCTTGCAGGCGAACGGCAGGTCGGGGCGGGTCTTCTGGGCGCCGTCGAGGATGGTCGCGGCCCGGGACAGCGGGCTGGTGGTGGAGCGTCCGTCGAGGGTGAGGGTGACCTGGCTGACCGGGCCCTCGGCGACGGCGTCCTCGTGGCGGACCTCGCGCACCGGTTCGTCGTCGGCGAAGAACAGCTCGCGGTGGACGCGGTCCGCGGGGACCCCGAGACCGGTCAGGACGCGCTGCGCGTCGCGGACCATGCCGTGCGGGCCGCACAGCCACCAGTGGTCGGCCTCGGTCACGTCGACCAGGCCCTCCACGAGGGCGGCGAGCCGGTCGCCGTCGAGCCGCCCGCTGAGCACCTCGGCCTCGCGGGGCTCGCGGGACAGGACATGGGCGAGCTGGAAGCGGGTGGGGTGCAGGTCCTTGAGATCGGCGAGGTCGTCGGCGAACATCACCGAGTCGGTGCGCCGGTTGCCGTAGAAGAGGGTGACGCGGGAGCGGTCGTCGGCGGCGAGGACGGACTCGGCGATGGACAGCATCGGGGTGATGCCGGAGCCGGCCGCGACCAGCACGTGGTGCCCGGGCGCGGTGAGGTCGGGGGTGAAGGCGCCGGTGGGCGCCATGACCTCGATGACGTCACCGGGGCCGACCTCGTGGACCAGCCAGGAGGAGAACAGCCCGCCGGGCACCTCGCGCACCCCGAT
Organism: Streptomyces antibioticus; assembly: GCF_002019855.1. Classification (NCBI taxonomy): domain Bacteria; kingdom Bacillati; phylum Actinomycetota; class Actinomycetes; order Kitasatosporales; family Streptomycetaceae; genus Streptomyces; species Streptomyces antibioticus. The sequence goes on along the minus strand of NZ_CM007717.1, from coordinate 7,803,623 downwards.
CCGGGGGCGGGCGCCAGCCGGTGCGCAGATGGAGTACGAGCGCCGTTCGTCACGGCCGTCCACCTCGCGGCGCAGGGTGAGGGACTGGCCGGGGGCGAAGGCGAACTCGCCGGCCAGCTCGTCCGACACGTCGAAGGCCACGGCCACCGCGTCGTCGCACAGCCGCTGGACGTCGGCCACGCGCAGCGGGTGGAAGGCGGGCCGACGGCGGACCGCCCGGGCCGGGGCGGGGGCGGGGCTCAGCAGCTCTGCCATCAGATCTCCTTGACGTACTCGAACGGCTCGCGGCAGGCGAGGCAGCGCCACAGCGCCTTGCAGGAGGTGGCGCCGAACCGGGAGGTCTCCTCGGTGTCCTGCGAGCCGCAGCGCGGACAGGCCACCACGCGGCGCACCGGCGACAGCACCAGCGGCACCGGGCCGGGCGCGGGGCGCGGGGCGGGTCCCGGCGGGGCGATTCCGTGCTCGGCGAGCTTGCGGCGGCCTGCGGGGGTGATCCAGTCGGTGGTCCACGGCGGGTCGAGGACCGTACGGACCTCCACGCGCGGGTAGCCGGCCGCGGTCAGCCGGGCGGCGACCGCGGCGCGCATCTCGGCCATCGCCGGGCAGCCGGAGTAGGTGGGGGTCAGGCTCGCCACGACGGTGCCGTCCGCGCCGACCTCGACCGAGCGCAGGACGCCCAGGTCGGCGAGGGTGAGCATGGGCAGTTCGGGGTCCGGGACGCGCTCGGCGACGTCCCGGGCGCGCCGGACGTCCGGCAGGGTCGTCACCATGTCGCCCCCGGGTGGGCACGGGCCACGGACTGGAGTTCGGCCAGCAGCGGCGCGAGGTGCTCGGTGTGGTCGCCGTCGCGGCCGGATCCGGCGAGCGGCTGCACGGCGGGCAGGGCGAGACCGGTCGCCTCCCCCACCTGGTCCAGGACGGCGAGGACCTCGCCGCGCACGTCGTGGGCCGTGAACAGCTCGGGCAGGTACGGGGCGACGTCCCGCAGGGCGGCCCGCATCCGGCGGTGCGACTCCTCGGTGCCGTCGCCCAGCCGCACCGCCCATTCGGCGGCCCACTGCCGGTGGTACGTCAGCTCCTTGACGCCCTTGACGGCGATCGCGGCGAGCACCGGGTCCGCGGTGCCCGTGAGCCGCTGGAGGTGCGCGAGCCGCCAACTGGAAAGCACCAGCAGCCGTACGACGCTGAACGCGAAGTCGCCGTTGGGCAGTTCGGCCAGCCGGACGTTGCGGAAGGCGGGCGCGTCGCGGTCGTAGGCGTAGGCGTCCTCGTCGCGACCGGTGCCGTCGGCGTGGCCGGTGCGCGCGTACAGCAGACGGGCCTGGCCGAGCAGGTCGAGGCCGATGTTGGCGAGGGCGACCTCCTCCTCCAGCTCGGGGGCGCGGGTGGTCCACTCGGCCAGCCGCTGCGCCGAGACGAGCGCGTCGTCGCCGAGGGCGAGGCAGAGCGCGGCGAGTTCCGCCCGGTCCACGCCCGCCGGGACATCGGTGTCCACGCCGTGCAGCGGGTCCTCGAAGCCGGTGCCGAAGGCCCAGCGGGCGTCGCCGTCGTCGTGTCCCTCGGCGAGGGACAGATAGACGTGGTCCTCACTCATGCCCTGCTCCTGCTCATGCCCTGTGCTCCTGGATGTGTCCTAGATGTGCGGGACGTCGTCGGGGATGTCGTAGAAGGTGGGGTGGCGGTACACCTTGTCGGCGCTGGGGGCGAAGAAGGGGTCCTTCTCGTCGCGGGTGGAGGCCGCGATGTGCTCCGAGCGCACGACCCAGATGCTCACCCCCTCGTTGCGCCGGGTGTACAGGTCCCGGGCGTGGGTGAGGGCCATCCGGTCGTCGGCGGCGTGCAGGGAGCCGACGTGCACGTGGTTGAGGCCGCGCTTGCCGCGGACGAACACCTCGTACAGCGGCCAGTTCGCCCTGGTCTCGCGCTGTCCGGGCTCCCGCTGTCCGGTCGTCCCCTGCTGCCCGGTCTCCTGCGTGTCGCTCATACCGCCGCTCCCTGCTGTGCGCGTGCCGTCTGCTTCGCCGCGTGGGCCGCGGCCGCCTCCCGGACCCAGGCGCCCTCCTCGTGGGCGGTGCGGCGGCGCTCGACGCGCTGCGCGTTGCACGGTCCGTCGCCCTTGATGACCCGCATCAGCTCGTCCCAGTCGGGGGTGCCGAAGTCGTGCCGGCCGCGTTCCTCGTTCCACCGCAGGTCGGGGTCGGGGAGGGTGACGCCGAGCTTCTCCGCCTGCGGCACGGTCATGTCGACGAAGCGCTGGCGCAGTTCGTCGTTGCTGTGGCGCTTGATCTTCCAGGCCATGGAGGCCGCGGAGTTGGGGGAGTTCTCGTCGGGCGGTCCGAACATCATCAGGGACGGCCACCACCAGCGGTTCACCGAGTCCTGCACCATCTGCCGCTGGGCGTCGGTGCCGGACATCATGGTGCGCAGCAGTTCGTAGCCCTGCCGCTGGTGGAAGGACTCCTCCTTGCAGATGCGCACCATGGCCCGCGCGTAGGGGCCGTAGGAGCTGCGGCACAGGGGGACCTGGTTGCAGATGGCCGCGCCGTCCACGAACCAGCCGATCACGCCGACGTCGGCGAAGGTCGGCGTCGGGTAGTTGAAGATCGACGAGTACTTCTGGCGGCCCTCGATCAGCCGCTCGGTGAGGTCGGCGCGGTCGGCGCCGAGGGTCTCGGCGGCGGAGTACAGGTAGAGCCCGTGACCGGCCTCGTCCTGGACCTTCGCGAACAGGATCGCCTTGCGGCGCAGCGACGGCGCGCGCGTGATCCACTCGCCCTCCGGCTGCATGCCGATGATCTCCGAGTGCGCGTGCTGGGCGATCTGCCGGATCAGCGTCCTGCGGTAGCCGTCCGGCATCCAGTCGCGCGGCTCGATGCGCTGGTCGCGCGCGATGGTGGCCTCGAAGTACTCCTCGTACTCCTCGGGCGCCGCGAGGACGGGCGGTCCGTCGTTCATGCCATCTCCCCTACGTCCCCTACCGACCATTCGTTCGGTTCATCATACGACGCCGCCCCCGGGTCCACACAAGGGGTGAGCTTCAGGTCCGGGTGTACGTCAGCTCCGGGTCTACGTCAGCTCCGGGTGTCCGTCAGCTCCAGGTGTAGAAGCCGCGGCCCGTCTTGCGGCCCAGTTCACCGCGGGCGACCTTCTCGCGCAGCAGCCGGGGCGGGGCGAAGCGGTCGCCGAGGGTGGCGTGGAGGTGTTCGGCGATGGCGAGCCGGACGTCGAGGCCGACCAGGTCGGTCAGGCGCAGCGGGCCCATCGGGTGCTTGTAGCCGAGCCGCATCGCGTCGTCGATGGCCTCGGGTTCCGCGACGCCCTCCTCGACCATGCGGATCGCCTCCAGACCGAGGGCGAGACCGAGGCGGCTGCTGGCGAAGCCGGGCGAGTCCTTCACCACGACGTCCTGCTTGCCGAGGCTCCGCGTCCAGTCGAGGGCGGCCCGCCGGGTGCGGTCGTCGGTGTCCGGCGCGAGGACGATCTCGATCAGCTCGGAGGCGGGCACCGGGTTGAAGAAGTGCATGCCGAGGAAGCGTCCCGGCCGGGTGAGCGCGGCGGCCAGCTCGGTGACGGAGAGGGAGCTGGTGTTGCTGGCCAGGACGGTCGTCGCGCTCACGGCGCGCTCGGCGGCGGCCAGGACCGTGGCCTTGAGGGCGGCGTCCTCGGGGACGGCCTCCACGACCAGGTCGGCGTCCGCGGGCAGGTCCTCGACGGTCCGGGCCGTGCGGACGCGGGCGAGGACCCGGTCGGCGGGCTCGGTCAGCCGGTCGCGCGCGGCGGCCCGCTCCAGACCGGCGGCGACCCGGTCCAGGGCGGCGGCGGCCGCCTCGGCGCCGCTCTCGACGACGGTGACCGAGGAGCCGGCGGCGGCGAAGGACTGCGCGATACCGGCGCCCATCCGGCCGCCGCCGATCACACCGACGACCGCGGGGGCCGTGCTCAGGTCTGTGGTCATGTCCGACGTCCCTTCCGTGCTCACACCCGCTCCACCAGCATCGCGACGCCCTGGCCGACACCCACGCACAGGGTGGCGAGGCCCCGGCGGGCGTCCTCGCGCTCCAGCCGGCCCAGCAGGGTGAGCAGGATGCGGGCGCCGGAGCAGCCGAGCGGGTGGCCGAGGGCGATGGCGCCGCCGTCGGCGTTGACCTTGTCCTCGTCCAGCTTGAGACGGCGGATCACGGCGAGGGCCTGCACGGCGAACGCCTCGTTCAGCTCGACCGCGTCGAGGTCGCCGGTGCCCCATCCGGCGCGGGCGAGGGCCTTCTCGGTGGCGGGCACCGGGCCGAGGCCCATCACGTTCGGCTGGACACCGGCCGAGGCGGAGGTGACGATCCGGGCGCGCGGGGTGAGCCCGTGGCGCTCGACGGCCGCCGCGCTCGCCACCACGAGGGCGGCCGCGCCGTCGGACAGCGGTGAGGCGGAGCCCGCCGTCACGACGCCGTCCGCTCGGAAGACCGTACGCAGCGTGCCGAGCTTCTCCAGGGTCGTCGAAGCGCGCGGCCCCTCGTCGCGGGTGACCTCGCCGTCCTTCACCGGGACCGGCACGATCTCCCGGTCGAAGTGCCCGGCCTCCTGGGCCGCGAGGGCCCGCCGGTGGCTGCGCAGGGCGAAGGCGTCGGAGTCGGCGCGGGTGATGCCGTCGAGCGCGGCGACCTCCTCGGCGGTCTCGCCCATCGACAGGGTCGTGCGCACCGCCTCGGGTCCGGCACCGGCGGGCACGGCCCGGTCGGCGGCGGCGAAGCGGGGGTTGGTGAAGCGCCAGCCCAGGGAGGTGTCGTGCACCTCGCCCGGCTTGGCCCACGGGGTGCCGGGCTTGGCCATCACCCAGGGCGCGCGGGTCATGGACTCCACTCCCCCGGCGACGACCAGGTCCGCCTCGCCGGAGCGGATCGCCTGCGCGGCGGAGGCGACGGCGGTCAGACCCGAGGCGCAGAGCCGGTTGACGGTGTAGCCGGGCACGGTGTGCGGGAGCCCGGCCAGCAGTACGGCCATCCGCGCCACGTCCCGGTTGTCCTCACCGGCCTGGTTGGCGGCGCCGAGGATCACCTCGTCCACGGCCTCCGGCGGGATCCCGGCGCGGCGCACGGCCTCGCCGACCACGAGGGCGGCCAGGTCGTCGGGGCGTACGGAGGCCAGAGCGCCGCCGTAGCGGCCCTGCGGGGTGCGGGCGCCGTCGATCAGATAGACCTCGTCGGGCATGTGCAGGCTCCTCTGCGGTGACCGGGCGGGCGCTCCTCGCGCCACGCGTCCACCTCTTGACAGGCGAGGTTCGTCGCTGGGTAAGTTGACCCTGCCGCACGCTAACCGAATGTTCGGTCGGTACACAAGGTGGTGGGAATGGCGACACGAGCCACGGGAACGGCAGCCGGACCGGGCCCCGTCACGACGATGTTCGCCGCGGACGAGGCGTCCCGGCGGCTCGGCATCGAACTGCTCGACCACGGCGACGGAACGGCCGTGGTCCGGATGACCGTGACGGACGCGATGGTCAACGGGCACGGGATCGCCCACGGCGGCTATCTGTTCCTCCTCGCCGACACCGCCTTCGCGTGCGCGTGCAACGGTCACGGCCCCGTGACCGTCGCCGCCGGCGCCGACATCGTGTTCGTCGCCTCCGCCCACGAGGGCGACGTCCTCACGGCCACCGCCGTGGAACGCACCCGGTTCGGCCGCAGCGGCGTCTACGACGTGAGCGTCCTGCGCGGCGACACGGTGATCGCGGAGTTCCGCGGCCGCAGTCGCAGCCTCAGGAGTACGACCCCCAAGGAGCCGCAGCCATGACCAGCGAGCCGGAGACCCCCGCGCAGACCCCCGCCCGCCGGGGCGAGCCCCTGCCCGAGGGGCTGGCCGACGACGCCGAGCGCCTGTCGCGCGCGGACCTGCGCGACCTCCAGCTTCGCCGGCTGCGCGCGACCCTGCGGCACGCCTACGACAACGTCGAGCTGTACCGCAAGAAGTTCGACGCGGCCGGTGTCACCCCCGAGGACTGCCGCGCGCTGGAGGATCTGGCCCGGTTCCCCTTCACCACCAAGGCCGATCTGCGCGACACCTACCCCTTCGGGATGTTCGCGGTCCCGATGGACCAGGTCCGCCGGGTGCACGCCTCCAGCGGCACCACGGGCCGCCCGACCGTGGTCGGCTACACCGAGAACGACCTGTCGATGTGGGCGGACGTGGTCGCCCGCTCGATCCGCGCCGCCGGCGGCCGGCCCGGCCACAAGGTGCACATCTCCTACGGCTACGGCCTGTTCACCGGCGGCCTCGGCGCGCACTACGGCGCCGAACGCGCCGGGTGCACGGTGATCCCCGCCTCGGGCGGCATGACCGCGCGCCAGGTGCAGATCATCCAGGACTTCCGGCCCGAGATCATCATGGTCACCCCCTCCTACATGCTCACCCTGCTGGACGAGTTCGAGCGGCAGGGCGTCGACCCGCGCTCCACCTCCCTGAGGGTGGGCATCTTCGGCGCGGAGCCGTGGACGGAGGCGATGCGCCGGGAGATCGAGGAGCGCATGGACATCCACGCCGTCGACATATACGGCCTGTCGGAGGTGATCGGTCCCGGGGTGGCCCAGGAGTGCGTGGAGACCAAGGACGGCCTGCACGTGTGGGAGGACCACTTCTACCCGGAGGTCGTCGACCCCTTCACGGACGACGTCCTGCCCGAGGGCCAGGAGGGCGAGCTGGTCTTCACCTCCCTCACCAAGGAGGCGCTGCCGATCATCCGCTACCGCACCCGGGATCTGACCCGGCTGCTGCCCGGCACCGCGCGGCCCGCGTTCCGCCGGATCGAGAAGATCACCGGCCGCTGCGACGACATGATCATCCTGCGCGGGGTGAACGTCTTCCCCAGCCAGATCGAGGAGATCGTGCTGCGCACGCCCGGGGTGGCCCCGCACTTCCAGATCGAGCTGACCCGGCGCGAGCGGATGGACCACATGACGGTCCGTGTCGAGTCCCGCCCGGACACGCCCGCCGACGGCCGTGACGCCGCCGCGCGCGCCATCGCCAAGGGTGTCAAGGACGGTGTGGGCGTGAGCGTCGAGGTCACGATCGTCGAACCGGACACCCTGGAGCGCTCCCTGGGCAAGCTGCGCCGGGTGAAGGACCGACGCGAGACGTGATCCCTCGGGCGTGGATCACATGGGTGAGACGGGTGTGAGGCTGCCGTTACGATCGACGGGGAGGGGCCGTCCGCGTTCACCTCCGGTGACCCCACGTTCGGAGCCCCTCAGATGAACCCCCTGGCCGACAGCGCCTTCGCCCTTCCCGACCGGCTCGCCGCGAAGGCCGACCCGGCGCTGATCGCCGACGACGAGCGGCATTTCGCGGCGATCGCGCGGTGCATGGAGCAGTCGATCGCCGAGGTGTCCGAGCGTCTCGACGCCGAGCGCCGAGCGCCCGGCGGTACGGGGCGGCAGGCGATGGACCGGGACACCGAGATCCACCGGCTCACCACCCGGCTGCGCGCGCTGCGCCGCTTCGGCCTCGACCTGTGTCTCGGCCGGATGGTCGGGGAGGACGGCGCCGAGCCCGTCTACGTCGGCCGGCTGGGCCTCACCGACAGCACGGGCCGCCGGCTGCTGCTGGACTGGCGTTCCCCCGCGGCCGCGCCGTTCTTCGGCGCCACCCACGCCGACCCGATGGCGCTGACGAGCCGCCGCCGGTACCGCTGGACGCGGGGCCGGATCAGCGACTACTGGGACGAGGTGTTCACCTCGGACGGGTTCGCCGGGCATGCCGCGCTGGACGACCAGTCCGCGTTCATCGCGAGCCTGGGCGCCGACCGGTCGCCGCGGATGCGGGACGTGCTCGGCACGATCCAGGCCGACCAGGACGCCGTCATCCGCGCGGGGTCGCGCGGTGCGCTGGTGGTCGACGGCGGTCCTGGCACCGGCAAGACGGTCGTCGCCCTGCACCGCTCCGCCTATCTGCTGTACTCCGATCCCCGGCTCGGGCACCGCAGGGGCGGCGTGCTGTTCGTGGGCCCGCACCGGCCGTACCTGGCGTACGTCGCCGACGTCCTGCCGAGTCTGGGCGAGGAGGGCGTGCAGACCTGCACCCTTCGGGACCTGGTCGCCGAGGGCGCCACGGCGACGGTCGAGAGCGATCCGGAGGTGGCCCGTCTGAAGGCGTCCGCGCGGCTGGTGCGGGCGATCGAGACGGGCGTGAGGTTCTACGAGGAGCCGCCCGCCAAGGGCATGACGGTCGCCACCCACTGGTCGGACATCTGGCTGAGCCCCGAGGACTGGGCCACCGCCTTCGAGGCGGCCGAGCCCGGCACCCCGCACAACGAGGCCCGGGAGCAGGTCTGGCAGGAGCTGCTCACCCTCCTGATCGACAAGCACGACGGCGACGCCGCGCCGGAACTGCTGCGCAGGTCCCTGGTGGGCAACCGGGAGCTGCGCGCCGCCTTCAACCGCGCCTGGCCGCTGCTGGAGGCGGCCGACCTGGTCGGGGACCTCTGGTCGGTGCCCGCCTATCTGCGGCTGTGCGCGCCCTGGCTCGACGCGGACGAGGTGCGCCGGCTCCAGCGCGCGGACGCCCACGCCTGGACGGTGTCCGACCTGCCGTTCCTGGACGCGGCACGGCAGCGGCTCGGCGACCCGGAGGAGGCGCTGCGCAAGCGCCGTGACGCCGCCGCGCTGGCCGCGGAACGCGCCCGTATGTCCCGGGTGATCGACAGCCTGCTCGCGGCCGACGACGACGGTGAGGGCGCGGTGACCATGCTGCACGGCCAGGATCTCCAGGACAGCCTGGTCGACGAGGGCGCGCTGACGGTTCCCGAACCGGACCTGCTCGCCGGGCCGTTCGCGCATGTCGTCGTGGACGAGGCCCAGGAACTGACCGACGCGGAGTGGCAGATGCTGCTGCTGCGCTGCCCGTCCCGGAGCTTCACGATCGTCGGGGACCGGGCGCAGGCCCGGCACGGCTTCACCGAGTCGTGGCGGGAGCGGCTGGCGCGGGTCGGCCTCGACCGGATCGAGCTGGCGTCGCTGAGCGTCAACTACCGTACGCCGGAGGAGATCATGGCGGAGGCCGAGCCGGTGATCCGGGCCGTGCTGCCGGACGCCAACGTGCCGGTGTCGGTGCGCAGCGGCGGGGTGCCCGTCCTGCACGGGCCCGCCGCGGATCTGGACGCGGTGCTCGACGGCTGGCTGGCCGAGCACGCGGAGGGCACCGTCTGTGTGATCGGTGCCCCCGCGTTCCGGCCGAGGGACCGGGTCCGCTCCCTGACTCCCGAACTCTGCAAGGGACTCGAGTTCGATCTGGTCGTCCTCGTCGACCCGCAGGACTTCGGCACGGGCGTCGAGGGAGCGGTCGACCACTACGTCGCCATGACCCGGGCGACGCGGCAGCTCGTGGTCCTCACGAGTGGAACTCCCTGATTCTCAGGGGTAGTTCACCAGGTTGGCGACGTTGGTGGCCGAGTTGGAGGGGCCGCCGCGGTCGTTGATGACATGGCGGATGGTGCCGGTGCCGCCGAGGGACACGGTCACCATGTTCTGGAAGCGGACGTTGGGGTTGTTCGGCACCTCGAAGGCGTGCTCGGCGGTGACCGACGGGTTGACGTTGAAGTAGCAGTAGCTGCCGAGTCCGTACGCCTGGTGGCTGGTGACGGAGTCGGCGACCTTGTAGGCGGCGTAGCCCTGGGTGGAGCCGTTCATCCAGGCGGCCTGGTTGGGCGGGTCGTAGGGCATCTCGTTCTGGTAGAAGTACGTCCGCCCGCCGTTGCCGTTCCAGATCGTCTGGTGCTTCTGGTAGTGCTCGACGAACAGGCCGTACATGGTGACCTGGTCGCCGTTGACGACGAGGCCGGTGTCGGCGGTGTTGCTGTTCCAGCCGATGCCGCTGCCGTGGTCGCCGCGCCAGATCCACATGTGGTCGCCGATGACGTGGTCGCTGTTGACGACGAGGCTGGTGGTGGCCCTGCCGACGGCCGCCCCGCCGACCCGGAAGTAGACGTCGTGCAGGGAGGTGGGGTTCGCGGCGTGGCTGGCGGCGGAGCCGGCCGGGCCGATCTCCACCAGCGTCTGGGAGTTGGTGGTCCCGGCGTCGAAGAGGACACCGGCGATCTTCACACCGTCGACGTCGGCGACGGTCATGGCGGTGACGCCGTTGTCGGGGATGAAGGTGGCCAGCCCGAGACCGAGGACGACGGTGTCGGGGCGGGTCACCCGCAGGGTCTGGTTGAGGTGGTACACACCCGGGGTGACCAGGAGGTTCTTGCCTTCGGCGAGCGCCGCGTTGATCTGTGCGGCGGTCGCGCCCGGCTTGACGACGAAGAACTGGTCGATGCCGAGCGAGGTGCCGGGGGCGGTTCCGTTCGCCCAGGTGGTGGCGGTGGAGTTGGTGCGCAGCGCGGGCACGAACACCCGGTAGGCGCCCGCGTTGTCGACGTAGAGGAAGGGCTTCTCGCGGACCGTGGGGGTCTGGTTGACGGTGGTGTAGGGCGGGTTGGGGAAGGTGTTGCCCGGTACGCCCTGGCTGCCGACGAAGACCATGTTCCAGTTGGAGCCGGTCCAACTGCCGAGCTGGGAGTTGCGGGTGAGCCACTGCTGCTGGGTGCCGGAACGCACCTGGCCGTCGATCTTGCTGTCGGCCATGAAGCCGCCGCTGGACCAGCCGCCGTCGCTCAGCTCCAGGTTGCCGCGGACGTGCATGCGCCGGTAGCCGGACGCCTGGGAGACGGCCCAGCGGTCGGTGCCGCCGGTCGGGTTGACGGACAGGTTCTCGGCGCCGCGCCAGAAGTTCTGGGTGGCGTTCTGCGGCGGGAACCAGTCGGCCTCCACGTGGACGGCGCCGTTGATGGTGACCGAGTCGGGCGACTGGCCGAGGCCGAGGACCTGGGTGTAGAAGCCGACGTTGACGTCGTTGCTGTAGGTGCCGGGCTTGAACAGGACGGCGTAGCGCTGGGAGCCGAACTGGTTGGTCTCCTGCTGCTGGAAGATCTGGTTCAGCCGGCTCTGGATCGTCGTGGACGGCATCGACGGGTCGAAGACGACCACGTTGGGGCCGAGGTCGACGTCCCCGGGCGCGGTGTTCACGGGTGTCACCTGGAATCGTTGGGCGGCCGTGCCGTTGCAGGTGTACTGCACGAGCTGGACGCTGTCGGCGGTGGAGGCGGAGGGCACGTCGAGGCATTTGCCGCTGTGCCGGTTGACGAACCGGTAGGCGCCTCCTCCCTCGTCGACGGGCTGCCACTGCTGGTTGTTGCCGCCGCCGTACGTCCACAGGTGCACGGCGGCGTTGTCGGCGGTGGACACATTGCTCACGTCCACGACCTGCTGGGCGTCGTTGCGGTTGCCGATGCGTACGTATCCGTCGCTGGTGGGGGTGAAACTCCACTGCTGGGCGGTGGAGTTGTTGCAGGTGTACTGCTGCACGGCGGTGCCGTTCACGGTCGCCGCCGCCCGGGCGTCCAGGCATTTGCCGCTGCCGGCGTTGACCACCGTCGACCAGCTCGTGGGCAGCGCCGCGGCGGCCTGGCCCGGCTGGACGACGGTGAGCAGCGAGGCGGCCGTCGCGGCGGCTGCGAGCAGACCCGCGGTTCGGGGTGGTGCGAATCGAAGCACGTCTTCTCCAGGAGAGCGGGCGGGTCAGCCGGTGTAGGCGGCGAGGACGCGGGTGAAGTCCCAGGGCTGCTGGGCGACTCCGGAGCAACTGTCGGCGCCGCCGCCGGTGCAGGGCCGGTCGCGGTTGACCGACCAGAAGGTCAGCCGGGCGAGGTGGCGCTGCTGGGCGTAGGCGAGGATCGTGCGGAAGTCGGCGACGGTCACCGTCTCGTTGTTGTCGGTGATGCCGTTCATCGAGGAGATGCCGGTGCGCCGGTACGCCTGGTCGTCCGAGTAGCCGTAGGCGTTCTTGACGGCGGTCTTGAGCCCCTCGGCGGCGCGGACGGTGAGCTGGCCCATGTTCTGGCCGGCGCCGCCGAAGTTGAACGGCATGATCGTCCAACTGTCCACGGTGAGCCCGGAGGCCGCGGCCCTGCCGATCAGGCTGCTGTCCGGCCCGTTCTGGCCGGTGCCGAAGGTGATGTACACCTTGATGCCGGGGTTGTTGGCCTTGACGGTCTTCAGCGCGTCGACCGTGCGCTGCTGCACGGCCGGGCTGTCGTACGCCGCCGCCTCGATGTCGATGTCGATCGCCTTGAGGCCGTAGGCGTTGATGACCTTCTGGTAGGCGGCGGCCAGTTCGCCCGCGCTGCCGCAGGAGCTCTCCAGCTTGTTGCCGCTCCAGCCGCCGAAGGACGGGATGACGTCACCGCCGGCCGCCCGGACGGTCGCGATGGTCTGCTGGTCGACGCCACCGGTGAGCGGGCGGCCGCCGTCCCACTGGGGGTTGCAGTAGCCGTTGCTGAGGACGAAGGCGAGCGTGAACCACTTGACGCCGGTCGCGTTCATCACGGTGGTGGGGTTGGGCGGGCTGCCCCAGCCGTTGTAGAGGTAGGGCGCCACGGCCATGGCTCCGGGTGCGGGCGGCGGGGTGTCGCCGACGGGTGCCGTCCACTTCTGGTTGGCGGCGCCCGTGCAGGTCCAGATCTGGAGGCGGGTGCCGTTCGCGGAGTTGTTGCCGGTGACGTCGAGGCACTTGTTCGCCTGCGGGTTGACGATGTCGCGGGCGGCGGGCAGGGCCCACTGCTGGGCGGCGGTGCCGTTGCAGTCGTAGAGCTGCACGACCGTGCCGTTGGCCGTGCCGCCGGACGCCACGTCAAGGCACTTGCCGAGGGCGCGGATCGTGCCGTCTGCGCCAACGGTCCACTGCTGGGCCGCGCTGCCGTTGCAGTCGTAGAGCTGGACGGCGGTGCCGTTGGCGCTGCTGCCGCCGGCCACGTCGACGCACTTGCCCGCGAGGCCGGTGATGCTGCCGGTGGCGGCCGCCGCGGCGCCGCTCGCGGGGGTGCCGGTCAGGCCGGTGAGGAGGGCGGCGACGGCCGCCGTGCCGAGGAGTCCGCGGACCGCGCGGGTGCGCGCGAGGCCGCGGATCAACGGGTCACCGTCCACTTCTGGTTGGCCGCGCCGGTGCAGGTCCAGATCTGGAGACGGGTGCCGTTCGCGGAGTTGTTGCCCGCCACGTCCAGGCACTTGTTCGCCTGCGGGTTGACGATGTCCCGGGCGGCGGGCACGGCCCACTGCTGGGCGGCGGTGCCGTTGCAGTCGTAGAGCTGCACGGGGGTGCCGTCCGCGGTGCCGCCGGAGGCGACGTCGAGGCACTTGCCGAGCGCGCGGATCGTGCCGTCGGCGCCCACGGTCCAGCGCTGGGCGGCGGTGCCGTTGCAGTCGTAGAGCTGGACGGGGGTGCCGTTGGCGCTGTTGGCGCCCGCCACGTCGACGCACTTGCCCGCGAGGCCGGTGATCGGACCGCCGCCGCCGGGCTGGCCGGTGTCGGTGGTGACACGGACGTAGTCGACCAGGAGCTGCTGCGGGAAGGCCGTGCTGCCGTCGGGGTCGCCGGGCCAGTAGCCGCCGACCGCGAGGTTGAGGATGAGGAAGAACGGCTTGTCGAAGACCCACTGGCGGCCGCCGAGGTCGGCGGGGGTGCGGCGCTGGTAGACGGTGCCGTCCACGGACCAGGTGATCGCGTTCGGGCTCCAGTCGACGGCGAAGGTGTGGAAGGCGTCGGCGAACGCCTGGCCGCCGGGCAGGGTGTACCCGGCGCCGATGCCGCCGGAGCCGGAGTAGCCGGGGCCGTGCAGGGTGCCGTGGACGGTGGACGGTTCGAAGCCCACGTTCTCCATGACGTCGATCTCGCCCGAGTTGGGCCAGCCGACCTGGCCGATGTCGTTGCCGAGCATCCAGAACGCGGGCCACATGCCCTGTCCGCGCGGGACCTTCATCCGGGCCTCGACCCGGCCGTAGGTGGTGGTGAACCGGCCGGAGGTGTTCAGCCGGGCGGAGGTGTACTCGCACCGTCCGTACCAGCACTGGTAGTTGCCCGGGTTCTCGCGGCGGGCGGTGATGACCAGATGGCCCTGGCCGTCGAGGGCGGCGTTGCGGTTTCCGGCCGTGTAGTACTGCCGCTCGTGGTTGTTGACGTTGTCGCCGGTCTCGATCAGCCACTTGCCGCCGTCCACGGCGGCGCCGGCGGGTCCGTCGAACTCGTCGGAGAAGGTGACGGCGGCGGCCGCGGCCTGTGCCTGTGCCTGGGTGACGGTGACCGCGGTGGGGGTCTTCGCCGACGAGGACGCGTCCGGAGAGGCGCCCTGGGCGAGGCCGGTGGACAGCGAGGCGAAGGCGAGCAGCGAGGCGAGCGACAGGAGCAGGCGCCGGGAGGTGCGCGGGGAGTCCATGACTCTCCCTTCATGAAGCAGCACGGCTCGACATTGCAGGTGCATGACAGAGCCGGGCGCGGCGGAGCCCGATCCGAGACCGCGCCAGGTGGGTGGGGGGTGAGGAACAGCCCCTGGGGAGGGCTTAGTTCACTATGTGATTTAAGAAGTGAGCAATGGACGTGTCAAGGGTTTGGTACAGACCTGTACGACCGTGTGGGCCCCCGCACCCGGCTGCGGGACCCACACGGTCCTCGTTCCGGATCCCGTTCAGCGGGGCGCCGGCCGCGACCTCGGCGACGGCGGCGGCGACATCGGCGGCCGCGATCGGCTGGAGGGGCGTGCGCGGCAGCCGTACGGTGTCGCCGTCCGCGGTCCAGGACAGGACCGCGTCCACGAACTCCATGAACTGGGTGGCCAGCACGACCGAGTACGGCAGAGGGCCGGCCCTGAGCAGGTCCTCCTGGAGCACCTTGGCCCGGTAGTAGTCCAGTTCGGGCACCTGGTCCACACCGACGAGGTTGACGACCGTCTCCGCACCGGCGAGCGCCTCGTCCAGTCCGGCCCCCGTGAGCAGGTCCACGCCGGTCGTGGGCGCCGCCGCGCTCACGTCATGCCCCTGCTCCAGGCTGAGGCCCGTGAAGATGTCGGGTGGGGTCGAGTGGGCGCTGCGCTGCTGCGTCGTGCTCACCTCGGTGCGCGAGCCGGTCCCGGCGGCCCGGCCGGCCGCGCTGCACGACATCTCCCCCACCTACCTGGCCAAGCAGCTCCAGGCCCTCTCGCGGGCCGGGCTGATCCGTTCGGTGCAGGGCAAGTCCGGGGGCTACGCGCTCACCCGGGCGCCCGAGCAGATCACCGTGCTGGACGTCGTGGACGCCGTGGACGGCCCCGGGTCCGCCTTCGTCTGCACGGAGATCCGGCAGCGGGGCCCGTTGGCCACCCCGGCCGAGGCGTGCACGACCCCCTGCCCCATCGCGCGGGCCATGGCCGGCGCGATGGGGCAGGGGGTCGGCGCCTGGCTGCGCGGCTGAGCGTCCGCCCCGTTCAGATCCGGAACGGCGGCCGGGCGGCGAAGGCGTTGTCCAGGTACAGGTTCCCCATCTGCCGGGCGCGCTGGCGCATCGCAGAGGTGACGGGCGTACCGGCCGCGAAGTACCACCACAGGTAGAGCGTCTCGTACATCCAGGCGCCCTCGTAGTTCCAGTCCGAGTCCGCGCCGGGCTGACCGGCGCTGAAGACCGACCCCGCCGGGAACTTGTCGTTGTGGTCCTTGCCGCCGATGTGCCGGGCCTCGTGCATGAAGGTGGACGCCCGTTCCGGCACCGCCTGGCCGTACCACATGTCCAGATACAGCTCGACGAGCGTGCCGGTCGCCGCGGCCACCGCCGTGCCGTCGCCGCATCTGGCGCGCAGGTCACGGATGTTCTCCCGGACGTAGCGGCGCCCCCAGTTCAACGCGGTCGCCTCGTAGGCGTCGTTCTCCCAGTCCTCCGCGGAATACGTCAGCAGCCACAGCGAGTTGAAGGTCCGGCCCAGGGGCAGGCTGATGTTCCCCGGGTCCTCCCAGCCGAACCCGTCGTCCCAGTACGCCTTGTTGCCGGCGAACCCGTACGTGGTCCAGAAGTAGTCGACATGGGGCTGGCTGGAGTTCCACAGCGGGCCGTAGAAGGCGTCACCGGAGCCGTTCAGATCCGGGACGGTGGCGGAACAGGTGGCCATGACACTCTCCTGACGGCGTGTCACGGAGGCGGCGGCCGCACATCGGCACCCGCCCCCGGGTAACGGATGTGGTCCACGCGCGTGACCTGCGGAACGTCCCGCACGTCGTAACGGCGGACCTCCAGCAGGTCGGCGTCCTCGGACCGGATCAGCCCGGGCAGGTCGACCGGGGCGGCGAGTTCGCGCAGCGCGAGCACACAGGCCGCCCGGACACCGCGCCGGTCGTCGTCGACATGGCGTACGAGCGTGTCGAGCGCGCCCGTCGAGCCGTCCGCCGCGAGGCGCGCCAGTCCCTCCACGGCGGTGGTCCTGATGACGGTCTCCTGGCCGACCGTGGAGTACCGGTGCGCGCCCTCCGGATACCGCTCCGGCGGGACGGGCGTCGCCACGACCGCCGCGAGGGCGTCGGCGGTACCGGCCAGCCGAAGGTCCGTCAGCACCTGCACCAGCGCCCACCGGTCGAGATACGCCTCCTCGGGCAGCTCCTCCCACCCGCTCCGCGCCAACCGGTCGACATCCTCGGCCGGATACCCGCGTACGACGTCCAGCGCGCGCTGATACTCCGCCTCCGCGGACTCCCCCACCGCACCGGTGGCCCGCAACGCCCCGAGGAACGCCGCGCCCAGCTCACCGAACGCACCCGCGAACCCGAACTCCCGGATCCCGAGCGGGGAGAAGACGTCCTGATCCGGCCCGTCGGGGCCCGGCTGCTGTCCCACACGCGGGATGTCGTCACCGCGGCCGTCGCTGCTCATGAAGGGGGTTCCCGCCGATCACACGACGCCGCCCCGCCCCGACGCCGAATCCGAAGGCTCTCCCTCCCCATGCTCCCCGCCCACCCAGGGGCCCGCAACCGGCGGGGCGGAGGCCGGGGCCGGCCGGGCAACCGGTCGGCACACGGCGGGCGATGAGCATACGGACGTGTCAACTTCCCCCGGACAAGGCGTGGTTGCGAGCCCGGCAGCGCGCCTCAGCGGCGGGTGCGGAAGCGGCTCAGGAAGGTGCGGGCCTGGGCTCGGCGGTGGGGGTCCGAGGCGGCTCGGCGGGCCTGGGCGATGGCGCGGCGGCCCTGCGGGGTCCTGGCGAAGTCCTTGATACGGCGGATGAGGCTGCTCATCGTGGTCCCTCCCTGGTGTCGGGGCGTTCCCGATGCCGTTCACCTACCCAGCGCGGGAACGGACAGGCACCCGGCCCGCCGCCGGGCTGCGGGGCGTACGGGGGCGGTCGACAATGGGAGGAACGCCTCGAGAGGACACCTGCTCATGCGCGCTGAGTCTTCGCGGGCCGAGCGGGCGCAGATCGTGCACCGGTCGCTCCGGGTGACCCTGGCGGCCGCCGCGGGCTTCTACACCTTCCTGTACGGCCTCGACGAACCGCTGCTCGCGCTGTACTCCCTGTTCGCGCCGATCGCCCTCGGCCTGCTGTCGTCCGTCCCGGGTTCGGGGCGGCAGCGGGCCGCGGTGATGTTGAAAGCGCTGCCCGTGGGTCTGGTGCTGGTGACGCTCGGGACCGTGCTGGCGGTGGAGACCTGGGCGGCGGTCCTCGGGATGCTCGTCGTCGGATTCGTCCTCGCCTACGCGGCCGTCGCCGGACCGCGGCCCGCGGGGGCGGCGCCCGGACTCCAGCTCTTCTACATCCTGGCCTGCTTCCCGCCCTACGAACCGGACACCCTGGGCCTGCGTCTGGCCGGGCTCACCACGGGCGTGCTGCTGCTGGCGCTGTGCGAGGTGTTCCTGCTGCCGCAGCCGCCGGGTGAGACGTACCGGCACAGTCTCGCGCGGGCCGTGGCGACCGCCGGTG
This sequence comes from Streptomyces antibioticus, assembly GCF_002019855.1. Taxonomy (NCBI): domain Bacteria; kingdom Bacillati; phylum Actinomycetota; class Actinomycetes; order Kitasatosporales; family Streptomycetaceae; genus Streptomyces; species Streptomyces antibioticus. The sequence goes on along the minus strand of NZ_CM007717.1, from coordinate 7,785,835 downwards.
ACGTCCTCGCCGGCCGGACCGTCCTGACGCCCGGGGCCCTGCGCGCGGAGGGCGCGCGGCTGCGGCTGTCGAACGTGCCGCCCGCGGAACGCCCCGCCGGCCCGCGCCGCGCCGACCGCGCGCTCTCCCAGGCGGGCACCGCCGCCCGCCGGCTCCTCGAACAGCTCGCCCATCTCACCGAGACCGGACAACTCCGCGACCTCCTCAGGGCCGCCGACCGAACCGACTCCCCGGCCCGCTGGCTGCTGCCGCGGGTCGCCGGCCGGTGCGGCGAGTGCGCCGAAGGACTGCGGACGGGACAGGCCGTTCCCGGACCGCGCGGCCTGGACGAGGCGATCGGCGCGTTCCAGGACATGCGCGTACGGCAGACCGCGGACCCGGCGGCGGACGAGGTCCCGGTCCCGGTGCTGCGCCGCCAGGCCGGGCTGCTGGCCGCCGCCGAATCGGTGCGCGTCCTGGAGATCTCCGTACGCATCGCCCTCGACGGCCGGCGCACCCCGCCGATCGAGCCGCGCGAGCTGTTCTGGTACACCGAGGCGAGCGCGCCCCGGCTGTGGCTGCGCCGTCTCGTCGGCAACATGACGCCGCGCTCCGTGCAGTTCCACAACGCCGTCCGGATCGCCCTGGCGCTCGGCGCGGCCCGTCTGGTCGCCGGGGCGCTCGACCTGACCCACGGGTTCTGGGTGCTGCTCGCGGTGCTCACCCTGAGCCGGACCACCGTCGGCGAGACCTGGACGGCGATCCGCGCGGCCATGGCCGGGAACCTCGTGGGCGCCGTCGCGGCGGGCGCCCTGCTGATCACCGTCGGACAGCGCACCGACACCGACGCCGTGCTCCTCGCCCCGGGCATGCTGATCGCCTTCGCGCTCGGACCGCTGCTCGGGATCGCCTGGGCGCAAGGACTGTTCACGCTGGTGGTGGCCACCGCGTTCGCCCAGATCGCCCCGGCCTCCTGGCAGCTCGCCGAGGCCCGGATCGTGGACGTGGTGACGGGCAGCGCCATCGGCCTGCTGTGCGGGCTGCTCGCCTGGCCGGCCGGGGCGCGCCGGGAGGTACGGCGGACCATGGCGGGGCTGCTGCGGGCGTGCGGTCCGCTGATCGAGGGCACCGCCACCACGCTGACGGCCGTCCCGCCCGGGTCCGCGCCGCCCGCCCAGACCCTGCCCGCTCTGCACCGGCTGCGCCTCGCCGAGTCCGCCTACGCCCAGTTCCGCAGCGAACCGGCGCCCGAGGGATCGTCCGGCGCCGACTGGCACGCGCTGCTCATCGCGGCCCACCAGATCCTGCTGGGGGCGCAGTGGCTCCCCCGGTTCGACCTGCCCGGCCGCGCGCTGCCGCCGGACGCGGCGGAGTGGGCCAGGGCCGATGCGCGGACGGTGGCGGGGCGGACGTACCGGCTGGCGGAGCTGTGCGTCGAGGGCGACCGGGGCGGGAGTGCCGTGGCAGGAGAGGAGAGCCCTGCAGGCGGAGGCGCGAGTGCCATGGCAGGAGAGGAGAGCCCTGCGGGCGGGGGCGCGAGTGCCGGGAGCCCTGCCCCGGAGCGCCCCGGCCTGTCCCGGCCCCCGCCTCCCCTCCCCCTCCCCACCCTCGTCGACCTCGACTCATGGCTGACCAGCCTCACCCGTCAGCTCTCCCGCGCCGAGGCGGACCTCCGCACGGAACCGCGGGCGCGCTCCGGGCGACCGATCAGTTTCCGGCGGCCGGCCGGTCCTTGAGAGAGGAAGCCCACCAGGGTCCGCACCCCCTCCCCGGAGGCGATCATGTTCGGCACGACCAAGGCGTTCAGCAGTTTCTCGGTGGACGACCTCGACACGGCCAGGAAGTTCTACGGCGAGACGCTGGGCGTCGGCCTGTCCGAGGAGAACGGCATCCTCACCCTGCACCTCGCCGGTGGGCGGGACGTCCTCGTCTATCCCAAGCCCGACCACACCCCGGCGACCTACACGACCCTCAACTTCCTCGTCGACGACATCGAGGCGGCCGTCGGCGAACTGAGCGGAAGGGGTGTGCGTTTCGAGCGGTACGACCACCTCGCCACCGACGACCAGGGGATCCACCGCGACGAGGGCCCGCTGATCGCGTGGTTCACCGACCCCGCGGGCAACGTGCTGTCGGTCATCGAGGAGCCGGGCGGCGACGGTTCCTGACCCGCTGCAAAGGACAGCCCGTCACAGCGGCTGCGCGACCTTCGGCTCCGTGACCGTGTGCCCGCGCAGCACCCCGGCCATGGCCGCGGCGACGACACAGAAGGCCGCCGGCAGGAGGAAGGTGAGGTTGAGCGGGACCAGGTGGGTGAGCCAGCCGATCAGGGCGGGCCCCGCGAGCATGCCGAGGTAGCCGAGGCCGGCGACCCGGGAGACGTTGGCGCCCGCGGCCGCCGGGTCGGCGTGACCCGCCGCGCTGAACAACTGCGGGACGCAGCCCGCCAGCCCGGCGCCGAACAGGGCCCAGCCGACCAGCGCGAGCCAGATCCACGGGGACAGGGCGACCGCGGTCATGCCGACGGCGGCCGTCGCGGAGCCGTGGCGCAGGATCGCGACGGGGCCGAAGCGGGCGGCGATCCGGTCGGCGAGGAGCCGTCCGACGGTCATGGCGGCGGCGAAGGTGCCGTAGGCGAAGGCGGAGACGCTGTCCGAGGCGCCGAGGACGGTCTTCAGGTGCAGCACGCTCCAGTCGTTCGCCGCGCCCTCGCAGAGCGTGACCAGCAGGGCGAGCACGGCCAGGATCCAGATACGGGCGGGTGTCCTGGCGGGGCGCCCGGACGCCTGCTGCGGGGCGTCGGCCGGCCGGTCCTCGGCGGGGAGCAGGCTCGGGGCGACGCCGAGGGCGATCAGCACCGCGAGCGCCCCGGCCGTGCCCAGGGTCGCCGCGGGCCCCCAGCCCAGCCCGGCCGTGGCGGCGCCGGCGAGGGCGGCGAGCACCCCGCCGACGGAGAACGTGGCGTGGAACGCGGACATCACGGGACGTCCGTACGCCTTCTCGACCTGTACCGCGTGGGCGTTCATGCTGACGTCCAGGCAGCCGTTGCCGAACCCGAAGGCGAACAGGGCCACCGCGAGCGCCCACGGGTCGGCCGCGAGGCCGGGCAGCACCAGGGTCGCGGCGCACAGCACGGCGGAGACGGGCACGACCCTGCGGGTGCCGAGGCGGTCGGCGAGCGGTCCCGCCACCTGCATACCGGCGAACGCGCCCAGCCCCAGCAGGACGAGGAAGCCGCCGAGCACGGCGTGCCCGATGCCGGCCCGCTCCTCGATGGGCGGGATCTGCACGACCCACATCCCCAGCAGGGTCCCGTTGAGGACGAAGTAGGTGAAGGTCGCGGCGCGGGCCGCGCGCAGTGATCGTTCCGGTCTCATGGGGACAACATATCGAACATGTATCGTGTTCAGAAGTCGCTGTTTCTCACACACTAATTGTTCGATCGCGGGTGGTGTTGAATCACGCCATGGGTAACGCAGACCGTCTGAGCCGGATCAGGGAGGCCGTGCGCGCGACGGGCAGCGCCACGGTCGGCGAGCTGGCCGCCCTCACCGGCGCCTCGGAGATGACCATTCGCCGCGATCTGGACGCCCTCGCCGCCCAGGGGGTGCTCGAACGCGTCCGCGGCGGTGCCCGCAGCACGGTCCTGCGCGGCGAGGAACCCCCTTTCGCGCTGCGCGCGCACGACGGCGTCGAGAGCAAGGCCCTGATCGCGGCGGAGGCCGCGGGTCTGATCGCCGACGGGGAGACGGTGGTCCTGGACAGCGGCACCACCTGTCTGGAGGTCGCCAAGGTGCTGCGCGGCCGCCGGGTGACGGTGATGCCGTTGTCGCTCCAGGCGGTGCACCTGCTCGGCGAGAACCCTGGGCGGACCACGCTCCTGGTGCCGGGCGGCAGGCCCCGGCCGGGGGAAGGCGCCCTCACCGGGCCCCTCACCCTCGCCTCGCTGGCGGCCCTGCGCTTCGACACCGCCGTCATCGGCTGCTGCGGCCTCGCGGCGGACCAGGGGCTGACGGCGTACGACCTCGACGACGCCGTGGTCAAACAGGCGGCCATCGGCTCGGCCCGGCGGGTCGTCGCGGTGGCGGACGGCAGCAAACTCGCCCACACCGCCCATGCGTTCGTCGCTCCCGTGTCGGCGCTGCACACCCTGGTCACCGACGCGTCCGCCCCGCGCGCGGAACTCGCCGCGATCGAGGCGGCGCGGGTGTCGGTCCTGACGGCGGGACCGGCACCCGGCTGACCGGGCGACGGCACCGGGGGGTCAGCGGTGCGCGAGGTCGGCCGCGATCTCCCGGGCCGCCCGCGCCCCCGACGCCAGGGCGCCCTGCACGGATCCGGTCGCCCGGTGGTCACCGCAGACGTACCGCCCGCCGCCCAGCCGGGTCCGCCTGCTCAGCGGCATGCCCGCCGGCATCGCGGGCAGCGCCTGTTCCACCGTGCGCGCGGTGAGGCGGTCCCAGTCGGCGGTGTCGGTCTCGTAGCAGTCGGCGAGCGCCTCGCGCACCGCCCGTTCCCGCCCGGGGGTGTCTCCGCCCAGCACGGAGGTGGCGACCAGCGCGTGGCCCCGGGGTGCGTGGTGCGGGTGCAGTTCGGTCAGGACGCAGGTGTTCAGGAAGCGGCGGCGGGTGTCCGTCACCAGGGTCGGCTCCCGCAGCGGGGAGCGCGGGGCCACGTGGTGGTAGGTGGTGACCGTCCGGTACGGGGGCAGGGCGAGGCCCGGGAGCAGCCGGGCGGTCGTCGCCGGTCCGGCCGCGACGGCCACGGCCCGCGCCGTGACGGTCCGCTCCCCCTCGACGGTCACGCCGTCGCCGGTGAGGGCGGTGACCGGTTCCTCCAGGGCGACCGTGCCGGGCGGCAGCGCGGCGGCCAGCAGCTCGGGCACCGCGCCGATGCCGTCCGCCGGCAGGCAGATCGTGCCGCGGGCCATGCTCCGCCACACCAGGTGGAAGAAGCGGGCGGAGGTCTCCAGGTCCTCCTCCAGGAACACAGCGGACAGGAAGGGCCGGAAGAACCGCTCGACGAAACCGTCCGTGAACCCCGCCGCGCGCAGCGCCCGCCGTGTCCCGGTGTCCCGCCGCCGGGCCGTCAGCGCGGCCGGTGCCAGGGCGTCCCAGGTGGTCAGCGCGGCCAGTGCGGCCAGGTCACGCGGCCCGGCGAGCCCCTCGGCCACCCCGCGCAGCGCGGCCCCGGGGGCGCGGGTGGGGTCGGCGAACCGCAGCCGCCGGTTCCCGGTGTGCACGAGGAAGCCGGGGGTGAAGGCCCGCAGCCGCAGGTTCCGCAGGCGCAGCCGACGCCGTACCTGCGGATAGGCGGTGTTGAAGACCTGGAACCCCCGGTCCACCACGCACCCGTCGACCCGGTCGGTGCGCATCCGGCCGCCGACCCGGTCCCCGGCCTCCAGCACGCGCACGCTCAGCCCGTCCGCGAGCAGGTCGTGCGCGCAGGCCAGGCCCGCGAGCCCGGCGCCGACGACCACGACGTCCCACTCCGTACGGCCGCGGCGCCCGCCGTTCGCTCCGCTCTGTGCCATGTCCCGTGCCTCCCGCGCGGCGTGCTTGCCTCGTACCTTCTCTTCCGGTCTTCGGCCTCCGGCGGATGCGCGGGAGGCCGCGATCAGGTGGTGAGGGGGACGACGCCCAGGGGCTCGCCGGTGGGCTGCGGTGATCCGCCGGCGGGTTCGACCGTGATGCCCACCGCGGCGGCGCCGGCCGGGGAGCCCTCCATGACCCGGCCGTCGACCTCCCCGGTGCCCGGCATCAGGCCGGCCGGGACCAGCTCGCCGGACTCGGCGGCGTACCAGAGTTCGTAGACCTTGCCGCCGGTGAGGGCGGGCAGGCCCTGGGCGGTGAAGACGGCGCGCTCCTCGGAACGGGAGACGACGACGGCCGCGGTGACCCCCTCGGACAGCTCCGCGGTGTGGAGCGTGGCGTCGGGGGCGGTGAGGACGGCGGCGTACGCGGCGCGCGCCGTGTCGGCCCGTTGCTCGGCCCGGTCGGCGCGGGCGCGCGCGTCGTCGGCCTCGCCGTGCTGCCAGACGGCGATCCCGCCGAGGGCGACGGCCAGGGCGGCGCACGCGGCGAGGACCGGCCGCAGGATCCGCCCGGTCCGGGGGCCGGGGAGGCCGCGGACCAGGTCCTGACGGGTGCCGGCGACGGTGCGCAGGGTGCGCTCGCGGGCGTCGGGCGGCATGGGGACGCTCTCGCGCGCGCCCAGGAGCGCGGCGGTCTCCCTGAGGTCCGCGACCTCCCGGCGGCAGGCGTCGCAGGCCGCGAGATGGTTCTCGAAGGCGGCCTCCTCGGCACGGGAGAGGGCGTGCAGGACATACGCCCCGACGGCCGCGTGAGGCTCCTGTCCGGTCGTCATGGGCCGTCCTCCAGGCAGGCCCGCAACTGCCGGAGCCCGGCGCGCATCCGGGACTTCACGGTGCCCTCCGGGGTGGACAGCGCGTCGGCGACCTCGACGTACGTCAGCCCCCGGTAGTAGGCGAGCACCAGCGGCACCCGCTGCTGGCGGGCCAGCTCGGCGAGGCAGCGGTAGAGGCGGCGCTGTTCGTCACGGTCCTGGACGGCCTCGGCGACCTCGTCGAACTCCCGGTCCGCCTCCAGCACCCCGCTGCGCTGCTCCCGGTCGGCGCTCGCCTGGGCGGAACGGACGCGGTCCACGGCCCGGCGGTGGGCGAGGGTGAGGACCCATGCCTTCGCCGTGCCCCGGTCCGGGTCGTAGCGGCCCGCGGTGCGCCAGACCTCGACCATGACGTCCTGGGTCACCTCCTCCGCCTGGGCCGCGTCCCGCAGGATCCGGCAGGCCAGTCCCATGACGGTCCCGGACAGCGCGTCGTAGATCCCGGAGAACGCGTCCTGGTCCCCGCCGGCCACGCGGGCCAGCAGGTCCTCCACGCGTGCGCTGCGCTCGGGGCTGTGCGGCACGCCGTGCTCCCCTCGTGCCTCGTGCCGCGCTCCACCGGCCCGGCCGCGGCTCCCCCTGTCCGAACTTCGATCGTGGCACCGCCGGACGGGCCCCGCACGACGGCCACGAGGGCACACGCGGGACGGGAGGTGCGCACGGCGGGTCCCGGGGTCCGGCGCCCGCAGGTGACACCGCCCGCCAGGCCCTGCACCACGGCCACGAAGGCACACGCGGGACGGGGGCTGCACACTGCGGGTCCCGGGATCCGGCACCCGCAGATGACACCGCCCGCCAGGCCCTGCACCACGGCCACGAGAGCACACGCGGGACGCGGGGTGCCCACGGCCCGTCCCGGGGTCCGGGACCCACAGGTGACACCGCCCGCCGGACCCTGCACCACGGCCACGCCGGCACGCATGCGACGGGGGCGGCCCACCGCCGGCCCCGACCTCCGGAGCCCCCGCACGGCACCTCCCAGCAGGCCCCGCACCACGGCCGCGACGGCACGCGCGCAACGGGGGCGGCCCACCGCCGGTGCCGGGTTCCGGAGTCCCCGCGCGGCACCGCCCGCCGACCGCTGCACGACAGCCGCGACGGCAGGCGCACAGCGGTGGCTGCTCACCGACGGTCCCAAGGGCCCGGGTCCGCTCATGGCACCACCCGGCAGGCCCTGCACCACGGCCGCGACGAGGCGCGCGCGACAACGGCTCCTCACCGCCGGACCCGGCCTCCGGAGTCCCCGCACGGCACCTCCCAGCGGGCCCCGCACCACGGCCGCACCAGCGCGCGCGGTGCTGACCGGCGGTCCGGGGTCCCGGGGTCCGCGCGTGGCACCGCCTGGCAGGCCCCGCACGTCGGCCGCCCCAGCGCGTGCAGTGGTCACGGTCGGTCCCGGGGGCCAGGGTCCGCGCCGGAGCCGGGTTCGCGGCCGGGGCCCTTGTCCTGGGCCGCGTCGAGGAGGACGTGGACGGTCTTGCCGCCGAGGGCCGGGACCAGCCTGATGCGGCCGCCGAGGCCGCGGATGACGTCCATGCCGAGGCCGCCGCGCTCGTCCCCGCGTGCGTCGTGGAGATCGGGGAGATCCTCGCTGTGGTCGGCGACGGCGATGTCCAGCAGGCCGTCCTCCAGCGTGAGCGTCAGCAGGCAGGGGTCCTGGGTGTGCCGCACCGCGTTGGTGACCAGCTCGGACACGACGAGGACCGCGTCCGCCACACGGTCGTCCGGCACCCGGTCGCCGTGCCCGGGATCGACCGGTTCGGTCTCCGTCAGCCAGTCCTCGCTGGCGTGCCGGGCGATGGACGGGGCCTGCCGGGTGTGCGGCAGCTCGACGGCGTACTGGGCGGTACGGGGTGACGTGGTGGTGGACATGAGCGCTCCCTGGAACAGCTCGTCCGGGACGGCTTCGTTTCACCGGGGATTCGTGGCCGCGGCGGCCGTGGATGCCGTTTTCCGGCGTTTTCTCACCTTTTCTTCATCTTGCCTCATCCGCGCCGTGCCCGGCTCCGAATCCCTCGCGTCCGATGCAGCCGAACTCTTCGAGGGAGATGGGTGCGATGACCGCATCCCTGCGAGCGCGCCGCCTGGTGGCGGGCGCCGCGGCGACGGGACTGCTGGGCGGTGGAGCGGCGCTGGGTCTGTCCGGCACGGCCACCGCGGCTCCGGCACCCGCGTCGACCGTCACCAGTGTGGCGACGGTCGGTCACCACCACGACAAGTGCGAGTGGAAGAAGGGCCACTGGGAGAAGGAGTGGGTCAAGGGCCACTGGGAGAAGAAGCGGGTCGTCCACAAGACCTGGCACAAGGGTCACCACGACAAGCACGGCAACTGGCACAAGGGCCACTGGGAGTACAAGGTCACCTACAAGTGGGTCTACGTGCCCGCCCATTGGGAGAAGGTGTGGGTCAAGGGTCACTGGGACTGCAAGCACCGCTGACCGCGAACGGACGGCACCCGGGTGTGGCGCACCCGGGTGCCGTCCCGTGTCGCCTACGTGCAGGGCTCCTACGCGTAGGTCCCTCACGCGTAGGTCTCGAACTCCGCGACCTTCGGCGTGCCCGAGGAGCCCGTGATCTCGAACGTGATCTTGCCGAGCGTGGTGCGCGGGAAGGTGATCGTCCCGGCACCGCCGCCCGAGGCGAGGACGGTCCCGGTGTCGGCGTTCAGCACCCGCCAGGACCCGATGACACCGACGGATCCCGACGCCTCACGAATGACGATCGAGGAGACGGCGGTGGCGGAACCCCACTTGACCGAGACGGAGCCCGTGGCGCCGGCCGGCGACCAGTACGTGGTCAGGTCGCCGTCACGGACGTTGCCGTAACTGGTGCCGCCGGCCTTGCTGGAGCCGTCCGCGCCGGCACCGAGGCTGAGGTTGGTGCCGGTGGGCAGGGTCGGCGTCGCGGTGGGGGTGGCCGTCGGACTGGCCGGGGCGGTCGGGGCCGCGGTGGGCGACTGGGCCGCGCAGTTGCCGTCCGACACCTGAAGTCCCTTGCCCGCGCCCGCCGTTCGGCTCACCACGTCCGGTACGCACGCGGCCGCGTCGAGCGTGTAGGCGTACGGGATCGCGACCGTGGTGTTGGACTGCGGGTCCGGGCCCGCCGGGTTGTTCTCGGTGCCCCGGGCGGACCAGGTCACGTTGTCGAAGACGTTCCCGGCGACCTGCCAGTAGCCCGCCTGGTCGGTGTAGAACGTGCCGAGGACGTCCTTCGACTCCTCGAAGTAGTTGTTGTCGACGCGGGCCTTGGCGCCGGCCCGGGAGTTGATGCCGGACTCGTTCAGACGCACGTAGTGGTTGTTGTACATATGGGCGGTGCCGCCGCGCAGCAGCGGGGTGCGGGAGTCGATGTTCTCGTAGCGGTTGTGGTGGAAGGTGACGTACCCGTTGGAGAGGTCGCTCTCGCTGGAGCCGATGAGCCCGCCCCGGCCGGAGTTGCGCAGGACGCTGTAGGAGAGCGTGACGTAGCGGGTGTCGGCCTTCATGTCGAACAGGCCGTCGTAGCCTTCCGATTCGCCGCCGGACGCCTCCAGGGTGACATGGTCGACCCAGACGTTGTGGACACCGCTTTCCATGCCGATGGCGTCGCCGCCGTTGGAGGTGGGCGAGCCGGACTTCTTCACGTTCCGGACCGTCACGTTGCGGATGACGATGTTGCTCGCCTCGCGGATGTGGATGCCGAGCTGGTCGAAGACGGCCCCGCCGCCCACGCCGATGATCGTGACGTTGCTGATCTGCTTGAGTTCGACGACCCCGGCGGCGGTGTTGCAGCTACTGCCCGACACCTTCGCCGTGTTGGCGTGGTTCACGGTCCCCTCGACCTCGATGGTGAGCGGGGTGTCGGCGGCGGCGCGGGAGCAGAGTGCCTGGTGGATCGCGGTTCCGGTGGTGGCCCGCACGGTCTGCCCGCCCGCTCCGCCGGTGGTGCCGCCGTTCTGGGTCGCATAGCCGGTGGCGGTGCCGGTGGCCGCCGACGCGGCGGGTCCCGACAGCGTCATCCCGACCGCGGTCGCGAGCGCCAGGGCCCCCGACGCGGCGCACAGGCGCAGCGCGAGTCGTGCTCTCATCGTCGTCTCCTCGTCCGTCGTCCGTCGTTCGTCCGTGAACCGTGGGTCCGGGAAGTGCCCCCTCCGCCGGGGCGGAGGGGCGGTGCGAAGGACGGCCGCCGCGGCGACCCGATCCCCCGGGGCGATGTGTGCGCCACAGTGAGGGAAAGCGCTTTCTCCCCGAGAAGATAGGGTCACCGCGAGGGACTGACAAGAGTCTGACCAAGAGTCAGTGCACGGGTGTTCAGGCCGTGGAGGCCAGGGCCACCGCCGGACGGCGGGCGTGGAGCGCGGCGGAGAAGGTGTCCGTGACCCCGGCCAGGGCCTCGGCGGCGGCCGGCGCCACCGTCGCCGTACCGTCCGCGCCGAGCGTGACGTCCTTGTCGACGGTGAACCAGCCCGGCACGATGTGCGCGGCCCCCATCGAGGTGAGCACCGGACGCAGCGCGTAGTCGATGGCCAGGACATGGGCCGTGCTCCCGCCGGTGGCCAGCGGCAGGACGGTCTTGCCGGTCAGGGCGTACTGCGGGAGCAGGTCGAGCAGCGCCTTCAGCAGCCCCGAGTAGGCGGCCTTGTAGACGGGCGTGCCGATGACGATCCCGTCGGCCCGCTCGAACAGGGCCGCCGCCCGGACGATCGCCGGGTGGGCGAAGTCGGCGCCGAGCAGGGCGTCGGCGGGAAGGGTGCGGACGTCCAGCGTGGTCACCTCGTGCCCCTGGAGCCGGAGGCGGTCGTCGAGGTGGCGCAGCAGGCCGGTGGTGCGGGAGGTGGCGGAAGGGCTTCCGGACACGGACAGGACGGCGGGCATGGGCGGGACCTTCCGGTTGCGGATACGGACGCGGAGCGCGGGCGGGGGCGTGGGACGCGGGGCGCCTGCCGCGCGGGGACGACGGGGTGTCAGACGGCCGGTCGGCCGGTACGGGCGCTCACCACGCGCTCGACTCCACCGCGACCAGGGGCCGCAGTTCATTGCGCAGGGTCTCCAGGAACGTGACGACCTCCGCCGCGACCGACCGGTGCTGGAGGTCGTTGAGGACGTCGTGGTGGGCGCCGCGGACCACCGAGAGCCGGGCCTTGGGCAGCGCCTTGGCGAGCCGGGCGAGCGCGGGGTGGTCGGCGAGCGGATCGGCGTCCCCGGCCAGGAGCAGCACGGGTACGGCGATGTCCCCGCCGTAGGCGGCGTCGAGCAGCGCCCCGGGCACGGGTTCGCCGAGGGAGCCGCGGCGGACCTGCTCGTCCCCGGTGAGCGTGCCGCGGTGCGCGGGGCAGGAGGTGCGGGCGTCGAGTTCGTCGTCCCAACCGCCGCCGGTGAAGGCGGTGTCGGGGCCGGGCAGGCCCGCGAGGACGACGGCGTGCGGCCGCCCGGCGGGGAGGAACCGCTCCTCACGGGCGAGCAGCGCGGCGACGGCCGCGGCACCGGAGTCCGCGCCGACCAGGACGACGGGTTCGGCGACGCCCTCCGCACCGGCGGCGCCCGCCACCGCGTCCGCCACGAGCGCGGCGAACCGGGTCAGGGCGCCCTCCGGATCCGCGGCGTCCGGCCGCGGGGCGTCGACCACCCGCACCCGGTAGGCGTCGGCGGCGAGCCGCCGGCCGAACCGCCCGTAGGTCGCCCGGGTCTCCCCCCGCCCCGGCACCACGACGACCGTGCCCCGGACGAGCAGGCCCTCGGGGCCGTGGTGGTCGGTGTACTCGGTCATCTCATACTCCAGCGGAAGACGGGGCGGGTGCGGGCACGGGTTCATGTGCCGGCTCATGGGTGGTGGGGGCCGTGCCGGGGCCGCCGCCGTGGCCGAGCAGGTGGTCGAGTACGGCCGTGGCGCCGGACTCGGGCAGGCGGGTGCCGCGCCAGGCGACGTGCTGGTCGGGGCGGAGGACGACGTAGGGGCTGCCGTACAGGGCGCGGGCGGCCGGGTCGGTGAGGTGGACGACCGTGAACGGCAGGCCGCGGGCGGCGGCCTCGGCGACGAGCGCGTGCTCGACGGTGCGGTCCTCGGTGAGGACGAGCAGGCCGAAGGAGTGGCCGAGCCGGTCGTACAGGGTGCCGCCGCCGGGGTCCACGGGGCCGTCGGGGGCGCGGTGGCCGGGGCGTGGGTCGTCCTCGTACACGTCGGCGCGCCAGGGCCGTTCGGTCTCCCGCTGGCCGGGCTCGTACCAGATGACGGAGGACGCGTCGTAGCGCTCGTCGAAGGCGACGCCCTCGCCGCCGGAGTGGTCGCGGCGCAGCCGGTCGCCGATCTCGGCGCGCCGCCGGGTGGCGTCGGGGCCGAGGTCGGCGTCGTCGGGGATGCCGCCCGCGCGGATCTCGGCGAGGGTGTCCTGGGCGCGCCGTGAGCGGTCCAGGGCGTGGGCGGCGACGCGCCGGTTGTGGGGGCGGCGTTCCTCGTTGTAGGAGTCGAGCAGGGCGGCCGGGGCCTGGCCCGCGAGGACGGCGGCCAGTTTCCAGCCCAGGTTGACGACGTCGCCGATGCCCTCGCCGAGGTTGCCGCCGGGGGTGCGGACGTGGGCGGCGTCGCCGGCCAGGAGGATCCGGCCGCGGCGGAAGGTCCGGGCGATGCGGGTGGCGTGGTAGAAGGTCGTCGCGGAGACCAGTTCGAGGTCGAGGTCGAATCCGAAGGCGGCCCGTCCGACGTCGAGGAGTTCCTTCTCGTCGGGTTCGTGGTCGAGCGGGTAGGGACCGGCGTAGACGCGCCATTCGCGGGTGCTGACGGCGGCGAGGAAGCCGGACGCCCGCTGGTTGACGACGATGTTGGTGGCGCTGGGGGCGGCGCCCACGCGGGCGGAGATGTCGCCGGTGCGCACGATCAGCCGCAGCCGCTTCTCGGTCGCGTACTCGCCCTCGCGGCCGATGCCGGCCAGCCGGCGGGTGGTGCTGCCGCCGCCGTCGGTGCCCAGGACGTAGGCGGCGCGGACGGTACGGACGGTGCCGGTGGTGACGTCGGTGACCTCGGCGTCGACGCCGTCGGCGTCCTCGTGCAGGGCGGTGAGTTCCTGGCCGCCGTGGACGCCGGTGCCGAGTTCGGCGAGGCGCTCCAGGAAGACCTGCTGGAACACGGTCTGCGGGCGGCGCAGTGCCTCGTCGAGGCTGTGCCGGGTGCCGGTGGGCCGGGCGGTGAACGACGGTGCGGGGGTGGGGAGGAGTTCATGGCCGGCCAGGGAGGTGACCAGCCGGATGCCGCGGTGCCATTCCGGTGGGTAGGTCCAGGCGTCGCGGACCCGCTGGAGGAGCTGCCAGCGGCGCAGGTGTTCGACGACGCGCGGGGTGTGGCCCATCGCGCCGGCGCGGACGAGCGTGGCGGTGCGGGCCCGGTCGATCACGGCGGTGCGTACGCCGCGGAGGGTGAGTTCCACGGCGGCGGCGAGGCCGACCGGCCCGGCGCCGACGATCAGGACGTCGACGGCGGCCGGGGGCGGCCCGTAGGGGAAGCGGACGGTGTGGACGTCGCGGCCGCCCGTCGGGGAGAGCGCCGGGGCGGGCGTCGGTGCGGGTGCTGGAGCGGGTGCGGTCATTGGGGCGGCCCTCAGTCGTCCACGAGCTGCGGCTCGCGGGTGTGGCGGTTGGCGGGCACGGGCAGTCCGAGGTTGCCGCGCAGGGTGTCGGAGGCGTACTCGGTGCGGAACAGGCCGCGCTTCTGGAGGATCGGTACGACGCCGTCCACGAAGTACTCCAGTTCCTCCTCGGTGCGGAAGGCCAGGTTGATGCCGTCGAGGGTGTCCGCGCGGAACCAGCGCTCGATGGTGTCGGCGACGGTGTCCGGCGCGCCGACGAACGGGGACTGCCGGAACTGGTTGACGGCCTCGGCGACTTGACGCAGCGTCATGTTCTCCTTGCGGGCCCGCTCGATGAGCTGCGCGGCGCCGGTGCGGCCGCCCTTCTCGGCGAGGTGGGCGACGTCGGGGAAGGGGGCGTCGAGGTCGTGGACACTGAAGTCGTAGGCGCCGAAGGAGCGGCCGAGGAGGGCGAGGTTGCGGTCGAAGTCGTTGTCCTCGTCGAAGATCTCGCGTTCCCGCAGCCGGGCCTTCTCGTCGGTGGAGGCGACGACGGGGCCGCCGTGGATGAAGATCTTGATGTGCTCGGGGTCGCGGCCGTAGGCGGCGGTGCGGCGCTTGATGTCGGCGTAGTACTCCTGGGCCTGTTCCAGGGTGCCGCCGGGTGCGTAGATGCCCTCGGCGACCTGGGCGGCGAGGTCGCGGCCCTCCTCGGAGACGCCGGCCTGGAAGATGACCGGCTGGCCCTGCGGGGAGCGGGAGAGGTTCAGCGGGCCCGCCACCTTGAAGTGCTCGCCCACGTGGTCGAGGGCGTGCAGCTTGGCCGGGTCGAGGAAGACGCCGCGCGCGACGTCGGCGGGGAAGGCGTCGTCCTCGTAGGAGTCCCACAGGCCGCGGGCGACCTGGACGAACTCCAGGGCGCGGCCGTAGCGGGTGGTGTAGTCGAGGTGTTCGTCGAGCCCGAAGTTCTTCGAGGTGCCGGTGTCGAAGCTGGTCACGACGTTCCAGCCGGCCCGGCCGCCGCTGATGTGGTCGAGCGAGGCGAAGCGGCGGGCGAGGTTGAAGGGCGAGTTGTAGGTCGAACTGGCGGTGCCCACCAGGCCGATGTGCCGGGTGTGGGTGGCCACGGCGGAGAGGAGCGTGAGGGGTTCGAGGCGGTTGAGGTAGTGCGCCGGGTAGGTGGCGTTGATGAACTGGCTGTCGACGATGAACAGGGCGTCGAACAGGGCGTGTTCGGCGGCCTGGGCGAGGCGGATGTAGTAGTCGATGTCGATGCTGGAGTTCTTCGCGACCCGGGGGTCCTTCCACAGACCGTGCTGGCCGGGGCCGCCGACGCCGTAGGGGTGGAGGGCGAGGTGGAGGGTGCGGGGCATGGGTGGTCCTATTCTGTCGTGGCGGGGGGGGTGTGTTGGGCGGGTCAGACGTGCAACAGGGCTCGTAGGGCGTCGCGTTCGGCACGGTCGGAGCGGGTGCCGTGCAGGGTGGGCGCGGAGCTGAGAAGCAGCCGGGTGTAGGGGTGTCGCGGGCGGTTGACGACGTCGGCGGTGGCGCCGTCCTCGACCAGCTCGCCCTGGTAGAGGACGGCGATGCGGTCGGCGATCCCGGCGACGGATCCGAGGTCGTGGGAGATGAAGACCAGGGCCACGCCGTCGGCGCGGAGTTCCTTGAGGATCTCCAGGATCTGGACGCGGTTGGCGGAGTCGAGGGCGCTGACGGGTTCGTCGAGGATGACCAGCCGGGGCTCGGTGACCAGGGCGCGGGCGACGGCGACACGCTGCCGCTGACCGCCGGAGAGTTCACCGGGCAGCCGTTCGAGGAGATCCTCGGTGAGACGGACCCGGGGCAGGAACGCCCGGGCCCGCTCGACCGCCTCGGCATGCGGCACGCCCTGGACGAGCAGGGGTTCGGTGAGCGACTCGACGACGGTGAGATCGGGGTCGAGACTGCGCAGCGGGTCCTGGAAGACGTACTGGAGGACACCCTTGCGGCGCAGCGCCCGCCACTGACGCCTTCGATAGCCGGTGACGTCATGCCCGCCGACGACGACGGACCCGGCCGACACCCCCACCAGACCGAGCGCGGCACGCGCGAGCGTGGACTTGCCGGACCCGGTCTCACCGATGATGCCTACGGTCTCCCCGGGCGCGACGCTGAGGGTGACCCCGCGGAGCGCGGCGCGGCGGCCGTAGTGCACGTCCAGGCCGGTGATTTCCAGTACGGGTGCGGCCGGCGTGGGTGCGGGTGGCGTGGGTGCGGCCGGCGCGGGTGCGGGTGGCGTGGTCACGCCTCCTCCTTGGGGGTGCGGAACTTTTCCAGGCCGTACTGCTCGTGTTCGGCGATCAGGAGGCGGGTGTAGGGGTGGCGCGGGGCGTGGAGGACGGAGCGGGTCGGGCCCTGTTCGACGACCTCGCCCTGGCGCATGACGAGGACCTCGTCGCAAAGCTGGGCGACGACGGCGAGGTCGTGCGAGACGACGACCAGCGCGAGGCCGGTGCGTTCACGGAGGTCGTCGAGGAGGTCGAGGATCTCGGCCTGGACGGTGACGTCGAGCGCGGTGGTGGCCTCGTCGGCGATCAGGATCTGCGGGTCGGCGGCCACGGCGGCGGCGATCAGGACGCGTTGAAGCATGCCGCCGGAGAGTTCGAACGGGTACTGGCCGTAGACGAGTTCGGGTTCGCGCAGATGGACCGCGCGCAGCAGGTCGAGGGCGCGCTGCCGGGCGGGGCGCCGCCCCAGTCCCTTCTTCACGCGGACGACCTCGGCGATCTGCGGGCCGACGCGCAGGGAGGGGTTGAGGTAGGAGGCGGGGTCCTGGAAGACGGCGCTGATGGTGGCGCCGCGCAGCTCGGTCCACTGCCGGGGGGTGAGCGTGTCGATCGGGGTGCCGCCGATCTCGACCGTGCCGGCGCTCACCTCGAAGTGGGGCGGCAGGATGCCCAGGGTGGCGCGGCAGGTGAGGGTCTTGCCGCTGCCGGACTCGCCGACGATGCCGACCGCGCGGCCCGGGGTGAGGTCGAAGCTGACGCCGTGCACGATCTCGCGGCCGCCGGCCCGGTCGGTGATCCGGACGTCGCGTACGGACAGGACGGGGGAGGCCGGGGGCGCGGGCTCCGGAGCGGCTGTGGGCAGCGCGGTCGGGGCCGGGGCTGTTTTCGAGGTCAGGGGGGTCACGCGGCACCTCCGGAGGGGGCGGGGCCTGCCTGGTCGCGGCGCCGGGCGCGGGCCTTGCGGTCGTTGACGAGGGCACGGCCCGCCTCGCCGGAGACGTCGCGGATGGCGTCGGCCAGCAGGTTGGCCGCCCACACCGTGGCCATGATCAGCAGGGCGGGGACGAGCGGGGCCCAGGGGCGGTGGCTGAGGTAGCCGAGGTCGGAGGCGAGGAGTCCGCCCCAGGTGGGGGCGGGGGGTTGGACGCCGATCCCGAGGAAGGTGAGGCTGGAGACGATGACGAAGCCGACGCCGACGGTCTGGGCGAACGCGACGGCGACCGGCGGCAGGACCTTGCCCCAGACGTGGCGGCGGACGATCCAGCCGACGGAGGCGCCGGAGACGAGCGCCGCCTCGACGTACGGGGAGCGGGCGACGGCCAGGGTGGCGGCGCGGGCCACCCGGTAGAACAGCGGTGAGACCAGGACGCCGGTGACCAGCATGGCCTGGGTGAGGCCGTTGCCGAGCAGGGCGATGACGGCGACCGCGAACAGCAGGAACGGCAGGGCGACCAGGGTGTCCGTCAGCCGGAGCGTGATCCATTCGAAGACCCGGCCGAGGTGGACGGAGAGGATGCCGGGGACCGCTCCGACGAGCAGCGCGGTGAGGGCGACCTCCAGCGAGCCGAGGACGCTGACGCGGGAGCCGTCGAGGAGGCGGCTGAGGACGTCACGGCCGAGGTAGTCGGTGCCGAGCCAGTGGGCGCCGGAGAGCGGGGCGAGGGTGGTGTCGCTGGTGGCGAGGGGGTCCTGCGGGGCGAGCAGCGGGCCGAGGAGGGCGAGCAGGGCGATGACGGCGAGGACCGCCACCGCGATCCGCCCGGAGGTGAGGGAGAGGACGCGGCGCACCATGGTTCACACTCCCCGTCGGGCGGCCGGCATGACGCGGGCCAGCACCAGGTTGACGATCAGGTTGAAGGAGACGACCAGCACGATCGAGACGACCAGGACGCCTTGGACGGCGGGGACGTCACCGGCCTGGGCGGCGTCGTTGGCGAACCGTCCGAAGCCCTGGAGGCCGAAGATCCACTCGGTGACGACGGAGGCGCCGACCAGCGCGGGGAACTTCAGTCCGAGGGTGGCGAGGGCGGGGCCGAGGCCGTTGCGCAGCACGTGCCGGAAGAAGATCCGGCGCGGTCCGAGCCCCCGGACGACGGCGCCGGTCACATAGTTCTCGCGGTAGGCGGCGACGAGGCTGGAGCGGAGCTGGCGGGCGACGTCGGCGACGACGTCGAAGCTGAGCGCCACCGCCGGGAGGGTGATGTGGGCGAGCCAGGGGCCGAACCCCTGCTCGGCGGGGACGTATCCGGCCGACGGGAAGAGGCCGAGGCCGACGGCGAACACGGCGACCAGCACGATACCGACCACGAACGCCGGCATCACCGAGATGACGGTGACGAAGCCGGTGATCGCGCGGTCGACCCAGGTGGTGCGGCGCAGGGCGGCGACGGTGCCGAGGACGAAGCCGACGACGACGCCGATGACCAGGGCGAAGGTCGCCACCGACAGGCTGACGCCGAGGCCCAGGCCGATGAGGGTGGAGATGTCGGCGCCGTTGGTCCAGCTCGTGCCGAGCTGTCCGTGCAGGACGCCGGAGAACCAGTCGCCGTACTGGACCAGGAAGGGCCGGTCGAGGCCCCATTCGGCCTCGATCCTGGCGATGGCCTCGGGGGTGGCGTCCTCGCCGAGCTGGATCCTGGCCGGGCTGAGTCCGCTGAGGGAGCGCAGTGCGAACGTCACGAACGTGGCGACCAGAAAGACCGGTATGAAGATCGCAACGGATCGGGCCAGGGTCGCCAGGACGCGGAGCGAGGTGCGCCGCGTCCTGGCCGCCACGACCCCGCGACGTCGGACAGGCGGGGCCTGTGCCTCGGTCGTCGTCATGGGTTGCCCCTTGTCTGTAGTGGAAGGGCCTGTGGTGGGAGGGCCTGTCGTGGGAGCCGGGCGGGTGTCAGTTGCCGCCGGAGATGGTCACTCCGGTCCAGTCGATGTGCGCGGGGTTCTTCGGCAGGTCGGAGATGTTCTTGCTCTTGGCGATGAGGTTGGGCGAGGAGTAGGTGAAGACGAGCGCCTTGCTCTCCAGGCCGGCCCGGGTCGCGGACCGCAGGACCTCGGTGTAGTCCGGGGCGTCGAGCGGGGTCTGACGGACCTTGGCGACGGCGGCCTCGAAACCGGCGGGCTCGTAGGGGGAGCTGAGGTTCAGCGGGCCGTTGGGGCCGAAGTGGGCGGTGAGGGTCTGCACCGCGGAGTCCCGGCCGGTGGTGCCGTAGAGGGAGAAGGTGAGGTTCTTGGCGAAGAACGGCGTCGCCCAGTTCTTGTCGATCTTGATGGTGACGGTGATGCCGACCTTGGCGAGCTGCGACTGCACGATCTCGGCCTGCGGATCCTCCGCGGGGATGACCAGGTCGAGCTTGATGTCGCCGGACTCGTGTCCGGCCTCGGCGAGCAGCTTCTTGGCCTTCTCGGGGTCGTAGGCGTAGGTGTCGGCCGACTTGGGGTCGTAGGCCACGTACCCCTTGGGGAAGGGCTGGTCGGTGGCCTCGCCGTAGCCGAACGTCAGCTTGTCCACGAACTCCTGACGGTTGATCGCGTGGCGTACGGCGTCCACCACCCGGTCGTCGTCGAAGGGCGCCTTGTTGATGTTCAGGCTGAGGTTGGAGGCGTTGAACCCGGGCTGGACGAAGACGTCGAGGCCGGCCTTCTTGGCGGCGTCGGCCTGGCTGGGGTCGATGTCGGCGAAGTTGTAGACGCCGGTCTGGAGTCCGGAGACGACGGTGGAGGCGTCGGGGGCGGAGGTGAGTTCGACGTTGTCGATGTGGATGTTGTCCGCGTCCCAGTAGTCCGGGTTCTTCTTGAGGACCGCCTTGGTGCCCGGCACGAGCTGGGTGACGACGAACGGGCCCGCGCCGACCGGGTTGCGGTCCAGTTCGGTGGGCGACTTCGCCGCCTTGGGGCTGGCGATCTGGAGCACGCGCTGACCGAGGAGCTGGGGTATCTGGTAGTCGACCTGGGTCAGGCTGATCACCGCGTCCAGGCCGTCGGCCGTCACGGACTTGATGGACGTCAGGTCGCCGAAGAGCGCGGAGTTCTTCTGCTTCTGGGCGCGTTCCACGGCCGCCTTGACGGCCTGCGCGTCGACGGGCTCGCCGTCGCTGAACTTCAGGCCGGAGCGGAGGTGGAAGGTGATCTGGTCGCCCTTGTCGTTGTACTCCCAGCTCTCGGCCAGGTCGGGCACGGCGTTGCCCTTCTCGTCGGTGCGGGTCAACGAGGCGTACACCAGGGCGAGTTCACGGAACTGGGCACCGCTGCCGGAGACGACCGGGTCCCAGTGGGAGGGGAAGTAGGACGACGTCCACTTCAGGGTGGAGCCGCCGGCGGAGGCCGAGGCCCCGTCGCCGCAGGCGCTCAGCGCGGCGACCAGCACGGTGGCGAGGCCGGCGCTCAGGGCCGCGGTGCGCAGCCGGCGGGCGCGAGCGGGTCGGACGGTCGGTGCGGCGGGACGGGGCGTGAGGCGTGCGGACATCTCGTTCTCTCTTCGAGGGCTCCGACCCGTGCGGGGCTCGCGGGATCGGCGGCGGGGACGGTCCGTCCGCACGGCGCGCACCGCCGTCCGGCCGCCGCGGGCAGGCCGGGCACGCACACGGGGGTGCGGCGCGGCCCGGTCAGGGCGCGGGACGTCGGAGGGCGCGACGGGAGAGGGACCGTGAAGCGGCGGTGGAACGCGGGGAACGCGTCGGACGGGGCGCGAGCGGCGGGCGCGGCGGGAAGCCTGCGGGCCGGTGCCGGCCGAGGGGCCGGGCGCCCGGAGAGCCGGGGCGGCGGTCGGTCAGCGACAGAGGGCGCTACAGGTGCGCCGCAGATCCACGTAGCGGCACACCACGCCGGGGTGCGTCGTGAGCATGCTGCACATCCTGCGGGCAGCCGTCACCGGCTGTCAATGGACACCAAAAGGTGTCTCATTCGGTGGGACGGCGACTAACGCCAGGTCAGAGCCGGGTCAGGGCGCGGACGGTGGCCGCGAGGGGGCGGCGGGGTGCACCGCGGCCTCCGCCGGGTGCAGCCACAACGGGCCGTTCCCGGTGGGGATCCGCGGGGTGCCGGCCGGGGGCCACGGCCCGTCGGCCAGCAGCCGGGCCTCCGCCTCGGTCAGGGTCCGGTGGCGGGCCAGCGCCTCGGCCGGGGCGAGCGGCGCGGGTGTCACGAGGAGGCCCGGGCACAGGGCGTCGACGGCGGCGGCGTACTCCTCGTACGTCCGCCAGCCGGGCACCGCGCGGTACGCGCCCGGTACCCGCACCAGCAGGGTCGGCAGGGCGTAGCGGTGGCCGTCGTCGGTCTCCTTGGCGGTGCCGGCGTGCGGGGAGCCGCTCTGCGCAGCCAGCACCTCGCGCACCGGCCGCCGCGCCTCGGCCCGGTCGGCGCGCACCCGCTCCCGTACGGCGGGTGACGCGGCGTCGGCCGCCAGCCGTGGCAGGTCCAGGCCGGGCACGCCCCGTACCGCGGCGAGGGCCCGTTCGGGGGTGTCGGCGGGGTCGCCCAGCACGAACACCGTCTCGCGCAGCCGGCGCAGCACCCGGTCGGCCACCTGCGCGCCCTGGTGTTCGGCGGCCTTGGCGACCAGCGAGGCGGGCCAGGAGCTCGCGGCGACCCGGTCCAGCCGGGCCGCGCGCGGCGCCCCGGTGTGCGCGGTGATCTCCTCGACGTACCGGGCGTACCAGGCGGTCTCGGCGGCGGGGTCGGGCGCGGGGTCGTCGTCCTCGTCGAAGAGGATGCAGAACACCCGACGCCATCGCGCCCGTCCGTCCAAGGCCGCCCGCAACCGCCGGAACACGGGCTCCGAACCCCAGGCCCAGGGGCACAACGGGTCGGTGTACTCGACGACTTCGGGCAGCCCGCCGGCCGATGACAGGGCGCCTCGCGGGGCCGTCACGCGGCTCCCTGGCCGGCCAGGGGCTCGATGTCCGCCGGGAGGAGGGAGGCGAGGGTCACTCCGCCGAGGACCGCCGCCGCGTCCGCCTCGACGCGGCGCCAGATGCCCGGGAGGCCGGTCGCGGGGCCCGGGTAGGCGAGGGTGTCCAGCGGTTCGCCGCGCAGGGTGATCAGGTCGCCGTCAACCGCGCGGGCGACATCGAGGAGGGTGATCTCGCCGGCGGGCCGGCCGAGCCAGTACCCGCCCTCGCAGCCGCGCCGGCTGCGGACGAGTCCGGCCCTGCGCAGTTCGCCCACCACGGACTTCAGAAACCGGAACGGAATCTGCTGGGCGGAGGCGATGGCCTCGCAACTGAGCGGGCGGGAGGGTTCGCGGGCGAGCTCCAGAAGGGCCCGCGCGGCGTAGTCCGCCTTCGCGGAGATATGCATGCCCACATCATGCCTGACGGGCGGCCCGGCCGAGGGGTCTCCATGGGTTCTCCCCCAACGTTGCGGGAACATTGCCGCAGGTGAACCGTAATGGACACCTCTTGACATCCTTTTCAGGGGCGACCTAGCGTCCGGGCTCATGAGCGAGCCGTTGACTGCCCCCGGTGAAGGCTTCCACCCCCATCTGCACGACGTGTCCGGGCCGTCGGCGACCCCCCTGCGCGCCCGGCTGCACCACGTCCGCGCCGACGCCCTGGACGGCGACACCGCCCAGACCGGCGGCATGCGCCGGTTCGCCGCCGTCAGCGGACGGACCGTCGGGTCCGAGAAGCTGTGGATGGGCCAGACCCATGTCGCGCCCGCCACCTCGTCCTCCGACCACCACCACGGCGAGTCGGAGACGGCGATCTACATCGTCAGCGGACACCCGGAGTTCGTGTTCCTCGACGACTCCGGCGAGCGCCCGGAGGAGATACGGCTGCGCACCTCCCCCGGCGACTACATCTTCGTCCCGCCGTTCGTCCCGCACCGCGAGGAGAACCCCGACCCGGCCGAGGAGGCCGTCGTGGTCATCGCCCGCAGCACCCAGGAGGCGATCGTGGTCAACCTGCCCGGGCTGTACGCGCTGCCGGCCGAAGAGGCCTGACGGCGGCCCGGTCAGCGGGCGAGCAGTTCCAGCGTGTCGATGACACGGTTGGAGAAGCCCCACTCGTTGTCGTACCAGGCGACCACCTTGACGTGGCGGCCGTCGACGCGGGTCAGCTCCGAGTCGAAGATCGAGGAGGCGGGGTTGCCGGTGATGTCGGACGACACGAGCGCGTCCTCGGAGTACTCCAGGACACCGGCGAGGGGGCCCTCGGCCGCGGTGCGGTAGGCCGCCAGCACGTCCTCGCGGGTCACGTCACGGGCGACGGTCGTGTTCAGCTCGACGATGGAGCCGACCGGCACGGGCACCCGGATCGAGTCGCCGGACAGCTTGCCGTCGAGGTTGGGCAGCACCAGGCCGATCGCCTTGGCGGCGCCGGTCGTGGTCGGCACGATGTTGACGCCGGCGGCGCGGGCGCGGCGCGGGTCGCGGTGCGGGCCGTCCTGGAGGTTCTGCTCCTGGGTGTAGGCGTGCACGGTCGTCATGAAGCCGTGCTCGATGCCGGCGAGGTCGTCGAGGACCTTGGCCAGCGGGGCGAGCGCGTTGGTCGTGCAGGACGCGTTCGAGACGATCGTGTGCAGCTCGGCGTCGTAGGCGTCGGTGTTCACGCCGTACGCGAGGGTGACGTCCGCACCGTCGGAGGGCGCGCTGACGAGCACCTTCTTCGCACCCGCGTCGAGGTGGGCGCGGGCGGCCTTGGCGGAGGTGAAGCGGCCGGTCGCCTCCAGCACCAGGTCGACGCCCAGCTCGGCCCAGGGAAGCTGCGCGGGCTCCCGCTCGGCGAGCACCTTGATCCGGTGGCCGTCGACGACCAGGGCGCCGTCCTCGACGGTGACCGGGCGGCCCAGCCGGCCGGACGTGGAGTCGAAGGCGAGGAGGCGCGCGAGGGCGGCGGGCTCGGTCAGGTCGTTGACGGCGACGACCTCGAGGGTCGTGTCGCGCTCCAGGAGCGCGCGCAGCACGTTGCGTCCGATGCGGCCGAATCCGTTGATGGCGATGCGAGTCATGAATGGTGTCCCTTCCGTTCGCCACCAAGCCTCGCGCGCCGCGCCCGTCCGTGGCCGAGGCGTGAGCGCCATGGTTCGCAAGGATCTCGCCAGGCCGCGCTGCTAGGCACCTTGGGTGAAGGTGCGCCGGTACTCGCTCGGGGTGGTCCCGAGGATCTGCTGGAAGTGCAGCCGCAGATTGGCGCCCGTGCCGAGGCCGACGTCGCCCGCGATCTGCTCCACGCCGCGTTCGGAGCGTTCGAGCAGCTCACGGGCGCGGTCGATGCGGGCGCGCATCACCCACTGCATCGGGGTGTAGCCGGTGTCCTCCACGAACCGGCGGGAGAAGGTGCGCGGGGAGACCGCGGCGTGCCGGGCGAGGGTCTCCAGGGTGAGGGGTTCGTCCAGCCGGTGCAGGGCCCATTCGCGGGTGGCGGCGAACCGTTCGCCGAGCGGTTCGGGCACGCTGCGCGGCACGTACTGGGCCTGCCCGCCGCTGCGGTAGGGGGCGGCGACCAGCCGCCGGGCCGCGTGGTTGGAGGCGGCCACGCCGAGGTCGCCGCGCAGGATGTGCAGACAGAGGTCGATCCCGGAGGCGGCGCCGGCCGAGGTCAGGACGCTGCCCTCGTCCACGAACAGGACGTTCTCGTCGACCTGGACCAGCGGGTGCCGGGCCGCCAGGGCGCGGGCGTAGTGCCAGTGCGTGGTGGCGCGCCGCCCGTCCAGCAGCCCGGTGGCGGCGAGCGCGAAGGCGCCCGTGGAGATGGCGGCGAGCCGGGCGCCCCGGGTGTGCGCGGCGAGCAGCGCGTCGACGACCGGGCGCGGCGGGTCCTCGCGGTCCGGGAAGCGGTAGCCGGGGATGAAGACGACATCGGCCCAGCTCAGCGCGTCCAGCCCGTGCGCCACGTGGTACGAGAGTCCGTCGCCGCCGGTGACCAGGCCGGGCGCGGCGCCGCACACCCGGACCTCGTACGGCATGCTCGCGCGGGTCGTGAACACCTGCGCCGGGATGCCGACGTCGAGGGGTTTCGCGCCTTCCAGCACCAGGACGGCGACGCGCCGCAGCCGGGCGGAGGGAGAAGGGGGCGGGGTCGAGGTCGGCGGCACGGCGACCAGGTTACGGCGGGGCGGGGCGGTCAGCCCGGGGCGCCGCTCGGGTGGCCGTTCTGGGGCCTGGCCATGAGGACCGCGACGTCGTCCTGCGCGGCGTGCGGCAGCATGCGGGCGATGACGCCGTCGCAGAGGGCCGCGAGCGAGGTCTCGGGGGTGCGCAGGGCCTGGGCGAGCTGTCGCAGCCCCTGGTCGAGGTCCCGGTCGCGGGCCTCGATGAGCCCGTCGGTGTAGAGGACCATCAGGCTGCCCGGCGGCAGATGGACCTCCTCGGTGCGGAACTCGTGGCCGCCGGTGCCCAGCGGGGTGCCGGGCGGGCCGTCGAGGAAGACGACCGCGCCGGACGGGGTCAGGACGGCGGGCGGCGGATGCCCGGCCCGGGCGATCCGGCAGGCGCCGGTGGCGGGGTCGAACACGGCGTAGACGCAGGTCGCCATCTCGTCCTCGCCCATGTCGGCCACGACGGCGTCCAGGGAGGCGAGCAGATGGGCGGGGTGCACCTCGTGCCGGGCGAGGGTGCGCACGGCCGCGCGGAGCTGGCCCATGACGGCGGCGGCGTGGATGCCGTGGCCCATGACGTCGCCGATGACGAGTCCGGTGCGGCCGTCGGGCAGCGCGATGACGTCGTACCAGTCGCCGCCGACGTCGTGGGCGCTGGCGGGCAGGTAGCGGCCGGTGAGTTCGAGGCCGGGGACGGTGGGCAGGGCACTGTTGGTCAGACTGCGCTGGAGGGTGAAGGCGGCGGTGCGCTGCCGGGTGTACATCAGGGCGTTGTCGATGTTCAGGGCGGCGCGGGCCGCGAGTTCGTCGATGAGGACGCAGTCCTGCTCGTCGAAGGCTTCCCGGCTGCGCAGCCGGGTCACGAAGACCGCGCCGAGCACCCTGCCGCGGGCGACGAGCGGGATCAGCCGGGCCGAGCCGAGCGTCATCAGGTAGGCGCGGAGCTGGTCGGCGCGGGGGTCGGTGACCAGGGCGGGGACGTCGGAGCGGTACAGGTTGACGGGCCGTCCGCCGGCGATGACCCGCTCGAAGAAGGAGCCGGGCGGGATGTGGGAGGTCATGCCCGGCTGGAGTTTCGCCGTGGGGGCGGCGGGGTCGGGGAAGAGGGCGGCCATCCGGCGCAGCACGCCGCGGGTGGAGGGCGAGGGCTCGTCGGGGTCCATGACCTCTTCGAGCAGTTGGACGTCGGCGGAGTCGGCGAGCTGGGGCACCAGCATCGCCACGATCTCCTCGGAGGTCTGCCGCAGGTCCAGGGTGGTGCCGATGCGGGTGCCGGCCTCGGCGAGCAGGGCGAAGCGGCGCCGGGCGCGTTCGGCCTCGGCCTCGGCCCGCTGGCTCTCGGTGATGTCGATGAGGGAGGCGATCAGGCCGAGGGTGCGGCCGGCGCCGTCGACCAGCGGGGCGTAGGAGCAGGACCAGGTGCGGTCGCGGTGCGGGTCGGAGGCGGTGCGGCCGGTGCGGCGGACGTCGACGACGGCGATGCCCCGGTCGAGCACCTCGCGCATGGTGGCCTCCAGGGCCGTGGCGTTGACGCCGGGCACGACCTCGGTGAGCCGTCTGCCGACGTGGGCGGCGGCGGAGACGCCGTTCATCCGGGCGAGCGCGTCGTTGACCCGCAGGAAGCGCAGATCGGTGCCGAGCGTGGCCAGGCCGATGGGTGACTGGCTGAAGAGGCTCTCCAGGGCCGCCAGGGAGTCCCGCATCCGCAGCACCTGGGAGGTCTCCACGGCGACCAGCAGGGCGCCGGGCCGTCCCCGGGCGTCGGAGGCGGGGACGATCCACATCTCCATGGTGACCTGGTGGCCCTCGCGGTGCCGCACGGAGAGGGTGCCGACGACGGTCTCCCCGGCGTGGACGCGGCGGGTGAGCTGGTCGGCGAGTTCCCGGCGGCCCTCGGGGACCAGCAGGGTGGCGGCGGGCCGGTCGAGGACGTCCTCCGGACGGTGCCCGAGGAGGTCCTGGGCGGCGAGCGACCATTCGACGACGCGTCCGTCCGCGTCCTCCCGCCAGAGCGCGATCGGCAGCAGCTCGCGCAGCACGCCCGCGTAACCGACGGCCGCCAGGGGCTGCTTCGGTTCGTGGTGCGCCGTCCGGTGAGCATTCAACGTACGACCTAACCGCCGGATGATTTCATACGAAAACACCATATACGGCGCGCGGACGCGGGGAGACGCCTCGCGCCGTCGCCACCCGCGGGAGAACGGCCGCCGTGTGCGGGAAGGCGGTCGCCGACCGCCCGCCTTCCCGCACCGACGTAGGACCCGCTTGCCCCCGCGCTCCCCGTTCAGTCCTGCCGCGTGAACACCCGCGCCCGTGGACCCGTATGCCTTCGTGACGGACCAGGGAAAGGCGCGGTGACCACGTGACGCTTCACTCCTCCTCCGGCCGCCCGGGCCATCGCGGGCGCCAGGGCCGGACGCCGTTCATCGCCGCCGTCGCGGCCGGGGTGCTCGGTGTGACGATCGCGGCGCAGGCGGCGATGGCCACGGACGCGCGGTCGACGGCCGGTACGGTGGCGGTCGCGGAGACCCGGCTGACCGGGACACAGCAGGTCAGCGGCGTCTTCGACGGCGGGCAGGCCCGTTTCACGGGGGCGGGCGCGCTGGACGGGCCGGACCGGGCGCCGCTGTTCGAACTCGCCGACGGCGCCGTCCTGAAGAACGTGATCATCGGCGCCCCGGCGGCTGACGGCGTCCACTGTCTGGGCAGTTGCACCCTGGAGAACGTGTTCTGGGAGGACGCCGGGGACGACGCGGCGACCTTCCTCGGCGCGTCCGAGGCCGCCACGTACGTCGTGCGGGGCGGCGGCGCCCCCGAGGCGGCGGACCGGGTGTTCCGGGTGCGGGGCGCGGGCACGCTGACCGTCCGGGACTTCGAGGTGTCGGGGAGTCGATAGAGCGACAAGGCCGCAGAACGACAGAGCCGCGTCGGCGCCCGCTCAGCGCACGATGTCCGCGAGCCGTGGCACCACGCGCGTGAGCCGCAGCACGCCCCACAGGATCAGCAGCGCCCCCGCCGCCTGGGGCAGCAGCCACCAGCCGGTGCGGATGGTCTCCTCGAACAGCACGACGCCGAGCAGCAGGCTGACCGCCGCGTCGCCGATGGTCAGCGCGGGCTGGGAGGCGACCAGGGGGCCGGCCTGGAGCGCGTTCTCCAGCAGGAGCAGCGCGGCGATGCCGGTGAGGGCGAAGCCGTAGGTCTGCCAGGCGGTGAGGAAGGCGGGCAGTCCGCCGTCGGTGAGGTGCCCGGTGGCGGACTTCATGAGGGCGGCGGTCAGGGCGTTGCCGATCGCGGCGCCGGCCGCGAGCACGGCGGCGCGCAGCAGGGGTGAGGTGGAGGAGCGGGTCAGGGCGACGGCCGCCGCCATCGCTCCGAGCGTGCACGCGAGGACGGGGATCCAGCGGTCCATGGCGGCCTGGTCCCGGGTGCCCGCGGGGGCGGCCGCCGCGAGCAGCAGGGCCAGTCCGGCCACCACGGTCGCGATCGCCCACCAGGCGGCGGCCGGCAGGCGGCGCCCCATCAGGGGGACGGCGAGCAGCAGCGCGAAGGGCAGTTCCAGGATGAACAGGGGCTGCACGAACGCCATCGGCCCGTTGACCAGGGCCAGCGCCTGGAACACGGCGGCGCCCGTCACTCCGGCGATCCCGATGGCCCAGGCGGGCCGCCGCACCAGGTCCCGGAGCAGCCGGAGGCCGCCGCCCCGGGGCACGGTGGCGGCGGCCTTGCGCTGGAAGGCCGTGCCCAGCGCGTTGCTGAAGGCTCCCAGGACGGCGAAGAGCAGGGCGAGCGCGATCATGCGTCCACCATGCCCGCCCGGGGCCGTGGGCTCAGCCCGACACCCCCCGGACCCGCCGCGAGCGCACCAGCAGGTAGAGGAAGTACGGGGTGCCGATGACGGCCGTCATCAGTCCCGCGCCCAGTTGGGCGGGGGCGATCACGGTCCGGCCGACGATGTCCGCGGCGCAGACGAGCACCGCGCCGAGCAGCACCGCGACCGGGACGACCCGGACGTGCCGGCGGCCGACGAGGGCACGGGCGGCGTGCGGGGCGACGAGTCCGACGAAGCCGATGGTGCCCGCGGCGGAGACGGCGGTGGCGCTCAGCAGCACGCTCACCACCAGGAAGCCGAGGCGGGCCGGGGGCAGCCGCAGGCCGAGCAGGCCGGGGGTGTCGTCGTCGAGGGAGACGAGGTCGAGTTCGGTGCGGCGCAGCACGGCCACCGCCAGGCCGAGGGCCAGGGCGCCGGCGACGGGCAGGGCGTCGGGCAGGGTCCGTCCGTAGGTGGAGCCGGACAGCCAGGTGAGCGCCTTGGTCGCGTTGAACGGGTCGGTGAGGACGATGAAGAGGCTGATGAGCGCGGTCGTGGCGGCGGACACGCCGACGCCGACCAGCACCAGCCGGTTCTGTCCGTAGCCGCCCCGGGCGGCGAGTCCGAACACGAGGACGGCGGTGACGGCCGCGCCCGCGAACGCGGCGCCCGCGATGGTCCAGGAGCCGGCGGAGTCGACGGTCGTGACGAGCAGGACCGCGCCGAGCGCGGCGCCGCCGGACACGCCGAGGATCCCGGGCTCGGCGAGCGGGTTGCGGGTGACGGCCTGGACGAGGGTGCCGGACAGGGCCAGGGCCGCGCCGGCGAGCAGGGCGGCGAGGACACGGGGCACCCGGGTGTCGAGGACGAAGGAGACGGACTGCACGGCCCGGCCCTGCGCCCAGTTGACGACGTCGCCGAAGAGCAGTTTGGTGTCGCCGAGCAGTACTCCGGCGACGATCGCCCCGATCAGCGCGGCGACGAGGATCGCCACGGTGAGGAGGAATCCGGCGCGGCTCGGGATGCGCAGCCGTTCCGGCGCGGTCGCGGCGGCGGTGTCGCGGACCCGCAGGGCCATGCCGACGAGGAACACCGCGCCGAGGATGCTGGTGACGACGCCGGTGGGCACGGCGACGGCGGTGTCGGCGGGGACGGTCGCGCGCAGCACGACGTCGGCGCCGAGGACGAGTCCGGCGCCGGTCAGTCCGGCCAGTGGCAGGAAGGCGCGGACGCGGACGAAGGGCCGGATCCGGCGGGCGAGCGGGCGGACCAGGGCGGGTGCGCACAGGCCGACGAAGCCGACGGGTCCGGCGAGGGTGACGGCCGCCGCCGAGAGCAGCGAGGCGAGCACGACGACGGTGATCCGGGTGCGCCGGACGGGGACGCCGAGTCCGCGGGCGGCCTCGTCGCCGAGGGCGAGGGCGTCCACGCGGCGGGCGACGAGGAGCAGTCCGGCCACTCCGGCGAGGGCCACCGGCGCCATCTGCGCGATGCCGTCGAAGCCGTTCTGGCTGATGCTGCCCTGGTTCCACTGGTAGAGGCCGTGGGTCTGCTCGGGGAACAGCAGGAGCAGTCCCTCGGTGACGGAGGACAGTCCGAGGGTCAGGGCGCTGCCCGCGAGGACGAGCCGGACGGTACCGGCGCCCAGTCCGGACAGGACCAGGACGACGGCCGCCGCGGCGAGTCCGCCGACGAAGGCGACGCCGGAGGAGGCCAGCAGCGGCAGGGAGACGCCGGTGACGGTGAGCACGCCGAGCGCCAGGTACGAGCCGGCGTTGACGGCGAGGGTGTCGGGGGCGGCGAGGACGTTGCGGCTGACGGCCTGGAGGGCGGCGCCGGCGATGCCGAGGGCGGCGCCGACCAGGAGGCCCGCGGTCATCCGGGGCAGCCGGGAGGCGATCACGACGGAGGCGTCGGCGGGGTCGGCCCGGCCGGTGAGTGCCTTGAGCACCTCGGCCGGGCCGACGGAGGCCGTCCCCTGGGTGATGTCGACGACCGCCAGGGCGGTGACGAGCAGGACGAGTACGGCCGTCACCGCGGCCGCGCCCGTCCGGGAGGCCGTCGCCGTGGGGCCGGTGACGGGAGCCGTTGCGGTGACGGTCATGCGCTCGTCCGTTACTTCGTCAGGGCGCCGACGACGGCGTCGATGTACGCCTCCATCGACTTCGGGCCGCCGAACATCCAGATGCCGTCGGCGAGCTGGTGCACATTGCCCTTCTTGACGAACGGCAGGCCCTTCCAGACGGAGTTCTTGGCGAGGTCGTCCTTGAAGGGGTCGGTGCCCTCGCTC
Organism: Streptomyces antibioticus; assembly: GCF_002019855.1. Taxonomy (NCBI): domain Bacteria; kingdom Bacillati; phylum Actinomycetota; class Actinomycetes; order Kitasatosporales; family Streptomycetaceae; genus Streptomyces; species Streptomyces antibioticus. Next base: position 7,754,516 of record NZ_CM007717.1, on the reverse strand, counting down.
TTGTTGCCGATGTAGGCGAACTCGACGTCGCCGAGCTTGCTGAGGCCCTCGACGTCGGTGGCGCCGAGGCCGTAGTCCTTGTCGCCCTCCAGCGTCCAGGCGTTCTTCAGACCGAGGGCGGTGTTGACGTTCCCGATCAGCGAACCGCCGGTGTAGGGGCGGATGGAGACCTGGTTGGAGACGACGTAGCCGTCGGCGAAGGCGATCTCGCGGCCGGCGAGGCCCGCGTCGGTGAGCGCCTTCTTGCCCTCGGCGACCTTCGCCTCGAAGGCCGTCTTCAGCTCCTTCGCCTTGTCGGTGGTGCCGGTGGCCTCGGCGATGAGGTCGAGGTTGCCCTCCATCCGGGCGATCTGGTCCGCGGAGTCGGCGGAGTCGATCGTCAGCACCGGGGCTATCTCGCGGAGCTGCTTGATGGCGGCGGCCGGCAGATCGGTGTTGGCGACGATCAGGTCCGGGGAGAGCGAGGCGACGGTGTCCATGCTGGGCTCGCCGCGGGTGCCGATGTCCTTGGGGGAGCCGGTCAGCGGGGCGGAGGCGTCCCAGGCCGTGTAGCCCTTGACGTCGGCGACACCGACGGGCTGCACACCGAGGGAGACCAGGTGCTCCACGACGTCCCACTCGGTGCCGACGACCTTCTTCGCGGGCCCGTCGAGCTTCACCTCGGTGCCGTTGGCGTCGGTCAGGGTGATGCCCTTGGCGTCGGCGGACGCGGAGGAGGTGGCGGCGGGCTCGGTGGTGCCGCAGCCGGCCAGCACGACGGCCGCGGCGGAGGCGGCGGCGAGGGTGATGAGGCGTCTGTTCATGGGGTGTTGCTGAGCCTTTCGGTGCGGGCGTGGTGACGGCCGATCGCGCGGGTGCGCAGCCGTCCGGTGGAGGGGTCGGTGTCGACGTCGATACGGATGCCGTACGTGTCGGTGAGGCGGTCCGCGGTCAGGACGTCCTCGGGCGGGCCGTCGGCGACGATCCGGCCCGCGTGCAGCAGGGCGATCCGGTCGGCGACGGCGGCGGCCTGGTCCAGGTCGTGCAGGACGACGCCGACGGCGATGCCGTGGTCGTCCGCCAGGTCCCGGATCAGGTCGAGCAGTTCGACCTGGTAGCGCAGGTCGAGGTAGGTGGTGGGTTCGTCCAGGAGCAGGACGCCGGTCTCCTGGGCGAGGCAGCCGGCCAGCCAGACGCGCTGGAGCTGGCCGCCGGAGAGGTATTCGGCGCCCCGGTCGGCGAGGGCGGTGAGGTCGGTCATGGCCACGGCGCGGGCGACGGCCGCGGCGGCGTCCGGGTCGTCGCGGCCCCAGCGTCCGCGGTAGGGGTAGCGCCCGAACTCGACGACGTCCCGCACGGTCAGACCGCTCGGGGTGGGGCGGCCCTGGGTGAGGAGCGCGACCTGTCGGGCGAAGGCGCGGGCGGTGAGGGCGAGGCCGTCGGCGGTGCCGCCGTCCTCGGTGCCGAGGGTGAGCGTGGCGGTGCGGGCGCGCTGGAGCCGGGCCAGGGTGCGCAGGAGCGTGGACTTGCCGCTGCCGTTGGGTCCGACCAGGGCGGTCACCTCTCCGGGCCGGAGGGCGAGCGCGGCGTCGTGGACGACGTCCGTGCCGTCGTACGACACGGTCACGTCCCGGGCGGTCAGCTCGTGACCGCGCCTGCGGGGCGCTTTGGTTGCTTCTTCACCAGAACTCACGAGCGAAGGTTAGCCTAACCTTATTAGCCCTGAATCCCGGGGCCCTACTTAACTTAGGCTACCCTTCCTCGCATGGCGAAGATCCACCGGCTCATGCCGCAGAACCCCCGCATGTTCCGTGCCGAGGCCGTCCGCTCCGAGCGCCTCTCCCCGTCCCTGCACCGGGTGACCGTCGCGGGCCCCGACCTGGCCTCGTTCACCTGGCTGGGTTACGACCACTGGTTCCGCCTGTTCCTCCAGCTCCCCCATCAACAGCGGCTGCGCCTGCCGGAGTTCACCGGGTCCCGGTGGTGGCAGCCCTACCTCGCCATCCCCGAGGACGAGCGGCCGCACTGCTCGAACTACACCGTGGCCGGGTTCCGGCCCGAGGCGGCGGAGATGGACATCGACTTCGTCGTGCACACCGGGCCGAGCGGTGAGCTGGAGGGCCGCGCCGCGATCTGGGCCTGCGCGGCCCGCCCCGGCGACGCGCTCGCCCTCCTCGACCAGGGCCTGCTGTTCGACTGCCCCGAGGACGCGACCGAGGTGCTCATCGCGGCCGACGAGACGGGCCTGCCCGCCACCACCAACATCCTGCGCTCGCTGCCGCCGGGGACGGTGGGCCGGCTGATCCAGGAGGTGCCGACGGCCGGGGACCGGCGGGTCCTCGCCGCACCGGCCGGGATGAGCGTGACCTGGGTCGTCCGCGAGGACCACACCACGGTCCCCGGGACCGCCGCCCTGGCCGAACTCCGCCGCCTCACCCATGCCGACCCGGCCGGATACGCCTTCGTGGTCGGCGAATCCACCCTCGCCACGGAGGGCCGCCGCCACCTCCACCGAGCGGGCCTCCCGAAGAACCGGATCACGTTCTCGGGCTTCTGGCGCCACGAGGCGTCGGAGGCGGCGTGACGGGCTGCGGCACGGGCGCCGCACGGGGCCGATCGCCCGCCGGGCGCTCGGGGCCGGGTGCGTGTGCGTGTACCAGATCGTCACGACACCGGTAGGCCGGGCGCACCGTACGGCCACCGGGTCGCCAGGGAAGGACGGGGGCTGTGAACGGCGTCGGGTGGCCCCGAACGGCAGACCCACTACCGGCGCCGGACCGCGACGGCGCGAGCCCCTCACGGCGGGGAAACGGCCACCGGGCCGACCGGGAGCGGCGGGGGCTGTGAACGGCGTCGCGTCGACCCCGAACTGCGGGGCCTGTGGCCGGCGTTGAGTCACTTGGGAACGGCGGGGCCGTTGCCGGCGCCGGACCGCGACGGCGCGAGCCCCTCACGGCGGGGGAACGGCCGCCGGGTCGCCCGGGAACGGCGACGGCTGTGAACGGCGTCGCGTCGACCCCGAACTGCGCGGCCTGTGGCCGGAGTTGAGTCGCCCGGAAACGGCGGGGCTGTGAACGGTGTCGGTAGGGCCGTCTGCGCCGACTAGGCGATCTCGACGCTCAGTTGGAAGCCCAGTTCCGCGAAGCCCAGGGAGGCGGCGACCCGTCGGGAGGCGGCGCGTCGTGCCCGCCACTGCGGCAGCAGCCCGGCGGCGAGGGCGTGGGCGACCGCCGCCGAGCCCGTCACCCGCGCCAGCCCTCGCCCCCGCGCCGCGGGCGCGGTCAGGACGCAGACATGAGCCGCCCGGCCGGGCCAGGTCCGGTAACCGGCGGCGGCCACCACCTGCCCGTGCTCACGGATCACGAACGCAGGCGACGTGATGTCGCCCAGCGCCGCCTCACCGGCGTCCTCGTCGCCCGCCGACTCCTCCAGCCTCAGCAACTCCGGGTGACCGCACGGGACTTGCCCCATCGACAGCGCGCCCGGCTCCACCGGAAGGAAACCCTCGCGGGCCACGTACGCCAGCGCCGCCGGGCCGAGCCTCCTCGCGCCGGGCAGTACATCCCCGACGGCGGTGGGATCCGCGACGGCCGCCACCGGGAGTCGCGCCAGCCCCTCATGAACGATCGCCGCGGTGCGCTCGGTCGGCGCGGTCACGATCGCCGATCCGCCCAGGGCCACCACCCCGACCCAGCCGGCCGGGCACAGCCCCGATTCCGGGGAGACCGCCACCTCCGCACCGCCTGCCTGCGGGAACGACACCGGCACCCGGGCCAGGCCCTCCCACAGCCCACGCGCTCTGACCAGCAACGCATCCATCAGCCTGGTCCCCCGATCACTCCCCCGGCCACGACGCGGGGTCCCACAGGGACGCGCGGCGCAGCGACTGCGGGCAGTGCAGGAAGATCTCGTCGATCTCCAGGAGCACCGCGAGCTGCGGGCGGCGGCCGCGGTCGGCGAGGGCGTCGAAGAAGGGGGCGTCCGTCAGGATGCGGGCCCGGCCGTTGACGCGGAGTACTTCCTTGCCGCCGGGGACGAGGTAGAGCAGGCCCGCGTGCGGGTTCTCCAGGATGTTGTGGAGGCTGTCGGCCCTGCGATTGCCCGGCCGGTCCGGCAGGGCGAGCGTCGAGGGGCCGACGACGTGCGTGAAGCCGGGCCCGTCGCCGCGCGGCGAGACGTCGCAGTTGCCGCGGCTGTCGGAGGTCGCGAGGAGACAGAACGGCGAGCGGGCGACGATGTCCCGGTCGGCGTCGGTGAGATGCCGGTGCACCTTGTCGATCACGATGGGGTGCGGCTCCCCCAGCAGTTCGCGCAGTTCCGCCGCCGAGCCCAGTTCGACGTATCCGTTCGCCGGTGACAGCGCCGCCGTATCGATCATCTGGGACAAGCCGACTCCCGGGAGAACTGAAAGGAATACCAGCACACTATCCGATCTTAGGTTCGCCTAACCTAAGCGCGACCGCCGGTGCGACATGGCGGGACCGGACCCCCCCGGCATAGCCTGGGACGACGGCGACGAAGGGGTGAGCGCGGTGAACGCCTCCGACCAGGGCCGGCAGCGGCGGGGACCCCAGGTGGGTCCGACCCCCGCGGGCGAGCCGGACTTCCATCCGTACCACCACCCGGCCGCGGGCTGGGGGGCCGCGAAGAGCGTGAGCAAGGTCCTGGTGCGCGAGCACGCCCTGCTCGACGGCCCCCGCGCGATCATGCGGATGAACCACGAGGGCGACGGCTTCGACTGTCCCGGCTGCGCCTGGCCGGACGACACCAAGGGGCTGCACCTCGACATCTGCGAGAACGGCATCAAACACGTCACGTGGGAGATGACCGGCAAGCGGGTCGACCGGACGTTCTTCGCCGAGCACTCCGTCACGGAGCTGTCCGGCTGGAGCGACTTCGCCCTGGAGGACCAGGGCCGGCTGACCGAACCGATGGTCTACGACCCGGAGTCGGACCACTACGTCCCGACCACCTGGCACGACGCGTTCGAACTGGTCGGCCGCACCCTGCGCTCGCTCGACGACCCGAACCAGGCGTCCTTCTACACCTCGGGCCGCCTCGGCAACGAGGCCACCTTCCTCTACCAGTTGATGGTCCGCGAACTCGGCACGAACAACCTGCCGGACTGCTCCAACATGTGCCACGAGGCGAGCGGCCGCGCTCTCGACGCGTCCCTGGGCACCGGAAAGGGCACCGTCGACCTCAAGGACTGGGAGAGCACGGACGCGTTGTTCATCATGGGCGTCAACGCGGCCTCGAACGCGCCCAGGATGCTCACCGCGCTCGCCGAGGCGTACCACCGGGGCGCCCAGATCGTGCACATCAACCCCCTGGTGGAGGCGGCCGCCACCCGCACGATCGTGCCGCACGACTTCCTGGACATGGCCCTGTTCAAGACGACGAGGACGAGCACGTTCAACATCCAGCCGCGCATCGGCGGCGACATGGCCCTGCTGCGCGGCATGGCCAAGGCAGTCCTCGAACAGGCGAAGACCGATCCGAAGGCGCTGGACCAGGAGTTCATCGAGCGGCACACGGCGTACTTCGACGCCTACCGGACGGTGTGCGAGGACACCTCCTGGGAGGAGATCGAACGGCAGTCCGGCGTCAGCCGGGCGGACATCCTGCACGCGGCGCAGGTGTACCGGGAGGCCGACCGCAGCATCATCAGCTGGTGCCTGGGCGTCAGCCAGCACGAGCACGGCGTCGACACCGTACGCGAGATCGTCAACCTCCTTCTGCTGCGCGGCAATCTGGGCCGCGAGGGCGCGGGACCCTCCCCGGTGCGCGGGCACAGCAACGTCCAGGGCAACCGCACCTGCGGCATCGACCACCGGCCCGGTACGGAGTTCCTGGACCGGCTGGCCGAGGTGTGCGGGATCGACCCGCCGCGCAAGCACGGCCTCGACACCGTCAACACCATCCAGGCGATGCACCGCGGCGACGTGAAGGTGTTCGTCGGCATGGGCGGCAACTTCGCGCTCGCCGCGCCCGACACCCCGTACACCTATGAGGCGCTGCGCTCCTGCGAGTTGACCGCGCAGGTCAGCACCACGCTGAACCGCAGCCATCTGGTCCACGGCCGGCAGGCGGTCATCCTGCCGTGTCTGGGCCGGACCGAGAAGGACCACCAACGCGGCGGCATCCAGGCCACCTCGGTCGAGGACTCGATGAGCATGGTCCATCTGTCGGTGGGCATGAAGCGCCCCGCCTCCAAGCATCTGCTCTCCGAGCCCGCCATCATCGCCGGCATGGCCCGCGCCGCCCTCCCGGACAGCGGCACGCCCTGGGACTGGTACGTCGAGGACTACGACCGTATCCGCGACACCATGGCCCAGGTCCTGGACGGCTTCGAGGACTGCAACCGCCGGGTGCGGCTGCCGCTCGGCTTCCGTATCAAGCAGCCGGCGCGCGAACTGGTCTTCCGCACGCCGTCGGGCCTCGCCGAGTTCTCCGCGGCCCCGCTGCCCGACGTCGTCCCCGAACCCGGCACCCTCGCCCTGGGCACGATGCGCTCCCACGACCAGTGGAACACCACGATCTACTCCGACAACGACCGCTATCGGGGCGTCAAGAACCTCCGCACGCTCGTCTTCATGAACAAGGACGACATGCGGGACCGCGCCATCGCCGAGTTCGACCCGGTCGACATCGTCAGCACCGCCAAGGACGGCAGCGAACGCCGCCTCGACGGCTACCTGGCCATCCCGTACGACATCCCGCGGGGCTGCGCGGCCGGTTACATGCCGGAGATGAACGTGCTGTGCGCGATCAGCGACTACAGCGAGCAGAGCGACCAGCCGCTGATGAAGCACCTGAAGGTGACGATCACCCGGTCCTGACGGCCGGCCTGCTCTCAGGTCAGCGCGTCCGCCACCAGTGCGGCGGCCCGGGCAACGAGTTGATTGTCCGTGGGACCCTCGGGGGCGTACTTGGTCGACAGCACGGACAGCACGATCGGCGGCCGACCGGGGGGCCATACGACCCCCACGTCGTTGGCGACGCCGTACGCCGCGCCTCCCCCGGTCTTGTCCGCGAGCGTCCAGTCGGCGGGCAGACCGGCCCTGAAGCGGGCGGTGTTGGTGGTGTTGGCGACCAGCCAGCCCGTCAGCAGCTCACGGTCCGCGCGCGGCAGGACCCCGCCGAGCAGGAGCCGTGCGTAGGTCCTGCCGATGGCGCGGGGGCTGGTGATGTCGGTCCGGCGCCACGGTTCCGCCGTGTTCAGCTCGGGCTCCCACCGGTCGAGCCGGGTCGTCGGGTCGCCGAGCGAGCGGGCGAACCGGGTGATCGCGGTCGGTCCGCCCAGCTCGCGCAGGAGCAGATTGCCCGCGCCGTTGTCGCTGTGCGAGACGGTGGCGGCGCACAGTTCGGCGACGGTCATCCCGGCGGCCACGTTCTCGTCGGTGCCCGTGATCGGCGCGTACCCGGAGGCGGTGACGTACTCCTCGGTGTAGCGGATCCGGCGGGCGAGGTACTCCCCGTCGCGGTCGAGATCCCTTAACACGGCTGCCGCGGCGAGGGTCTTGAACACCGAGCACAGCGGGAACCGCTCGTTCGCGCGGTACGCCAGCGTCCGTCCGGTGGCCGTGTCGTGGGCGTAGACGCCGAGGCGGGCCGCGTACCGGCGTTCGAGGGCGTGGAAGCGCCGGCCGAGGCGTGTTCCGGCGGTCGTCGAGGCGTGCGCGGCGGTCGTGTCGGTCGTGTCGGTCGTGGAGGCTTGTGCGGAACCCGGCAGGGCGGTGGCGAGGGCCGCTCCGGCGCCGAGGGTGAGTGCCGCGCGGCGGCCGTGGCGTGCCATCGGGGCCGCCTGGGCCGCCGGGATCGGGTCGTTCCGGTCCATGGTGTCCGTCCTCGTGTCGTCGTGATCTTCCTGTCGTCGGGAGGGACGCCCGGGGCGGGTGGGTCGGTTTCGTCCGGTCGGGGGCACGCGGCGGCCGGGGGTTTCACGCGGACGACGGCACCGCGTAGGGTGGCCCGCGTAGCTGGTTCGCCCCGTCCGCCAGGCGGGAGCGTCGTAAGAGGGAACCCGGTGGGAATCCGGGACTGCCCCGCAGCGGTGAGTGGGAACGACCGCCGTCATACGCACTGGGCCCGACGAACAGGGTCTGGGAAGCGACGGCCAGTAGGTGACCTCCGACGGCCGGAGGACGCGCCCACGAGTCCGAAGACCTGCCAACTGCCCGTGCGTGAAGCACTCACGCGCGGACATCCCGGTGACCTCGAGGGCGGGTCGGCGCACACATCGTACGGACGGCCGTGGGCCGCTGCCGTACGGTCTGTCACCCCTTCGCGCTCTCGTCCCGTCGCCGGGATCTCAGGGATCAGTCTCGCGAAGGAGATCTCCGTGACCACCAAGCCCGCAGCCGCGGCAGCACGGGCCACCGTGTACGGCTACCCCCGTCAGGGGCAGAGCCGGGAACTGAAGAAGGCGATCGAGGGCCACTGGAAGGGCCGCGTCACCGCCGACTTCCTCCGGGAGACCGCCGCCGGACTCCGCCGGAGCAACTGGCGGCAGCTCGCCGCCGCCGGCGTCGACGAGGTCCCGACGGGGGACTTCTCGTACTACGACCACGTCCTCGACACGACCGTGATGGTGGGCGCGATCCCCGAACGGCACCGCGCCGCCGTCGAAGCGGACGCGCTGGGCGGCTACTTCGCGATGGCCCGCGGCACCCAGGACGTGGCGCCGCTGGAGATGACCAAGTGGTTCGACACCAACTACCACTATCTGGTGCCCGAGTTGGGCCCGGACACGGTCTTCACGGCCGACTCCGCCAAGCAGGTCGCCGAGTTGGAGGAGGCCCATGCCCTCGGGCTCACGGCCAGGCCGGTTCTCGTCGGTCCCGTCACCTATCTGCTGCTGTCGAAGCCCGCACCCGGTGTGCCGGCGGACTTCGACCCGCTGACCCTCCTGGACCGGCTGCTGCCCGTGTACGCCGAGGTCCTCGCCGATCTGCGTGCCGCCGGGGCCGGTTGGGTGCAGCTCGACGAACCGGCCCTGGTGCAGGACCGCACCCCGGCCGAACTCAACGCCGCGGCCCGCGCCTACCGCGACCTCGGCGCCCTCACCGACCGTCCGAAACTGCTCGTGGCCTCCTACTTCGACCGGCTCGGCGAGGCCCTGCCCGTGCTGGCCAAGGCCCCGGTGGAGGGGCTGGCGCTGGACTTCACCGAGCGGGCGGCCGCCAACCTGGACGCACTGGCCGCCGTCGGCGGGCTGCCCGGGAAGCGGCTGGTCGCCGGTGTGGTGAACGGCCGCAACATCTGGGTCAACGACCTCTCCGCGTCGCTCACCACGCTGGGTACGTTGCTCGGTCTGGCCGACCGGGTCGACGTGGCCGCGTCCTGCTCCCTGCTCCATGTGCCGCTCGACGCCGCCGCCGAGCGGGACATCGACCCGCAGATCCTGCGCTGGCTGGCCTTCGCCCGTCAGAAGACCGCGGAGGTCGTCACCCTCGCCAAGGGCCTCACCCGCGGCACCGGCGCCATCGCGGCCCAACTCGCCGCCAACAAGGTCGACTTGGCCTCCCGCGCAAACTCCCCGATCACCCGTGACCCGGCGGTCCGGGCCCGCGCCGAGGCCGTCACCGACGCGGACACCCGCCGCGCCCAGCCCTACCCCGAACGCGCCACGGCCCAACGCGCCCACCTGGGCCTGCCGTTGCTGCCGACCACCACCATCGGCTCCTTCCCGCAGACCGCCGAACTGCGCACCGCACGCGCCGATCTGCGCGCCGGACGCATCGACACGGGGGCCTACGAGGAGCGCATCAGGACGGAGATCCAGGAGGTGCTGGCCTTCCAGGAGAAGGCCGGTCTCGACGTCCTCGTGCACGGCGAGCCCGAACGCAACGACATGGTCCAGTACTTCGCCGAACAGCTCACCGGCTATCTGGCCACGCAGCACGGCTGGGTCCAGTCCTACGGCACCCGTTACGTCCGTCCGCCGATCCTCGCCGGGGACATTTCCCGCCCCGAGCCGATGACCGTGCGCTGGACGGCCTACGCCCAGTCCCTCGCCTCACGCCCCGTCAAGGGCATGCTCACCGGGCCGGTCACCATGCTCGCCTGGTCCTTCGTCCGCGACGACCAGCCCCTCGGCGATACCGCCCGGCAGGTCGCCCTCGCGCTGCGCGACGAGGTCAACGACCTCGAGACGGCCGGGACTTCGGTCATCCAGGTCGACGAGCCCGCCCTGCGCGAGACGCTGCCCCTGCGGGCGGCCGACCACACGGCGTACCTGGCCTGGGCCACCGAGGCGTTCCGTCTCACCACGGCCGGGGTGCGCCCGGACACCCAGATCCACACCCACATGTGCTACGCCGAGTTCGGCGACATCGTCCAGGCCATCGACGACCTCGACGCGGACGTCATCAGCCTCGAAGCGGCCCGCTCCCATATGCAGGTCGCCCGCGAACTCGCCGCCCACGGCTATCCGCGCGAGGCGGGCCCGGGTGTCTACGACATCCACTCCCCGCGGGTGCCGAGCGCGGAGGAGGCGGCAGATCTGCTGCGCACGGGGTTGCGGGCCATCCCCGCCGAACGTCTCTGGGTCAACCCCGACTGCGGCCTCAAGACCCGCGCCTGGCCGGAAACCCGCACGTCCCTGGAGAACCTGGTCACGGCGGCCCGCACGGTCCGCGCGGAACTGAACGGTTCCTGATCCTCACGGCCGATTGACGGGGCCGGCCGGGGGCAGGCGTGCGACGCGCCTCGCCTCCGGCCGGTCAGGGGCAGGACTCGCCGAACTTCACGGCCGTGAACTCCACGGGCTGCCCGTTCAGTTCGGCACCGGCCTTCGGGCTCTGGGTGCAGACCTGCCAGTTCGACTCCAGGAACACGAACCGGTCGTCGGCGGACGCGTCCTCCACGGTGATCGAGGTGCCGGAGTCGAGCGCCGCGCGGGCGACCTTCACGGACTTGCCCTTGAAGTCGGGCATCGTCCCGTCGGCCTTCGCGGGAGCGGTCCGGTCCTTGGCGGGGCAGGTCTCGTCCAGCTTGACCGCGCCGAAGTCGAGTTCGGTGTCCGTCGCCACGGTCCGGCCGGCGGCGACGCTCTGCGAGCAGACCTTCCAGTTCCGGTCGAACGCCTGCATCCGGCCGCGGCCGAGGGCGTCGTGCGAGGTCAGACTGTAGAAGCCGACCTCCTGAGCGGCGTCCTGGGCGGACTGGAGCCCCATACCGACGAACCGCGGAACGGCGTGCTTCTCGACATCGCCCTTGCCGTCAGGACCGGCGCTGGCCGGGGACGTGGCGGTACGCGAAGCACTGGGAGTCGCCGAACCGACGGCGTCGCCGCCCTTGCCGCTCTCCTTGTCGTCCAGGGCCGACCCGATACCGCCGATGACGAGGACTCCCGCCACGATTCCGCCGATGACCTTCCAGTTGGCCATGTCCGCCCCTCTTGGTGATGCTGCGCAAACTGCGATGGTCCCACGAACACGTCCGAAGGTGGCCCGGTGCGTCGCGCCGATGTGGGGTGCGTGCAGGATGGGTCCATGAGCGTAGTCAAGATCAACGTACTGACCGTCCCGGCGGAACAGCGGGAGACCCTGGAGAAGCGGTTCGCCGCACGCGCCCACGCCGTCGAGAACTCGGACGGCTTCGAGTGGTTCGAGCTGCTCCGCCCGGTCGAGGGCACGGACACCTACCTCGTCTACACACGCTGGCGCGACGAGGAGTCGTTCCAGGCGTGGTTGGAGGGCCCGATGAAGGCGGCCCACCGCGGCGGCGGCGCGTCAGACGGCGAACGCCCACAGCCGGCGGCCTCGGCCTCCACCCTGTGGTCCTTCGAGGTCGTCCAACAGGCGGCCCCGAAGCCCGCCGAGCAGTAGCCCGGCCCCGGCCGGCGGCGGCGCTCTCCGGACTGCCGCCGCCCGGCCACGGCTCAGCTCCGCCAACGGGCCCGCACCACACCGTCGCCGTCGGGCAGAACGGCGGTGAGAAGGGGGACGCGTTCGTCGGCGTAAACGGACAGAAGCGTCGCGGCGGTGGCGGCGGACATCCGCACGGCCAGCTCGGCGAACCCGCTCTCGTCGACGACCGCGTTCCTGATCCGCCCGTCCGGCTCCTGCCAGACACCTTCCACGAGACCGTCGGCGGGAAGGCCGGCGAGGACAGCGGTGACATCGGTGGACAGGTCGGGCCAGAGGGCCAGACACGCGCGGGGAACGAGCCCGGCCCGCACCGCGTCGACGGTTTCGGGGGTCAGCCGGTGCCAGCGTTCGGCACCCGCGACGAACGTCTCCTCCAACAGCCCGGCCTCGCCGTCGGCGACCGCCCGGTGTACGCGGGCCCAGAACTCGTCGTCCGCAGGAACCTGGACGCGTCCGTCCTCCTCCTCTTCCACGGCGTACGGGGATGCCGCGCACCGTTCCGCGAACAGTCCGAGCGCGGCGGTGCGCGTCACCGCCTCCTCGCAGGGCCGGTCGCTGCCGACGTAGAGGTACTGGTCCCAGCCGACGTGCACCGCGAACACGTCCGCCACCTCCAGGCGGCACCAGACCCCCGCGTCGCGCAGCATGAACCGGACCATCTCCAGGCCGGTTCCGAGCGGCACTTCGGCGCCGTCGTGGAGGCTGGTGAGGCCGTCCGGGAAGAGGGCGTCGAGGCCGAAGCCGGGCAGCGCCGGTTCTCCGCCGAAGTGTGCGAGTGACGGCACCTGCGGCTCGCGCACGGCGAGGCGGCCGACGCCCGTCTCCGCGGCGAACGCCTCGACCGCCCGGAGGTAGGCCGCCTCGACGGCGCCATGGTCGCTCGCCGTGCTCTCGGTGCCGGTGTAGTGCCCGTGTTCGTCACGGTCGGCGGGGTCGTACTTCGTGACGCGGTAGACGTGGGGAAGGTGCACGGCCGTCATCCTCCTCGGTGGGGCCGGGCGGCGCACCCCTGAATGTGCTTGTTCGGGCTTGCGAGCGCGCTCTGGCGTGCCGGTGTGGATCTCGAGGATCGGAGGAGATCGCCGGGGTCGTGTTCCCCGCGTCGTACACCGCGGCCGTTCTGCACACCGGACACGACCTGCAAGAACTCACCGGCGGAGCCTATGTGGGCACCCACCCCGCCTGGGACCTGTTGCGCGGCATCGGCGTCATCGACTCCAAGGACACGGACACCTCAAGGACGCACTGCGACACGGCCGGCGGCCCACCGCGGAACTGTCGGGTTGCTCGAAATAGCGGGCAACAATCGCGGCGCCAGCGAGCATGGGGCGTGTCGCGCCGCCAACTCCGGTCGGTCTGGTCGCCCTTCAACGGGCGTCCGGAGACGGGGGAGAATGCAGCACATGGATGACGCGTTCACACTCCTTCGGCAGGCCGCCGATCTGCTGCCGCAGGACGCGGCGGCAGAGAACGGACAGACGGTCGGGGATGTGCGCGAGGACATCGTGCGCCAGGAGTGGGAGATGGTGCTCGGCGTTCTCATCGAGATCGGGGATGTCCACCCCGTGTCCGCTGATTTCTGGGAACTCCTCGCCGAGGCCGCTCGCCAGATGATGCTCGACCGCAGCCTGCGTTGGTGCGAGTGGCGGGGCTGGGAAGTTCGACACGGCACCGTCCGGGCCACCCTGAGCCTGGTGGGTGCGGAGGAGGGCCGACGCCGGACTGCCTTTGCCGCGGACGGGCGGCTCCGGCCTATGTGGGACATCGGCAACCGCACCGCTGGCGAGGAGCGAGAACTGCACATCGCCCGGTTGTGGGTGGAGTATGCGCAGGAGCTCGGCCCGGGAGAGACCGCCGACGTTCGGCTGGCTCCTCTGAGCCCCGAGCTGTGGAGGCACCTGAAGTGCGGCGATGTGATCACCATGTACGAAGCCCGACCTGTTGCCGGAACGGCCACCGTGATCGAGGTCCTGCCACCGCGCGGCTGAGCTCATCTCGCGTCAGGCGGCTCCGCCTGCAGCCGGGTGGTCTTCGAAAACTGTTCGAGCTCAGATGGCGGGACCAGTACTGTCCCGGCGTGATGAGACCGGATGGGATGAAGTTGGGGATCGAAGCAGCGCGCCTTCTCGCCGTTGCGGACTGCTGCGAGATAGCTCCGGGGCTGAGCGAGATCGAGCTCCAGCGTATTGAGCAGGAATACGGCTTTGAATTTGCCGACGACCACCGGGCTTTCCTGGCATCGGGCTTGCCGGTCAGTCAGCCGCCCGAAGAGGGGGACACGTGGGAGAAGCCGTGGCCGGACTGGCGGAACGGCGACCCCAAAGAACTTCGAAAGCGGCTTGAGTGGCCGGTGGAGGGCGTTGTCCTGTCGGTCCGACACGGCTACTGGCATCCGAGCTGGGGGGAACGGCCGGAGAATACCGACGAGGCCCTTCAGCAAGCTCAGGCACTGCTTGCTCAGGTCCCCAAGCTCGTTCCCATCTACGCGCATCGGTTTCTGCCCGCCGGCCATGGCTCCCATAGTCACCCGGTTCTCTCAGTGTGGGGCACCGACATCATGTGTTACGGCACTGACCTGATCGACTACGTCAACCACGAGTTCGACGATTTCGACGCCCACACCCCCGACGACTGGCGCCCGCAGGCGACCGTCCCGTTCTGGCGGGATTTCCTGCACTGAAGCAGACCGGTCCCGCCCGGGGCGGGGCCGGTCTCGCTACCGTGGTCACGTGGTCGAGCCCAGCTACCTTTCAGGTCCGCTGCCCAGGACCGGGCACTGCCGGTCGGCCGCATCGATCGCATCGCCCGCCATGTCACTGAGGTGGAAGCAGTTGCGGGCGAGTGAGTGACAACGACGCAGGTCCGCCCCGGCAGGAGCCGGTGGGCATCTGCCCACGCAGTGCTTCACCGTCGTTCCCGACCAGCAGCCGTTCTCCTTGCGGGTCAAAGCAGATCAGCCCGTACTCGCGCGCCAGCGCGGCGGCGTACTCGGAGACTTCTTCGGCCCTGCCGTAGGACATGAGCAGGTACACGATCGGTCCCGAGGCTTCGTCGATCACCGGAGGAGATGCCCATGGACTGTCACGGCCATCCTCCGGATAGCGCTCGATCAAGGCGTTCACATAGGCATCGATGCGCGGGGAGGGCGGCACAGCCACATCCTCCGATTCGAGGTAGCGCTCGTACAACTCATCGAAGGCCGAGCCCGCCGCATCGTCATCGAGCGGGTGCTCACCGTCCCACACAGCAAGGTCGTAACTCACCACCACATGATCGCAGGGGCGGTGATGGGGCGAGTCGTCACCTCGGGTGCCGGGCTGGCACCGCCCACGCGCGACGGCTTCAACGCCCTGGCCCGAGCGCACAAACCTTGATCGTTTCTTAGTCCGTCGTCGGGTGACGTTGTAGGCCGGTCGGTGGGGTTCGGCGCGTCCGTTCGGGTGGCAATGCGGCGTCGGTGAAGCGGCCGGGACCCGGTCGGCGTTGGGCAGGGCCCATTCCCCACGGACGGAAGGACCTTCCATGCAGCGTGCCACGGTGTTCGCGATCTGTGCCCTCATCACCGCCGCGGCGACCGGTTTCCTCGCCACCACCGCGATCCGGAGCCGCTGAGCAACCGGCCCCGGCGGTCTCATCGTTCAGCGGCCTCGTCCTGGAGGTCCGCCAAGCGCCGCAGAATATCCCGGGCTTCGGTGCGTTCGGTGGCCGTGAGGTCGACGGTCAGTGCGCGGTCGAGCATCGCCCTCATCGTCGTATCGTCCCCGAGACGGGCCGCCATGTCCGCGCGCAGAGTGAGGAGTTGGAGGAGTTGCACGGGCGTCGGCCGCTCGTCCGTGAGGGACAGCACCCGGTCGACGACCTTCGCGGCGGCGGCCGGGTCCTCCTTCGAGTCGGCGAGCAGCGACGCGTGGTGGAGGGCGCGGGCGAAGGTCTCCTCGGGTGCGGGCCGGTGCCGCTGGTCCTCGCTCGTCGGGCGGCCCACCCGGATGCAGTTGCCCCCGGGGTCGGTCATCAGGAACTGCCGCATCCCGTAGGAGGTGTCCTTCAGCGGGCCGATGCGCGGCAGGCCCCGGGTCGGGATCCTCCCGTAGGCGGTCTTGAGGCCGGCGCGGAAGGCGTCGTAGAGGCCGTCCACGTCATCGGTGACGATGTAGCAGGTGCTCATCGACGTCGAGGGGTCGAAGCTCTTCAGGCCGAAGAACTGAAGCTGGACGGCGCCGCGTTGGACCACCGCGTAGGGGTTGGGGCTGCGCTGGCTGAAGGTCACCTCGAAGCCGAGGGCGGTGTAGAAGTCGAGCACCGGCGGAAGCGTGCGGCACGGCAGGATCGGAATCGTCTGCTCTCCCATCCCCCCACTCTAGTCAACTTTGACTAAAGCGACAGGCGCATCAGCGTCAGATCGAGCCACCGACCGAACTTCGTACCGACCTCGGGGATCACCCCTACGACCCGGAAGCCGAACCGTTCGTGCAGCCGGACGGACGCCTCGTTCCCGGACTCGATGCCCGCGATCATGACGTGATGACCGGCCGCGCGCGCCGCGTCGACCAGCACGGCCATCAGCGCCGAGCCGACACCGAGCCCGTGCCGGCCCTCGCGGACGTAGACCGAGTTCTCGACGGTGTGGCGATAGCCGTCGTACTGCCGCCACGGGCCGTACACCGCGAATCCGACGACCTCGCCGCCCGCCTCGGCCACGAACGCGGAGCCGCGCTCCAGATGAGCGGCGAGCCACAGCACGCCCTCGGCGGGAGTCTGCGGGGTCTCCGTCCACAGGGCCGTCGAGTGCTCGATCGCGTGGTTGCGGATGGCGAGGATCGCCGCCCCGTCGTCGGCGCGAGCCGGGCGTACCGCCACCGTCGCCTTCACCGTCCCCGCCTTCCGGCCGTCCCGCGACCTCTCGTATATTGGATTCATGTCCAACATAGTAGATCCCCTGGTCGGGCAGATCGCCGCGCGGGTCCGGACGGAGCGGGAGCGGCGGCGGTGGACCCTGGCGCGGCTGGCGGAGATCTCCGGGGTCTCGCAGGCCATGATCAGCCGGATCGAGCGCGGGGAGAGCAGCCCCACCGCCGTCGTGCTCGGCAAGCTGTCCGCCGCGTTCCAGCTCAGCGTCTCCTCACTGATGGCCCTCGCCGAGGGCACGCCGAGCGGGCAGGCGGAGACCGGGGTGCGCCGCCGCGCCGACACGGCCGAGTGGCGCGACCCCGCCACCGGTTACCGGCGGCGCCAGATCACCGGCCCGCGTTTCCCCGCCGAGATCGCCGAGGTGCTGCTGCCGCCGGGCGCCCGGGTGCCGTACCCGGCGGCCGCCTTCGCCTTCGTACGGCAGACCGTGTGGGTGCTCGACGGACACCTCACCTTCCACGAGGGCGACACGGTCCACACCCTCGGCGCCGGGGACACCATCGAGCTGGGCGAACCGGTGCCGTGCACCTTCGTCAACGACAGCGACACCGACTGCCGTTACGCCGTCGTCCTCGTCCGGGGCGAGCGGCCGTGACCCGGGAGGCGGCGGACCGGGGCCGTACGCTGCTGCTGGCGGCCGTCGCCGGTACGGCCATCGCGAACAACTACGCCGTCCAGCCCGCGCTCACCGATGTCGCCGACCAGCTCGGCGTGCCGTCCTCCGTGATCGGGCTCGTGCCCACCGCCGCGCTCGTCGGCTGCACCGCCGGCTTCGCCCTGCTGCTGCCGCTCGTCGACCGGGTCGCGCCCCGACGCCTGATCGCGGGGCAACTGGCCGTGCTGGCAGCGGCGTTGGTGCTGGCCGCGTCGGCTCCCGGGGCGGGCGTGCTCCTGGCCGCCTATCTGGTCATCGGCGCGACGGCCGGGGTCGCGGCCCAGGCGGGCGGCATCGCGGGCCGCCACGCCCCACCCGGTCGCCGCGCCACCGCCGTGGCCACGGTCGCCGCCGGCATGTCCGCCGGAATCCTGCTCAGCCGGCTCGTCGGCGGCGCCCTCGCGGACGCCCTCGGCTGGCGGCGGATGCTGCTCGTCTTCGCCACGCTCGCCCTGCTGGGCGCGGTCGCCACCGTACGGCTCCTGCCCGCGCGGCGGCCGTCCGCCGACCGCGGCTACCTCGCCACGCTCGGATCGCTCCCGCTCCTGCTGCGCCAACACCCTTTGCTGCGGCGGGCGGTGGTCTGCGGCGGCCTGTGGTATTTCGCGTTCAACCTCGTCTGGGTCTCGCTCGCCCTCGCGCTCGGCCGGCCGCCCCACGCGCTGAGCGCCACCGCCATCGGGCTGTACAGCCTGGCCGGGCTCCTGGGGTTCGCCGTGCTTCCGCTGACCGGTCGGCTCACCGACCGCCACGCGCCCGGCACCGTCATCGCGGCGAGCATGCTGGCCGCGGCCGCGGGCACGGTACTGCTGGCCACGGGCCTCGGCACCCCGGCGGTCACCGCCCTGGGGCTCGCGCTCTTCGACGCCGGCTGCTTCGCCGCGCAGGCGGCCAACCAGAGCCGTGTCCTCGCCCTCGATCCAGCGCGCGGCGGCAGCCTCAGCAGCGTCTATCTGGTGCTGTACTTCGTCGTCGGCGCCCTGGGTACGGCGCTCGCCGCGCCCCTGCTCGACGCGGTCGGCTGGCGGGGCACGACGGCCGTGGCGCTGGCCGCGCTGGTGGCCGCCGCGGCCGTGGGGCGGCGGGTCCACGACCGCCGGGAGCGGAACCGCGCTCCGGTCGCGGCGGTGAGGTGACGCTCAGTGGGCCCGTTCCACGCTCCACCACGGCAGCCGTTCGAAGAACTCCACCGCCTCGGCCCGCCGGCGGGGACGCCAGGCCGCGGCCTCCTCGGACGCCTGTTCCGCGTGGCGGCGCATATCGGAGACCAGCCGGTCCGCCACCCCGCGCGCGAGCCCGATCTCCCGTACCGCGGCGACGGTCTCCGCCGTGCAGGCGGGGTCGCCGAGCGCCGACTCGACCAGGGCGCGCTCCGCCCCGGTGACGGCCGACAGCAGGGCGGAGACGGCGTAACTCCGTTTCCCGTCCCGGATGTCGGTGCCGGTCGGCTTGCCCGTCACGGCCTCGTCCCCGAAGAGGTCGAGGTAGTCGTCCCTCAACTGGCCGCAGATGCCGACCAGTCGGGCGTACCGGCGCAGTGCCGGGGCGTGACGGTCCGGCTGTTCACCGGCGGCCAGCAGGCCGAGCTGGAGGGGTGCGAGCAGTGAGTAGCGGGCGGACTTGTAGTCGGAGACGGCGTGCAGGACGTCCTCCGTCGGCGCCTCGGGGGTCACGTCGCGTTCCAGGTCGATGATCTGGCCGACGAAGGTGTCCGTCGCGGCGCGGGTCTGCACCTCGGCCATCGCCTGGCGCACGCCGAGGGGCGCCTCGGAGTCGAGCAGCACGCGCAGGGAAAGGGCCAGCGCGAGGTCACCGGCGAGGACGGTGAGGCCGAGCGCCGTCCGGGGGCGTTCGGGGAACCTGTCCCGGTAGGCGTAGTAGGTGGAAGGACCGCCGCGCCGACGGGGGCTGTCGTCGATGAGGTCGTCGTGGATCAGGCCGTGTGTCTGGAGCAGTTCGACGCTCAGCGCCGCGTCGTCCAGCCCCGCCACCGGCTCGTCGGTGACCAGACGCGCCGCCTCGTGGACGAGCACGACCCGGATCCGCTTGCCGCCGCGCAGCGACAACTCCCTCACCAGGTCCAGGCATTCGGGGGCGAAGGTGCTGAACTCCGGTGCGTCGAAGGTGGATCGCAGGGTGTCGAAGTACGCCTCGAAGAGCGCGTTGAAACGGCGCTCGTGCCCGGCGAGCCGCTCTCTCATGTCTCCCGCCAGATCGTCATGTCCGCCGTGATGAAGCTGATCCCGGGGGTGTCCCACAGGGCCGTCGACTTCACCTGGATCACGAGCAGCGCGATGGCGCCGGAGGGGTGCTTGACGCAGATCTCGCTGCCGGCCGCCACCGCGGCCAGCGGGAGGGACCCCGGGTCGGGGTTCTTCCCGGTCAGGGCGACGCGGCAGGTGTCGAGGCCGGCGCCGGGCTTGTCGGTGTAGAGCAGGCGGATCTCGCTGGTGTCGCTCTCCAGCGCGCAGCCGACCTGTTTGCAGTGGAAGCGGATGTCTCCCTTGCGGTTCTCGCGTCGGAGAGGCTCCTCGAAGGACAGGGAGGTCTTCTCGTCCAGCCACTGCTGAACGTGCGCCTCCGGCCGTGGTGTCCCGGCGGCCGCCGAGGGAGAGTCCGGCTCGTCCCCGGACCCGCCTTCGGCACCGGCACCCTCGGAGCCGGTCTCGGAATCCGCCCCCGCCCCCGCCCCCGCCCCCGCCGCCGATGCCGACGGCCCTCCGGAACTCTTGGGTCCCGGCGTCGAGGACCCGGACGCGGCGGCCTCCCGTTCGCGGATCCGGTCCGCCGCCTCCAGGACGGTCCACGTCAGACCGCCGAGCACCAGCGCGCCCGTGGTCACCAGGGCCGTGACCAGCGCGGCCCGCCGTCTGCGGGACCGGCGCACGTCGTCCGCGGCAGGCTGCGGCCGTGCCACCTGCAAGGGCCCCGGCTGAGGCGGCCCCGCGAGGAGCGGCGGCGTGTGCACCGGCGTGGGGGCCGGGACCGGCGCCGGAACCGGCACCTCGGGTCCGGTGATCTCGCGCCAGACGGCCGGTCCGCCGCCCGCGTCGGCGTCCCGGCCGAGCCGTTGCCGACACCAGTCGACGACCTCCGCGAGGTCGGCGCGTTCGGCGGGGTCCCGGGCCAGGCATCGCGCGATCAGCGGGCGGAGCTGCTCGGGCAGCAGGGCCAGATCGGGTTCCGAGTGCACGATCCGGTACAGGACGCCGACCGAGGGGCCGTCCCCGTACAGCGGCTCCCCCAGCGCCGCGAACGCCGCCGTCTGGCCGAGCGCGAAGACGTCGGTGGCCGTGGTGACCGCGCCCGCGGTGGCCTGCTCGGGGGCCATGAACTGCGGGGTGCCGACGGCGGTGCCGGTGGCCGTGTGGGCGGTGAGGCCGGCGGCCAGCGAGATGCCGAAGTCGATCACGCGCGGGCCGTCGGAGGCCAGCAGGACGTTGGACGGCTTGAGGTCCCGGTGGACGATCCCCTCGGCGTGGACGGCCTGGAGCGCCTCGGCCACCCCCGCCACCAGCCACAGCACCGCGGGCACGGGCAGCGGGCCGCGCCGTCCGACGGCCTCCGCGAGGGAGGGGCCGGGGACGTAGACCGTGGCCAGCCAGGGCGGTACGGCGTCCGGATCGGCGTCGAGGAGTTCGGCGGTGTAGGCGCCCCGGACCCGTCGGGCGGCCTTGATCTCCCGGCCGAAACGGCGCCGGAAGTCCGGGTCGTCGGCCAGTTCGGGCCGGACCACCTTGAGGGCCACGGGGCGGCCGCCCGGTGTGTGCGAAAGGTAGACGCGTCCCATGCCGCCCGCGCCGAGCCGGGCGGCCAGCCGGTAGCCGGCCACCTCGTGCGGATCGTCCGCCTGGAGTGGCTGGAACACCTCCGTCGCGTTGTTCATCTGCCCCCGTCCCCGTGAACCTCATGATCCGATGAAGTGATCACCACCAGAAGCCTAAAGGGTCTCGGGCGTACGCCCGTCAGGGGCAGAGCCGACGCAGGTCGTAGCCGTAGGTCTCGCCGAGGTGGGCGCGCAGTGTCTCCACGAAACCCGGGCCGTCGTCGTTCCTCAGCCGGGTCACCAGGTCCTCATGCTCGGCGATGACGGCGTCGCTGCGGGCGAGGAGCGTGTTGCCGTAGGCGAAGAGCAGGAAGCGCTGACGGTCGGCGAGCCGGTCGTGGAGCTCGAGCATCACCAGGTTGTCGCCGGCCTCGACGAAGGAGCGGTGGAAGGCGACGGTGAGTTCGGCGAACCGCCGCAGGTCGCCGTCGGCGAGGGCCTGCTTCTGGCGGTCGATGTCGGCGGCCAGCCGGTCGGCGACGGCGAGCCTGCGCCGGGGTGTCGCCCGCTGGACGCCCGTGCCCTCCAGGATCAGCCGGGCGTCGGCGAGGTCGGCGACGGCCTTCTCGCTCATGCCGCGCACCAGCGCGCCCCGCTTGGGATACACCGTGATCCAGCCTTCGTCCTGGAGCCGGGCGAGCGCGGCCCGGACCGGGGTGCGGCTGACGCCGAGGCGGGCGGCGAGACCGGCTTCGCCGAGCATGGTGTCCGCTGCGTGGGTGCCGTTCAGGATGCCCTCGCGGATGGCCGCGTACGCCCGCTCGGAAGCGCTCTCGCTGGTTGACATGCGACCCATCTTCGCCCGTCCGGGGGGCCGCCGTCCCCTGGCTCGAAGCGATCCCTCGGACGGGCGGCGCCATGGGCCCGCGACGGACGGCCGCCTAGGATACAAGTTGCACTCCAGTGGAGTACCAGCGGTGACGGGCGCCCTGCGGCCCCCGAACGACCGTTTCGCGCACACCACATGACGAGGAGTCACACCATGTCCTCCCGCTCCGGCTCCGCCTCACTCGTCCGGCGCCATCGGGTCGTCATCGTCGGCGGCGGCAGCGCCGGTGTCGGCGTCGCCGCCCGATTACGCCGTGCCGGGGTCGAGGACATCGCCCTCGTGGAACCCTCCGGCACCCACTGGTACCAGCCGCTGTGGACCCTGGTGGGCGGCGGCCAGGCCCCGTTGGCCGGCTCGCGGCGCCCGCAGGCGTCGGTCGTGCCGCGCGGGGTGCGCTGGATCCGCCGGGCCGCGACGGCCGTCGACCCCGACGCCCGCACGGTCGCCCTGGAGGACGGCGGGCAACTCGCCTACGACTACCTGGTGTTGGCCGCCGGTCTTCAGCTCGACTGGGACGCGGTGCCCGGTCTCGCCGAGGCGGTCGGGCGGGACCGGGTGAGCAGCAACTACGCGGCCGCCCACGCCCCGCGCACCTGGGAGCTGATCAGGGAACTGCGGTCGGGCACCGCCGTGTTCACCCAGCCGGCCACCCCCGTCAAGTGCGGCGGGGCGCCGCAGAAGATCATGTATCTGGCCGCCGACCACTGGCGGCGGCGCGGGGTCCTGGCCGCGATCCGGGTCGTCTTCGTGCTCCCCGAGAGCGAGTTGTTCCGGGTGAGCCCCTACCGGGAGATCCTGGAGCGGGTGGCCTCCCGCTACGGCGTCGAGGTGCGGTTCCGGTCGGAGATGACGGCCGTGGACGGCGACCGGCGCACGCTCACCGTCACCGACCACCCGCACGGCACGACGGAGGACCTCCCCTACGACCTGCTGCACGCCGTTCCGCCGCAGAGCGCGCCCGACTGGATCAAGGCGGGGCCGCTCGCCGACCCGGCGAGCCCGCAGGGGTTCGTCGCCGCCGACCGGCACACCCTCCGACACCCGGTGTACGACAACGTGTTCGCGCTCGGCGACATCGCGCATCTGCCCACCTCCAAGACCGGCGCGGCCGTGCGCGCGCAGGCGCCGGTGGTCGCGGCGAACCTGGTCGCGGTGATGAACGGCCGTTCCCCGCACCGGCGTTACGACGGATACACGTCCTGCCCGCTGGTCACGGCCCGCGACCGCATGCTGCTCGCCGAGTTCGACTACGAGTTGCGGCCCCGGCCGTCGTTCCCACTGATCGACACCTTCAAGGAACGCCGTGACATGTGGGTGTTCAAGCGGTACGTGCTGCCGCCGCTGTACTGGCACGGCATGCTCACCGGCCGGCTGTGACGTGCCCGGTGGGTTCTCTGTCGGCTCCCTCTGAGTCAGGAGTGCGCGCGTGTTCTTCATCGACACCGTCGAGACGGCGGGACTCGGCAACCGGGGCTATCTGGCCGGGGGTTCACGGAACGCCGTCGTCGTCGACCCGCCGCGTGACATCGACCGGGTGATCGCGGCGGCGGCCCGGTCCGGGGTGCGGATCTCCCATGTCGTGGAGACGCATCTGCACAACGACCACGTGTCCGGCGGTCTGCATCTGGCCCAGGTGACCGGCGCCGCCTATCTGGTGCCGTCCGGCGCGCGCGTGTCCTTCGCCCGGACCCCGGTGGACGACGGGGACACCTTCGTCGTGGACGGGGCGTCCGGGCTGACCCTGAGGGCGCTCGCCACGCCCGGCCACACCCCGCACCACACCGCGTACGTGCTGGAGGAACGGGGCGTGCCGGTCGCGGTGTTCACCGGCGGATCCCTGCTGCTCGGCACCGTGGGGCGGCCCGACCTGGTCGAACCGCGACTGACTGGCCAACTGGCCCGCGCCCAGCACGCCTCCGCCCGTCGGCTGGCCGGCACGCTCCCCGACGACACGGCCGTGCTGCCCACCCATGGGTTCGGCAGCTTCTGCGCCTCCGCACCGGCGACCCCCGGCGCCGCGACGATCGGCGGACAGAAGACGGCCAACGCGGCGTTGACCCGCGAGGTGGACGTGTTCGTCGCGGATCTCCTGGCCGGTCTGGACGACGTGCCCGCCTACTACACGCACATGGGTCCCTCCAACGCGGCCGGGCCCGCGCCGGTCGACCTGACCCCGGCGGGGGCGGCCGACGCCGACGAGATCGCCGAACGGCTGGCGGCGGGCGAGTGGGTGGTCGATCTGCGGCATCGCGTCGCGTTCGCGGCGGGGCATGTGGCGGGGACGGTCAACTTCGAGACGGACGGGCAGTTCGCCACCTGGCTCGCCTGGCTGGTCCCCTGGGGCCGGCCGGTCACACTGCTCGGCGACTCGGACGAGCAAGTCGCTTACGCCCAGCGTGAGTTGGCGCGGGTCGGCATCGACCGGCCGGCGGCCGCGGCGACCGGCGGTCCCGCCGCCTGGCTGACCGCGGGCGAGAAGCCCGTCTCCTTCCCGCGGGCCCGCTTCGACGATCTGGCCGCCGTGCACCCGCGTGAGGGGCTCGTCGTGCTCGACGTCCGGCGGACCGCCGAGCGGGCGGGGGGATTCGTGCCCGGCTCGGTGCATCTGCCGCTGCACCACCTGCCCCGGGGCCTCGGCGACCTGCCGGACGGTCAGGTGTGGGTGCACTGCGCGGGCGGCGCGCGGGCGGCCGTCGCCGCCTCGCTGCTGGACGCCGCGGGCCGCGCGGTGGTCGCCGTGGACGACACGTTCGAGCCGGACCGGCCCTGGTGAACCGGTGTCCCCGCCCGCGCGCGCCGTCGTGACCGCCCTGGTCCTCGCGCTGGCGGCCGGCGCCCTCGTGGGGCTGGCGCTCGGCGCCCTCGGCGCGGGCGGCGGCCTGCTGACGGTCCCGGCGCTCGTCGGGCTCGGCGTGCCCCCGGTCGCGGCCGGTACCGCCGCGCTGGTCGTCGTGGCGGTCACCGCGGCCACCGCGCTCGCCCGGCACGCGCGGCAGGGCCTGGTCCGCTGGCGCACGGGGCTGCTGTTCACGGCGGCCGGTGTGCCGACCGCGCTGGCGGGCGGCGCCCTGGCGGCCCGGCTGCCGGACGCCGTCCTGACGGGCGCCTTCGCGGTGATCGCGGCGGCGGCCGCCCCGCGCATGCTGCTCCCGGGACCGACCGCCGGGGACGTCGTACGGCCGCCCCGGCCCCTGCATGCGCTGGCGGCCGGTGCCGGGCTCGGCGCGACCACCGGAGTCCTCGGCGTCGGCGGCGGATTCCTCGCCGTGCCCGCGCTGACCGCGGCCGTCGGACTGCGGATCCGGGAGGCGGCGGGAACGAGCCTGCTGGTGATCACGCTCAACTCCCTTGCCGCGCTGGCGGTCCGCGCCGGGCCCGCCGACGGGCTCGACCCGGCCGTCCTCGCGCCGTTCGCGGGCGCCGCCGTACTGGGCGCGTGGGACGGCGGGCGGCTCGCGGCGAAGGTCTCCGGGGCGGTGCTGCGGCGCGTGTTCGCCGGGGTGCTCCTGGCGGCCGCGGCCCTGATGGCCGTAGAGACGGTGGCCCTCGCAATCACATCGTGACCCGCGATCACAGGATCTCGACTCGGCGCCTGGCACCCGGATGCGATAGAAGTTAGCCTTACCTAAGTCAGTGGGTAGCTTCTCAAGTGCCGTGAGCCATCGGTCCGGAGGGAAACGTGAGCAAGGCGGACCCGCCCGGCCGGAAGGTCCTGCGGCGTGCCGTGCGCGAACAGCGTCGTGATGTGACGCTGGGCGCCGTACTGGGCATGGGACATCAGACGGGCGAGGCCCTCGTGCCGGTGCTCATCGGTCTGGCGATCGACGAGGGCGTGGTCGACGGCGACGTGCCCGGACTCCTGCTGTGGCTGGGGGTCCTGGCCGTGGTCTACGTCGGGCTGTCGTTCAGCTTCCGGTGGAGTGCCCGCGCGGGTGAACGCGCCGCCCTGACCACCGCGCACCGCCTCAGGACCGAGGTGATCGGCCGCGTCCTCGCACCCGAAGGCGGCGCGGAGGAGGGCCGGTTGCCCGGCGAGCTGGCCAACATCGCGACGGAGGACGCCAAACGGGTCGGCGCCGTGATGATGGCGCTGATCGTCGGCATCGCGGCGGCGACCGGCCTCGCGGTCGGCGCGGTCGTGCTGCTGCGGGTGTCCCTGCCGCTCGGGCTGCTCGTCCTGCTCGGAACTCCCCTGCTGCTGTGGCTCGTTCATCTGCTGAGCAAGCCCCTGGAGGCGCGCAGCGAGCACGAGCAGGAGCAGGCCGCGCGCGCCTCCGGTGTGGCGGCGGACCTGGTCGCCGGGCTGCGGGTGCTCAAGGGCATCGGCATCGAGCCGACGGCCGTCTCCCGCTACCGGCGCATCAGCCGGCAGTCCCTCACCGCCACCCTGCGCGCGGCCCGCGCCGAGGCCTGGCAGAACGCGATGATGACCGTGCTCACCGGCGCGTTCCTGGCCGTCGTCGCGCTCGTCGGCGGACGGCTCGCGGCCTCCGGGGACATCGGGATCGGCGAACTCGTCTCGTCCGTCGCGCTGGCCCTGTTCCTCATCGGGCCGCTCTCCGAGTTCTCCTGGGTCAACGCCGAGTTGGCGCAGGGCCGCGCCTCGGCCGGCCGGATCGCCGAGGTGCTGGACGCGCCGCGCGCGGTGTCCCCCGTGGCGGAGTCCGCGCGGGCGGCCGTACCGGCGGGCACCGAGACCCGGCCGGGTCTGCCGGTGGCGCTGCGCGGGGTGTCGTACGGGCCGCTGCGCGCGCTGGATCTGGACGTCGCCGCCGGTGAGACGGTCGGTGTCGTCACCGCCGACCCCGCCGACGCAGCCGCGCTGCTGCGCCTGCTCGGCCGCCGCGCCGACCCGGACGAAGGGGCCGTGGAACTGGACGGGACGGCGCTCACCGCGCTGGATCTCACCGGGCTGCGGGCCGCGTTGCTCGTCGCCGAGCACGACGCCGACCTGTTCGAGGGGACCCTGTTGGACAACGTCACCGCGGCGGTCCCGGCGGCCGTCGGAGGGGCGCGGGTCTCCGCGGTCCTCACCGCGTCCGCGACCGACGAGGTCGTCCGCACGCTGCCCGACGGCCGCGACACCGCCGTCACCGCGCGCGGGCACTCGCTCTCCGGCGGCCAGCGGCAGCGGGTGGCGCTGGCCCGGGCGCTCGCCGCCGACGCGCCCGTCCTCGTGCTGCACGAGCCCACGACCGCCGTGGACGCCGTCACCGAGGTCCGGATCGCCGCCGGGATCAGGGAGATA
Source organism: Streptomyces antibioticus (assembly GCF_002019855.1). Classification (NCBI taxonomy): domain Bacteria; kingdom Bacillati; phylum Actinomycetota; class Actinomycetes; order Kitasatosporales; family Streptomycetaceae; genus Streptomyces; species Streptomyces antibioticus. Next base: position 7,727,195 of record NZ_CM007717.1, on the reverse strand, counting down.
CGCGCCGGCCGCACCACCGTGCTGGTCACCAACAGCCCCGCCCTGCTCGGGATCACGGACCGGGTCGTCCTCCTCGACGGCGGCCGCGTGGCCGCGAGCGGCGGTCACGAACAGCTCGTCCACGAGTGCGCCCCCTACCGGACGGCGGTCCTCTCATGAGCGAGCGCCCCACGGACAACGACGAGCGCCCCACCGAGAAGCGCGAGACCCCCACGCTCCTCCCCGTGGCCACCCCCGCCCGCACCCGGGCCGCCGTCGCCGAACTGGTGCGTCCGCAGCGGCGTCTGGCGCTGGGCGCGCTGACGGTGATGGTCGCCTCCACCGCCGTAGGACTGCTGGTGCAGCCGCTGCTGGGCCGGATCGTCGACCTGGCCGCCGACCGCGGCTCGGCGGCCGCCGACGCCATCACGACCACCGCCCTGCTGCTGGTCGCCGTCGCCGTCGCGCAGGGTGTCTCGACCGGGTTCGGGCTGTCGCTGATCTCCCGGCTCGGCGAGACGACGCTCGCCCGGCTGCGGGAGCGGTTCGTCGAACGCGCCCTGGGACTGCCCCTGGAGCGGGTGGAGAAGGCGGGCGCCGGAGACCTCACCGCCCGGGTGACCGCCGACGTGTCGCTGATCGCGGACGCCGTGCGCAGCGCCCTGCCGGAGTTCGCCCGGTCGCTGCTGACCATCGTGCTCACCTTCGGCGCGCTGGCCGTCCTGGACTGGCGGTTCCTGCTCGCCGCGCTGGTCGCCGTGCCGATCCAGGTCGTCACCGCCCGCTGGTACGTGGCCCGCGCGGTGCCGCTGTACGCGCGGCAGCGGGTGGCGGGCAGCGCCCAGCAGCAGCAGTTGCTCGACACGGTCGGCGGCGGTTCCACCGTGCGGTCGTTCCGGCTGGAGCGGGAGCACACCGAGCGGGTCACGGAGCGTTCCGGGTCGCTGGTGGCGCTGATGATGCAGGGTGTGCGGCTCGTGCTCGGCTTCTACAGCCGGCTGCACGTCGCCGAGTACCTCGGGCTCGCGGCGATCCTGGCCACCGGCTGCTGGATGGTCGACGCGGGCCTCGCGTCGATCGGTACGGCGACGGCGGCGGCCCTGTACTTCCACAGTCTGTTCGCGCCGGTCAACGCCGCCCTGGTGCTGCTGGACGACGCCCAGTCGGCCACCGCCGGTCTGGCGCGGCTCGTCGGCGTCACCGATCTGCCGCCGGCGCAGGCTCCGGCCCGCCCGGCGGCGACCGGCGAGGTGGACGTCATCGTGCGGGGCGTCGGCCACTCCTACCGGCCCGGCCATCCCGTGCTCAGCGGCGTGGACCTGACGGTCCGGGCGGGCGAGCGGGTGGCGCTGGTCGGGGCGAGCGGCGCCGGAAAGACGACGCTGGCCCGGCTGGTGGCGGGCATCCAGCAGCCGGCCGAGGGCACCGTCCTGGTGGGCGGGGTCCCGCCGGCCGAACTGGGCGCGGCGGGCGCGGGCCGGACGATCGCCCTGCTCACCCAGGAGACCCATGTGTTCGCCGGTCCGCTCGCCGACGATCTGCGGCTGGCGCGCGCCGACGCCACCGACGACGAACTGCGCTCCGCGCTCCAGCAGGTCGACGCCCTCGACTGGGCGGAGGCGCTGCCCGAGGGGCTGCGCACCGTGGTCGGCGACGGCGGCCACCGGCTGGACGGCGCGCAGACCCAGGCGCTCGCCCTGGCCCGGCTGGTCCTCGCCGATCCGCCGCTGGTGATCCTGGACGAGGCCACCGCCGAGGCGGGCAGCGCCGGTGCCCGTGCCCTGGAGAAGGCCGTGGCCCGTGCCGTGGACGGCCGTACCGCGCTGATCGTCGCCCACCGGCTGAGCCAGGCCGCGACCGCCGACCGGATCGTGGTGATGGACACAGGCCGGATCGTCGAGACGGGCACGCACGACGAACTCAAGGCCGCCCGGGGGCCGTACGCGGCCCTGTGGGACGCCTGGTCCGACACCCGCTCCCCCGGCGCCTCCTAGACCCCACACCCCCACGCCCCAGCGCCCTCACATCCCCTCCCCCACACCACCGCCCAGCACCACAGGAACCTACCGAAGGAACCACCGATGCCCCGCTTCCGCAGAGCGTCACGTACGGCCGCAGCGCTGGCCTCCGCCCTCGTCGTCCTCGCCACGGCCGCCGGCTGCGGCGGGGACGACTCGGACACCGGCTCCTCCTCAGCCGGTTCGAAGGCCACGGCCTCCGGGAAGTCCCAGTTCCCGGTCACCATCACGCACAAGTTCGGCAGTACGACGATCAAGTCCGAGCCGAAGCGGATCGTCACCGTCGGCCTCACCGACCAGGACGCGGTGCTCGCCCTCGGCACGGTGCCGGTGGGCACCACCGAATGGATCGGCGGCTACAAGGGGGCCGTCGGCCCGTGGGCGTCCGACAAGCTCGGCGGGGAGGCGGCCCCGACCGTCCTGAAGGACACCGGCACCGGCCCGCAGGTGGAGAAGATCGCCGCGCTCAAGCCGGACCTGATCCTCAGCGTCTACGGCGGCATCACCAAGGAGCAGTACGAGTCGCTGTCGAAGTTCGCTCCCGTGGTCGCGCAGCCGAAGGAGTACAACGACTACGGCGTGCCGTGGCAGGAGCAGACCGAGACGATCGGCAAGGCGCTCGGCAAGCCGGACGAGGCGGCCGCGGCCGTCAAGGAGACCGAGGCGAAGATCGACGCGGTCAAGGCGGAGCACCCCGAGTTCCAGGGGAAGACCGCGCTGATGGCGACGCCGTACGAGGGCATCTTCGTGTTCGGCAGCCAGGACCCGCGCTCGCGGCTGCTGACGAACCTCGGCTTCACGCTGCCCGCGGACCTGGACAAGGTGATCGGGGACCAGTTCGGCGCGAACATCAGCAAGGAGCGCACCGACCTGCTGGACCAGAACGCGATCGTGTGGATCGTCGGTGACGTCGCCAAGGACTCCGCGAAGCTGCACAAGGACGCCACCTACAAGGACCTCAAGGTCGTCACCGAGGGCCGTGAGGTGTACGTCAACGAGTCCAGCGACTACGGCAACGCCGTGTCCTTCGGTACGGTGCTGAGCCTGCCGTACGAACTGGAGCGTCTGGTGCCGCAGTTGACGGCGGCGGTCGACGGCAAGCCGGCCACGAAGGTGGAGCAGCCCGCCTCCTGATCCGGCGGATGTGAGCATGACTGAGGGGGCCGACGGTGTCGGCCCCCTCAGTCATGTCCCGGCGTTTTCCGCCCTGTTGCTCAGCCGTCCATCGACTCGGCCAGGCTGCGCGGCCGCATGTCGGTCCAGTGGGTCTCGACGTGCTCCAGGCACTCCTGGCGGGAGGCGGGCCCGTGGACGGTCCGCCAGCCGGCCGGGACGTCCACGAAGTCGGGCCACAGGCTGTGCTGGTTCTCGTCGTTGACGAGCACCAGGTAGACGCCCTCGGGGTCCTCGAACGGGTTGCTCATGCCGATCCTCTCCATGCCCTCGCGGTCCTCACCGCTGCTGCTTCCTCTCCGCACATGCGACGAGGCCCTCCAGTGCCCTGAACCACGTGCCCGCGAGATCCTCGACGGTCTCGCGCGCCAGCAGTCCTTCCAGATAGGACCAGTGGGCGGCCAGTACCGGCCCGTCCGCCCGGTCCTCGGTCACGACGTTGATGCTCAGGGCGTGGCCCTCGCGCATCGCCGCCTCCGGGCCGATGTCGGCCGCGTCCTCCTCGGGCGCGTACGACCAGTCGGTCTCCTCGGGGATCCCGAACCGGCCCAGGTAGTTGAACTCCACGCGCGCCTGCTCCCGGCCCGCGAGCACGTCGCGGGTGCGCGGGTTGAGGTGGCGCAGCAGACCGTAGCCGACGCCGTTCGCGGGCAGTGACGCGAGGTGCTCGCGCACCCTGCGCACGGCCTCCTCGGCGGCCGTGCCGCCGTCGAACGCCTCGGCCGGGTCGACCGGTCCGGCGTCGAGCCGTACCGGGAAGACGCTGGTGAACCAGCCGACCGTACGGGACAGGTCGACGTCGTCACCGGCGAGTTCCTCCTCGCGGCCGTGGCCTTCCAGGTCGACCAGGAGCGTGCGGTCGGCGCCGCCCGTGCGCCGGCGCCAGTCGGCGACGGCGAGGGCGAGTCCGGCGAGGAGGACGTCGTTGACGGCCGCGCCGAACACGGCGGGCACGGCGGACAGCAACGGACCCGTGCGGTCGGCGGGCAGCCGCAGCACGACCTCGCGCTGGGTGGCGGTGGTGTCGCGGTCCGGGTCGGGCTCGCGCAGCAGCGGCAGCGGTTCGGTGCCGCCGTCCAGGACCTCGGTCCAGACGGGGAGTTCCGCCTCCCGCTCGGGTGCCTGGGCGAGCGTGGTGAGCAGCCGGGACCAGCGGGCGAACGAGGTCTCCACGGGCGGGACTTCGGCCGGGCGGCCGGCGCGCACCCGCTGCCAGGCCGTGGCGAGGTCAGGCAGCAGGACGCGCCAGGACACACCGTCGACGACGAGGTGGTGGGCCATCAGCAGCAGCCGTCCCGGCCGGTCCCCCGCGTCGAACCAGACGGCGCGGACCATGGCGCCGGTGTCCGGGTCGAGCAGGGCCCGTGCCGCCTCGGTGTGCCGGCGGACCGTGTCGCCCAGCTCCCGTGCGTCCAGGCCGGTGACGTCGACCCGGTCGAGCCAGCCGGCGGCGTCGACCGCGCCGGTGGGCGGCACGTGGAGCGACCAGTCCTCGGTGTCCTCCCGGGTGGGCCGGACGAGGGTGGCGCGGAGCAGGTCGTGGCGGTCGGCGAGCGACTGGAGGACGGCGGTGAGGCCGGGCAGGTCCAGTTCGGCCGGCGTGCGGACCAGGGCCGCCTGGTGGTAGGTGGCGAAGGGGCCGCCCAGTTCGCGCAGCCAGTGCATGACCGGGGTCAGCGGCACGCTGCCGGTGCCGTCGTCCACGGGGCGCGGCGCGGCGGTGTCGGCGGTCTCGGCGACGGCGCCGAGGGCGGCGACGGTGCGGTGGCGGAACACCAGCCGGGGGCTGATGCGCAGCCCGGCCGCGCGGGCCCGGCCGACGAGCTGCATGGCGACGATGCTGTCTCCGCCGAGGGCGAAGAAGTCGTCGTCCACGCCGACCCGTTCGAGGCCGAGCACCTCCGCGAACACCGTGCAGAGCAGTTCCTCCACGGGCCCTCGGGGGGCGCGCCCCGAGGACAGGGCGGTGAAGTCGGGCGCGGGCAGCGCGGCCCGGTCCAGCTTGCCGTTGGCGAGCTGCGGGAACCGCTCCAGGACCACGACGGCAGCCGGGACCATGTGGTCGGGCAGGCGGGCGGCGACATGGCCGCGCAGCAGGGCAGGGTCGGGTGCAGTGTCCTGGGCCGGGACGACGTAGGCCACGAGCAGCTTGCGCGGCCCGTCTTGACGGACCGTCACCAACGCCTGGCCGACGGCCGGGTGGGTGGTGAGCGCGGCCTCGATCTCGGCGGGTTCGATACGGAAGCCGCGGATCTTGACCTGGTCGTCGGCGCGGCCGAGGTAGTCGAGGCGGCCGTCGGCGGTCCAGCGGGCCAGGTCGCCGGTGCGGTACAGCCGGGATCCGGGCGGCCCGAACGGGTCGGCGACGAACCGCTCGGCGGTCAGGCCGGGGCTGCCGAGGTAGCCGCGGGCCAGTCCGCCGCCCGCGAGGTACAGCTCGCCGGGCACGCCGGGCGGCAGCGGCTGGAGCAGGTCGTCCAGGACGTAGGCGCGGGTGCCGGTCACCGGGCGTCCCACCAGCGGGCGTTCGCTGTCGCGGACGCGGGCCACCAGGGCGTCGACGGTGGACTCGGTGGGCCCGTAGAGGTTGAACGCCTCGGTGCCGCGCAGTGCGGCGAGCCGCTGCCACAGGGCGACCGGGACGGCCTCGCCGCCCACGCCGACGACGGCGAGCGGGCAGTCGTCGCCGCTCAGCAGGCCGCTGTCGGCCATCTGCGCGAAGAACGACGGGGTGACCTCCAGGAAGTCGAGCCGGTGGTGCAGCACGGCCCGGGTGACCAGCTCGGGGTCGCGGCGCACCTCCTCGGACAGGACGTGGACGCAGTGGCCGTCCAGCAGCCAGAGCTGGGGCTGCCAGGAGGCGTCGAAGAAGAACGACCAGGCGTGCCCGACCCGCAGGTGGGCGCGTCCGGCGGCCTCGACGGCCGGGCCGTACAGCGTCTCGCGGTGGCTGTGGAAGAGGTTGCCGAGGGTCTCGTGGGTGACGACCACGCCCTTGGGGCGGCCGGTGGAGCCCGAGGTGTAGATGACGTACGCCGGGTGGCGCGGGGTCAGCGGGGCCGTGCGGTCGGCGTCGGTGAGGTCGGCCGGGTCGTGGGCGGCGATCCGTGCGCGGATCGCGGGGTCGTCCAGGAGCAGTGGCGCGGTGCCGTCCGGGAGGTTCGCGGCGAGGTCGGCGGTGCTGAGGGTGAGGACTGGTCCGGCGTCGGCGAGGACGTCGGCGGTGCGCTCGGCGGGGGCGTCGGGGTCGAGGGGCAGGTATCCGGCGCCCGCCTTGTGGACGGCGAGGACGGCGGTGAGGAAGTGGGCGGTGCGGGGCAGGGCGAGGGCCACGAACCGCTCGGGTCCGGCGCCCGCCTCGACCAGGAGCCGGGCCAGCCGGTTGGCGTCGGCGTTGAGCCGGGCGAAGGTCAGCTCGACGCCGTCGGACGCGGCGGCGGGCCGCTCGCCGTGGCGGCGGGCCTGGGCCTCGAACAGGGCGGGCACGGTGGTCGGCGGGCTCGCGAGGGGCGTGCCGTGCCAGCCGCCGGTGAGGCGGGTCCGCTCGTCCGGGTCGAGGATGTCGATCCGGCCGAGGGTGCGGTCCGGGTCGGCGGTGACGGCCTTCAGCAGACGCCGCAGCCGGTCGGCGAAGGACTGGGCGGTGGCGGGGTCGAACAGGTCGGCGCTGTATTCGAGGACACCGTCGACGCCGGTGCCGTCGGCGCGTTCCACGAAGTCGAAGGAGAGGTCGAACTTGGCGGTGGTGCCCTCCACGTCGTCGCGGCGGGCGAGCAGTCCGGGCAGGCCGGTCTCGTCGTCGCCGGACGCCAGGTGGACGACCATCACCTGGAACAGCGGATGCCGGGCGAGGGAGCGGGCCGGGTTGAGGGCGTCGACCAGCCGCTCGAACGGCACGTCCTGGTGGTCGAAGGCGGCCAGGTCGGACGCCCGGACGCGGGCGAGGAGTTCGCGGAAGGTGGGGTCGCCCGAGGTGTCGGTGCGCAGGACCAGGGTGTTGAGGAAGAAGCCGACGAGCTCGTCCAGGGCGGCGTCGGTGCGGCCGGAGATCGGGCTGCCGACCGGGATGTCGGTGCCGGCTCCGAGCCGGGTGAGCAGGGTGGCGACGGCGGCCTGGAGGACCATGAACACGCTGACGCCGTTGTCGCGGGCCAACGCGTGCAGGGCGGCGCCGAGTTCGTGGTCCAGGGACAGGTCGGCCGCGCCGCCGCGGTAGCTGGACTCCAGGGGGCGGGGCCGGTCGAAGGGCAGCGCCAGTTCCTCGGGCAGCCCGGCCAGGGTCTGCTTCCAGTAGGCGATCTGACGGGCCGACAGGCTCTCGGGGTCCTGTTCGTCGCCGAGGACCTCGCGCTGCCAGAGCGTGTAGTCGGCGTACCGGACGGGCAGCGGCTCCCACTCGGGGGCGTGTCCGGCGGTGCGGGCGGCGTAGGCGAGGGCCAGGTCGCGGTTGAGGGGTCCCTCGGACCACTCGTCGCCCGCGATGTGGTGCAGGAGCAGCAGCAGCGTCCAGTCCTGGTCGCCGGTGCGGAACACCTGGACGCGCAGCGGGGGTTCGCGGTCCAGCTCGAAGCCGTACGCGCCGGCCTCCGCGAGGAGTTCGGGCAGCAGGTCCTCGTCGGTGTCGGTCACCTCGAAGGGGATCCGGGCCTCCTCGGGCGGCAGCACGTGCTGCCGGGCGCGGCCCTGGTCGTCGGGGAAGACCGTGCGCAGTGTCTCGTGCCGTTCGACGAGGTCGTGCACGGCCGCGCGCAGCGCGTCGACGTCCAGGTCCCCGGTCAGCCGCCAGGCCGAGGGGATGTTGTACGTCGCGCTGGGGCCCTCCACCTGGTAGAGCACCCACAGGCGCTGCTGGGCGGAGGACAGCGGCAGCGGGCCGGTGTGCTCGCGGGCGGTGAGCGCCGGGCGGGTCGGGGCGGCCGCGTCGGTGAGGTGCCGGGCGAGCCGGGCCGGGGTCGGGGCGTCGAAGACGGTGCGCAGCGACACCTCGGCGCCGAGCGCGGCGCGGATCCGCGCGGTCAGCCGCATGGCGAGCAGCGAGTGGCCGCCCAGGGCGAAGAAGTCGTCGTCGACGCCCGCCTCGGGCACGCCGAGGACCGCCGCGAACGCCTCGCACAGCAGGTCCTCGCGGGGCGTTCGGGGCCGGCGTCCGGAGGTGAGGGCGCCGAGGTCGGGGGCGGGCAGGGCGCGCACGTCGAGCTTGCCGGCGACGGTGCGGGGCAGGGCGGGCACGGTGACAAAGGCGGCCGGGACCATGTGCGCGGGCAGGGCGGCGGCGCTGCGGGCGCGCAGCTCCGCCGGGTCCGGGTCGCGGTCGGCGGCCGGGAGGACGTACGCCACCAGCCGGGGTACGCCCGGGGTGTCCTCGCGGACGACGACGGCGGCCGTGGCCACGCCGGGCAGGCCGGCGAGGAACGCCTCGATCTCGCCGGTCTCGATGCGGAAGCCGCGCAGCTTGACCTGGCCGTCGGCGCGGCCCTGGAACTCCAGGGAGCCGTCGCGGCGGCGGCGCACGAGGTCGCCGGTGCGGTACATCCGGGTGCCGGCCGGGCCGTAGGGGTCCGCGGTGAAGCGCTCGGCGGTGAGGTCCGGGCGGCCCAGGTAGCCCCGGGCGAGGCCCTCGCCCGCGAGGTACAGCTCGCCCGTCACGCCGACGGGCACCGGGCGCAGCGCGGCGTCCAGGACGTGGGCGCGGATGTTGTCGAGCGGGGCGGCGTGCCGGCCGGCGGTGTCGCTGTGCCAGCCGTAGGCGTCGACGGCGCTCTCGGTGGGGCCGTACAGGTCGTGGACCTGGACGCCGGGCAGGGCGCACAGCCGCTCCCACAGCGGGGCCGGGGTCGCCTCGCCGCCGACGGCGATGACGCCGGGCAGCGGGGCGCCGGGCTCCAGGAAGCCGTGGTGGAGGAGTTCGCGCAGATAGGTCGGGGTGACGTCGAGGAAGTCGATGTCCTCCCGGCCGAGGAGGGCGAGGAGCGCGGCCGGGTCGGCCAGGGTGGCCTCGTCGGTGACGTGCAGTTCGTGTCCGGCGAGCAGCCAGATCAGCGGCTCCCAGGAGCCGTCGAAGCTGAACGACGCGGCGTGCGCGGCCCGCAGGGCGGTGCGGCCGAGGGCCTGTTCGGCGGGCCGGATCAGGTCGTCGTGGTGGGCGCCGAAGAAGTTGCTCAGACCGCGGTGGGTGCCGACGACGCCCTTGGGGGTGCCGGTGGAGCCGGAGGTGAAGATGACGTACGCGGCCGCCGAGGGGGCGGGGGCCGGCGTGTCGGCCGACGTCCCCTCGTACGCCGCCGCTTCGTCGTACAGGACGACCGACGGTCCCTCGGGGAGCTTCGGTGCCAGCTCCGCGGTGGTCAGGACGCACAGCGGGGCGGTGTCGCGGAGCATGAACTCCAGGCGGTCCGCCGGGTATTCGGGGTCGAGCGGCAGATAGGCGGCGCCGGACTTCAGGACGCCGAGGAGGGCCGGGACCATCAGGTGCCGGGGCAGGGCGAGGCCGACGACGCGTTCGGCGCCGGCGCCGCGCTCCCGCAGCAGGCGCGCCACGGCGTCCACCTGGGCGCCCAGTTCGCGGAAGGTGAGCCGGGAGTGGGCGGTGGCCAGGGCGGGGGCGTCGGGCCGGGCGCGGACGACGTCGTCGAGGATCTCCGGGACGGAACGGGTCTCCAGCGGGCGGTCCGTGGCGTTCCACAGGGTCGCCGCGGCCGTCTCCTCCGCGGCGGTGAGCACGCGCAGCGTGTCCACCGGGCGGGCGGGGTCCCGGGCGACCTGCGCCAGCAGGTCCACGAACCGGTCGGCGAGGCCCGCCGCGGTCTCCGGGTCGGTGAGGTCGGTGGCGTACTCCAGCAGGAGGGCCATGTCGCGGCCGGGGCCGTGGTCGACGACGGTGAAGTCCAGGTCGAACTTGGCCATCCCGTTGTCCATGTCGAACCACTCGGTGTCCAGGCCGAAGAGGTCCGGGTCGCCGTCGGGGCGGTGGTGGTAGCCGAGCATCACCTGGAACAGCGGGTTGCGGTCGGCGGCGCGGACCGGGTTGACGGCCTCCACGACCCGGTCGAAGGGCACGTCCTGGTGCTCGAAGGCGGCCAGCGCGGATTCCCTCACCCGGTCGAGGAGTTCGCCGAAGGTCGGGTTGCCGGACAGGTCGGTGCGCAGCACGAGCGTGTTGACGAAGAAGCCGACGAGGTCGTCCACCGCGCTGTCGGTGCGGCCCGCGATGGGGGCGCCGAGCGGGATGTCGTCACCGGCGCCGAGCCGGTGCAGCAGCGCGGCGGTGGCCGCCTGGAACAGCATGAACATGCTGACCTGGTGGGTGGCGGCCAGGTCGCGCAGGGCGGCGCCGGTGCCGTCCGGGAGGGTGGCGCGGACCACGGCGCCGTGGCCGGTGGCGCGGGCGGCGCCCGGCCGGTCCAGGGGCAGCGGGATCTCCTCGGGCAGCCCGCCGAGCGCGTCCGTCCAGTAGGCGAGCTGGCGCTCCCCCAGGTCGGCCAGGAGGCGTTCCTGCCAGAGGGTGTAGTCGGCGTACTGCACCGGCAGCGGCGCCCACGCGGGGGCGTGCCCGGCGGTGCGGGCGGTGTAGGCGTGGTTCAGGTCGGCCAGGAAGGGCCGGTCGGACCATTCGTCGGTGGTGATGTGGTGCAGGACGACGGCCACCACGTGGTCGTCGGCGGCCAGGCGCAGGACCCCGGCGCGCACCGGGAGGTCGCGGGCGAGGTCGAACGGGCGCCGCCGGGCGTCCTCGATCCACGCGGCGAGACCGGCCTCGGTGCCCTCGGTGACCAGGAACTCGGGCTCGGCCTCGCCGGGCGCGGCGATCCACTGGCAGGGCTCCCCGTCGGCCTCCAGGAACCGTGTGCACAGAGCCTCATGACGGTCCGTCACGTCATGGAGGGCGGTGCGCAGGGCGTCGGTGTCCAGGGCGCCGCGGAGCCGGAACACGAGCGGGAAGTTGTAGGCGACGCCGTCCCCGGCGATCCGCTCCACCAGCCACAGGCGGCGCTGGGCGGCCGACAGCGGGATGCGCGCGGGCCGGTCGGTGACCGGCGTCAGGACCGGGCGGGCGGGGTGTCCGACCTCGGCGCGCAGCGCCAGCGTCTCGGGGGTGGGCGCCTCGAACAGGTCACGGATGGCGAGTTCGGCGCCGAGTTCGGTGCGGGCGCGGCTGATCAGCCGGGTGGCCAGCAGGGAGTGGCCGCCGAGGTCGAAGAAGTTGTCCTCGGCGCCGGTCCTGGGCAGGCCGAGCACCTCGGCGAACAGCCGGCACAGCACCTCCTCGACGGGGGTGCGCGGGCCGCGCCCGGCCGACAGGGCGACGGCGGGCTCGGGGTCCGGCAGGGCGCGGGCGTCGAGCTTGCCGTTGTCGTTCATCGGCAGTCCGGGCAGCACCACGAACGCGGCGGGCACCATGTAGCCGGGCAGCCGCTGTCCGAGGTCGTCGCGGAGCCTGCGGACGAGCGCGGTGTGACCGCGGCCCGCCGCCGGGGTGTTGGCGTACGGGGCGTCCTCGCGGTCGGCGCGGGCCCGGTACAGGCCGGAGGTGCGCGGGGTGGCGGTGCCGGGCACGAACACGGCGTCGTAGCGGCCGGGTTCGCCGGACCAGGTGGTGAGCAGCCGGTGGCCGGTCTCGTGCGCGAGGTCGCGCAGGTCCTCCGGTTCCACGCCGGTGGCGTCGAGGCCGGTGGGTCGTCCGGTGTCCAGGGCGCGCAGGGTGGCGAGGTCGCCTGCGGTGCGGGCGTCGGGGATGCCGGTCACCCGCAGCGGTCCGGTGCCGTCGAGCCGGGCGCGCAGCGCGTCGGGGCCGGTCCAGTCGACGGCGGGGGCGTCGGCCACGGGGAGCGCGTCGCCCTCGTACAGCACGACGTCGTACCGGTAGCGGGTGAGTTCGTTGTGGTGGCGGCCGGCCTTGGTGCGCAGGTCGACACCGACGCCGAGGGTGGTGAACCAGTCCGGGTCGACGAGGAGTTCCTTCTCCAGGGCGAGGCCGCGTTCGACGGCCCGGCGCAGCGCGTCCGGCGCGGTGTCCGGTTCGGCGCGGGCGGCCTGGATGCCGGCCTGGAACACCCGGGCCTGGCGCAGGTCGCGGACGTCGCCGAGGAAGAGGGCGCCGCCGGGGGCGAGCAGGCCGAGCGCGCCGCGGATCACCTGGTGGAGGTGGTCCAGGCTCGGGAAGTACTGGAGGACGGAGTTGATGACGACCGTGTCGAAGTAGCCGGTGGGCAGGCCCTCGGTGTCCTCGGCGGGCTGGCAGCGCAGTTCGACCTTGGCGGCCAGCTCGGGGACGGTGCGCACGCCCTCGGTGAGCTTGCGGATGACGGGGGCGGCGAAGTCGGTCGCCCAGTACGCCTCGGCGTCCGGCGCGAGCCGGGACAGCAGCAGGCCGGAGCCGACACCGATCTCCAGGATGCGGCGGGGCTTCAGCTCACGGATGCGGGCGACGGTGGCCTCGCGCCACTCGCGCATGTGCTCGACGGGGATGGGGGTGCCGTCGTAGGAGCTGTCCCAGCCGGCGAAGTCCTCGGTGAACAGGGCGGTGCCGATCTCGGTGTACTCGGCGGAGTAGATCTCCTGCCACTCACCGATCTGCTCGCGTTCGGCCGACTCCCGTGCCTCGGCGTCGGGTTCGGCCGGGACGACGTACGCCACCAGCCGCTTCGTGCCGGGCGCGGCGGTGTCGTCGCGGGCCAGGACGGCGGCGCGGGAGACCTCCGGGAGCTGCGCCAACGCCGTCTCGATCTCGCCGAGTTCGACGCGGTGGCCGCGGATCTTGACCTGGTCGTCGGTGCGGCCGAGGAAGTCGAGGTTGCCGTCGGCGCGGCGGCGCACCAGGTCGCCGGTGCGGTACATGCGCTCGCCGGGCAGCCCGTAGGGGTCGGCGACGAACCGCTCGGCGGTCAGGCCGGCCCGGTCCAGGTAGCCGCGGGCCAGGCCCACGCCGGCGATGTACAGCTCGCCCGCCACCCCCTCGGGGACGGGGCGCAGCCAGGTGTCCAGGATCCGGGCGCGGGTGGCGCGGATGGGCTTGCCGACGGTCGGGGTGGCGCTGTCGTGGGTGCCGCCGCCGAGGGTGTTGATGGTGTACTCGGTGGGCCCGTACAGGTTGTAGCCGTAGGTGCCCTCGGTGTCGCGCAGGGTGTTCCACACGGTCTCGGTGACGGCCTCGCCGCCGAGCAGCACCAGCGGCGGCCGGTGCCCCTCCAACAGACCCTCCTCCAGCAGGAGATGGGCATAGGTGGGGGTCACGTTGACGACGTCGACGCGGTGTTCCTCGCAGTACGCCACCAGGGCGATGGCGTCGCGGCGCAACTCCTCGTCGCAGATGTGCACTTCGTGTCCCTCGACGAGCCACAGCAGCTCTTCCCAGGACATGTCGAAGGCGAAGGACACGGTGTGCGCGATGCGCAGCCGCCGCCCGCCGGCCGAGGCGATGGCCGGGGCGAAGATCTCCTTCTGGTGGTTGAGCTGCATGTTGGTCAGACCGAGGTACGGCGTGACGACGCCCTTGGGCCGGCCGGTGGAGCCGGAGGTGTAGATGATGTACGCCGGGTGGTCCAGGCTGAAGGACACGGTGACGGGGCCGGCGGACTGCGCGGCGAGTTCGGCGGCCGTGCCGGGGTCGTCGAGCAGCAGGCGCGGGGTGTCGCCGGTGAGGGTCGCCGAGACCGCCCGGTTCGACAGCAGGAGCAGCGGGCGGGCGTCGGCCAGCATCAGGGAGAGCCGCTCGGCCGGGTGGTCCAGCTCCAGCGGCAGATAGGCGGCGCCGGTGCGCAGGACGGCGAACAGGGCGACGACGGTGTCGATGGAGCGGGGCAGGCCGAGGGCGACGACCCGCTCGGGTCCGGCGCCGTGGGCGATCAGCAGCCGGGCCATGCGGTTGCAGCGTGCGTCGAGTTCGGCGTAGGTGAGGGTGGCGGAGCCGAAGACGAGGGCCGTGTCGTGCGGGGTGCGCAGGGCCTGGGCGGCCAGCATGTCGGCGATCGTCTCGTGCGGTACGGGCTCGCGCCGCTCGGCGTCCTCGCGGGCCAGCAGGGCGGTCTCGGCGGGCAGCAGCCCGTCCAGTGAGCCGACCGGGGCGGCCGGGTCGGCGACCAGCCGGCCGACGAGGAGCACGAAGCGCTCCAGGAGGGCGCGGGCGTAGCCGTCGTCCAGCAGGTCGGGCCGGTAGGCGAGGGTGACGCGGACGCGTTCGCCGGGGGTGACGACCAGGTTGGCCGGGTAGTGGGTGGCGTCCACGTTGGCCACGGCCGTCGCGCCGTGCCGGTCGCGGAGTTCGGCGAGCCGCTCCTCGGTGTCGGCGTTGCGCAGCACGAACAGCGTGTCGAACAGCCGCCGGTGGCCGGTCTCGGCCTGGAGGACACCGAGGCCCAGGTACTCGTACGGCATCAGCGCGAGGCGTTCGCCCTGGATCCGGCGGAGCAGGTCGAGGACGGGTTCGCGCGGGTCGAAGGCGATGCGGGCAGGCACGGTGTTGAGGAACATGCCGATGACGTTCTCGACGTCGGGCACCTCGCTGGGGCGGCCGGCGACGGTGGTGCCGAAGGCGATGTCGGTCCGGCCGGTCACGGCGGCCAGCGCCAGGCCCCAGGCCGCGTTGAGCACGGTGTTCAGGGTGAGGCCGTGGCGGCGGGCGGTCTCGCGCAGCCGCTCGCCCACCTCGGGGTCGAGGAGGGCGTCGAGCTGCTCGGGGATGACGGGTTCCAGGCCGCGGTCGGAGACGGCGGGCGCGAGCAGGGTCGGCTCCTCGAAGCCGGCCAGGGCGGTGCGCCAGGCGCCGGTGGCCCGGGTGTCGTCCTGGCGCTCCAGCCAGGTCAGGTAGTCGCGGTAGGAGCCGGGCTCGGCGAGGCCGGCCGGGTCGCCCGCGGTCTCGTACAGGGCGAAGAGCTGGTCCAGGAAGAGCCAGGCGGACCAGCCGTCCCACAGGATCAGGTGGCGGCCGATCACGAGCCGGTCGCCGCGGCCCTCGCCGAGCCGCACGAGCAGCATGCGGAACAGCAGCGGGCGGCCGAGGTCGAAGCGGCGGGAGCGCTCCTCGTCCATCAACTCCCGCAGCCGTACGTCCTGTTCGTCGCGGGTGAGCGCGGACAGGTCGACCTCGGTGACGGGGATCTCGGCGTCGCGGACGATGAACTGCACCGGCTGGCGCAGCCCGTCGCTGGTGAACCCGGCGCGCAGGCTGGGGTTGCGGGCGAGCAGGGTCCGGGTGGCGGCCGTCAGACGTGCGGTGTCGACGCGCTCGGCGAAGTCGAAGGACTCGTGGACGGTGTAGACGTCGAGGGTGCCGTCGTCGTAGGTGGAGTGGAAGAACAGGCCCTCCTGGAGGGGGGCGAGCGGCCAGACGTCCTCGACCCGGCCGGGGGCGAGGCGTTCGACGCGCGCGTGCTCCTCCTCGGTGAGCGTGAAGGCGGGGGCGGGCTCGGCGGTCCCGGCCTCGTCCAGGGTCGCGGCGGCGGCGAGCGCGGCCGGGGTGCGGTGCTCGAAGACGTCGCGCGGGTCGAGGACCAGACCGGCGCGGCGGGCCCGGCTGGAGACGGCGATGGAGGTGATGCTGTCGCCGCCGAGCAGGAAGAAGTCGTCGTCCACACCGGCGTCGGGGAGCTTCAGCACGGCGGCGAAGATCTCGGTGAGGAGCTGTTCGCGCGGGGTGCGCGGGGCGCGGGCCTCGGCGCGGACGGCCCGCGGGGCGGGCAGCGCGTTCCGGTCCAGCTTGCCGCTGGGGGTGAGCGGCAGGGCGTCGAGGACCACCCAGGCGCCGGGCAGCAGGGCGGCGGGCAGGACACCCGCGAGCGCGTCGCGCAGGGCGGTGACGTCCGCGGTGGCACCCGCGGACGGGACCGGGACGACGTAGGCGACGAGCGCGTTGTCGCGGACCGTGACGGCGGACTGGGCGACCTCGGGCAGCGCGGTCAACGCGGCCTCGATCTCGCCGAGTTCGATGCGGTTGCCGCGCAGCTTGACCTGGCGGTCGGTGCGGCCGAGGTACTCGATCACGCCGTCGGCGCGGCGGCGCACCAGGTCGCCGGTGCGGTACATGCGGGTGCCGGGCGGGCCGTAGGGGTCGGCGGTGAAGCGCTCGGCGGTCAGTCCGGGCCGGGCGTGGTAGCCGCGGGCGAGCTGGACGCCGGTCAGGTACAGCTCGCCGGGCACGTCGTCGGGGACCGGGCGCAGGCAGGTGTCCAGCACGCGCAGGCCGGTGTTCCACACCGGCCGTCCGATGGGCACGGAGGGGCCGTCGTCGGTGCCGTCGTAGCGGTGGTGGGTGACGTCGACGGCGGCCTCGGTGGGACCGTAGAGGTTGTGCAGCGGGACGCCGGTCAGGGCGTGCCAGCGGGCGGCCGCGCCGGCCGGCAGGGCCTCGCCGCTGCTCAGGACGCGGCGCAGCGAGGCGACCCAGGCGGGGTCCTCGGTGACCTGATCGTGCTGGAGGAACGCCTCCAGCATGGACGGCACGAAGTGCATCGTGGTGACGCGCTCGGCGCGCACGAGGGCGGCCAGGTAGGCCGGGTCGCGGTGGCCGTCGGGGCGGGCCAGGACCACGGCGGCGCCTTCGAGGAGCGGCCAGAAGAACTCCCAGACCGACACGTCGAAGCTGGACGGGGTCTTCTGGAGGACCCGGTCGTCGGCGGTCAGGCCGTAGGCGCCCTGCATCCAGGCGAGCCGGTTGACGATGGCGCGGTGGGTGACGACGACGCCCTTGGGGCGGCCGGTGGAGCCGGAGGTGTAGATCAGGTAGGCGGGGTCGTCGGGGCGGGCCGGGACGGGGGCGGCCGTGCTCGGCTCGTCGGTGTCGAGGAGGAGGACGCGGGTGCCGTCGGTGTCCGGGAGGCGGTCGGCCGTGGCGGCGAGCGTGATCACCGTGCCGGCGCCGGAGTCGGTGAGCATGTGCGCCACACGGTCCACGGGGTAGTCCAGGTCGAGCGGCAGATAGGCGGCGCCGGACTTCAGGACGCCGAGGAGGGCCACCATCAGCTCGACCGAGCGGGGCACGGCGACGGCGACGAACTCGCCGGGGCGGGCGCCGCGTTCGGCGAGCCGGGCGGCGAGTGCGGTGGCGCGGGCGTCGAGTTCGGCGTAGGTGAGGCGTTCGGTGCCGAAGACGACGGCCGTGGCGTCCGGGGTGCGGCGCACCTGGTCGGTGAAGGCTGCGGCGAGCGTGGTCGCGGGGACCTCGTGCTCCTCGCCGTGCGGGTGGGCGCGCAGGGCCTCGTCGGCGGTGAGCGGGTCGAGCGAGGCCGCGGTCCGCGCCGGGTCCTCGGCGATCGCCTCCAGGAGGCGGGTCAGCCGGTCGCCGAGGACGCGGACGCGGTCGGCGTCGAGGCGCTCGGCGTGGTGCTTGAGGCGCAGGTCGAGGCGGCGGCCGGGCTTGACGATGAGGGCCAGCGGGTAGTGGACGGCGTCGTTGAAGGCGTCGGCGGTGATGCGCACGGTGCCGGTCGCGTCGTGCAGGTCGGCCTCGGCGGGATAGTTCTCGAACACCACCAGGGTGTCGAAGAGTTCACCCTCGCCGGCGTGGCCGGCGAGCCGCTGGATCTCCGCGAGGCCGAGGTGCTGGTGGTCGAGGAGACGCGCCTGCTCGTCCTGGAGCCGGGTGAGGAGGTCCGCGAGGGTGGCGCGCGGGGCCCAGCGGAAGCGGGTGGGCAGGGTGTTGATGAACAGGCCGACCATGGAGGCGATGCCGTCGACCTCGCCGTCACGGCCGGAGACGGTGGTGCCGAACACCACGTCGTCGCGGCCGGTGAGGGTGCCGAGGAGCAGGCCCCAGGCGGCCTGGACGACCGTGCCGAGGGTGACGCCGTGCTCGCGCGCGCGGTCGGTGAGCAGGGCGGTGGTCCGCTCGGTCAGCTCCACCCGCACGTGCGCGGGCCGTACGGCACCGGCGACGGCCGGGGCGGTGACGAGCCGGGTCGGCTCCTCCAGGCCCGCGAGGGCGGTGCGCCAGGTGTCGCGCGCCGCGTCCCGGTCCTGCTCGGCGAGGCGGCGCAGGAAGCCGCGGTAGGGGGCGACTTCGGGCAGTCCGGGCTCGTCGGTGCCGTAGAACGCCATGAGTTCACGGTGCAGGACGGGCAACGACCAGCCGTCGGCGACGATGTGATGGAACGTCAGCACCAGGCGGCTGCGCCGGTCGCCGAGGCGGATCAGGGCGCAGCGCAGCAGCGGCGGGGCGGCCAGGTCGAAGCCGGCGGCGCGCTCGTCCTCGGCGACGGCCGCGCCGAGGCTCTCGCGGACCGTGGCGTCCTGGGCGGTGAGGTCGACCTCGCGCCAGGGCAGGACGGCGTCCCGGGTGATGATCTGCACGGGGGTGCCGTCGGGGCGCTGGCGGAATCCGGCGCGCAGGGGCGCGTGCCGGTCCAGGAGGCGCTGGGCGGCGCGGCGCAGGGTGGGTCCGTCGACGGGTCCGGTGAGGTCGAGGACCTGCTGGACCACATAGGTGTCGCCGTCGGCGCCGCCGGTCAGGGCGTGGAAGAAGAAGCCCTGCTGGAGCGGGGTCAGCGGCAGGAGTTCCTCGACGGCGAGCGGGTTCGTGCCCTGGATCTCGGCCAGTTCGGCGACGTCCGCCTCGACGAGGGGCGCGTCGGGGGTGCCGGTGCGCTCGTCGGTGCGGGCGACGGCGGCCTGTGCGAGGGCCTCGACGGTGCGGTGCCGGAACACCTCGCGGGTGGTGAGCCGCAGCCCCGACTCGCGGGCGCGGACGAGGAGTTGGATGGCGGTGATGCTGTCGCCGCCGAGGGCCAGGAAGTCGTCCTCGGCGGTCACCGAGTCCAGGCCCAGCACCTCGGCGTACAGGGCGCACAGGAGCTTCTCGCGCGGGGTGCGCGGCGGGCGTCCGGAGCTCATCGCCGCGTAGTCCGGGGCGGGCAGGGCGCGGGCGTCGATCTTGCCGCTGGGGGTGACCGGCAGGGCGTGCACGGGCACGAAGGCGGCGGGGACCATGTAGTCGGGCAGCCGGTCGGCGGCGTGGCCGCGCAGGGTGCGCATCAGCGCCGTGACGTCCCGGAAGGGGGCGGGGCGGTTGGCGTGCGGGTAGCCGCCGGCGGTGCGGTACAGGCCGGCGAGGGGGCCGTCGCCGTCGTCGACGGTGAGCACGGCGTCGAACGCGCCGTCGTCGGAGGCGCCGTTCCAGGTGAGCGCGGCGCGGTAGCCGTGGGCGGCGGCGAGGGCGTGCAGGTCCTCGGGGTCGGTGCCGGCGGCGGCCTCGCGGCTGCTGCCGTCCAGGGCGCGCAGGGCGGCGAGGTCGTCGGTGAGACGGGCGTTGGGCACGCCGGTGATCCGCAGCCGGGCCGGGCGCTCGGCGAGCAGGGCGGTGAGCCCGGCGGGGCCGCCGGTCTCGCCCCAGGGGACCTCCCGCTCGTCGGGCACGGCGATCGCGGTGTCGGCGGCGCGGAGGACGACGTCGTAGCGGTAGCGGCTGAGTTCGTTGTGGTGACCGGCCCGCTTGAGGCGGATGTCGGCGTCGAAGCCGTCCAGGGCGGCGAAGAAGTCGGGGTCGAGGAGGAGTTCGCCCTCCCAGCGCACCGAGCGTTCGACGGCCTCGCGCAGCGCGGTCTTGTCCTCGGGGTCGGGGCCGCCGGCGGCGCGCAGGGTCTCCACGGCGGCGCGCAGGGTGCGCAGCAGCCGCAGGTTGCGGACGTCGCCGACGAGGATCCGGCCGCCGGGCGCGAGCAGGGTGGCGGCGCGGCGCAGCACGTCGGCGAGGTAGTCGGCGCTCGGGAAGTACTGGGCGACGGAGTTGATGACGACGGTGTCGAAGTGTCCGGCGGGCAGCCCGTCGGTGTCGTGGGCGGGCCGGGCGCTCAGCTCGACCTTGGCGGCCAGCTCCGGGAACGCGGCCAACTGGCCGCGCAGGGCGGCGATCGCCTCGGCCGACAGGTCGGTGCCCCAGTAGGACTCGCAGTCGGGGGCGATCGCGGACAGGATCAGACCGGAGCCGACGCCGATCTCCAGGACCCTGCGGACGTCACCGAGGCCGCGGATCGCGGCGACGGTCGCCGCGCGCCACTCGCGCATCTCCTCGACGGGGATGGGCCGGCCGTCGTACATGCTGTTCCAGCCCGCGAAGTTCTCGCGGAGGCCGTCGGTGTGCGCGGGCGCGCCCTCGGAACCGGCCGCGCGGTAGAGCAGTTCGTGCAGTTCGCGCCACTCCTCGACACCGGCGTCCGGGTCGTCGTCGCGCGGGGTGTCGAGGGCGGGCACGACGTACGCGGCGAGCCGCCGGTCGCCGGGGCGGTCCTCGCGGGCGACGACGGTGACCTGGTCGACGGCCGGGTGGGAGCGCAGCACGGACTCGATCTCGCCGGGTTCGATGCGGAAGCCGCGGATCTTGATCTGGGCGTCGGCGCGGCCGAGGAACTCCAGCCGTCCGTCGGGGCGCCAGCGCACCAGGTCGCCGGTGCGGTAGAGGCGTTCGCCGGGGGCGCCGAAGGGGTCGGCGACGAACCGTTCGGCGGTCAGGGCGGCGCGGCCGAGGTAGCCGCGGGCGAGCCCGGCGCCGCCGAGGTACAGCTCACCCGTGACACCGGGGGCGACCGGCCGGAGCGCGGCGTCGAGGACGTAGGCGCGGGTGCCGGGGTCGGGGACGCCGATCGGGACGATGGAGCCGGCCGGGATGTCCGGATCGCACAGGCCGAGCGTGGAGTTGGTGGTGGCCTCGGTGGGGCCGTAGGCGTTGAACATCATCCGGCCGCGGGCGTACCGGCCCACGAGTTCCGGGGAGACGCGCTCGGTGCCGGCCAGCAGGGTGGCGGTGGGCGGCAGTTCGACGTCGTCGGGCATCGCCGCGAGCAGGGCGGGCGGCAGGATCATGAAGGTGATGCCGTGCCGGTGCGCGTAGTCGGCCAACGGGGCGCCGGGCATCCGGAGTTCGGCGGGGACGACGACGAGGCGGCCGCCGGAGAGCAGGCCGAGGCACAGGTCCCAGAACGCCACGTCGAAGCTGGGCGAGGCGAACTGGAGGACGCGGCTGTGCGGGCCGATGCCGAACCGTTCGCTCTGGGTGGCGACGAGCTTGGCGACACCGGTGTGCGCCAGGACGACACCCTTGGGGCGGCCGGTGGAGCCCGAGGTGTAGATCACATAGGCCGCGCCGAGGACCGTGAGGGGCGCGCCGCGGTCGGCGTCGGTGGGGTCGTGGGCGGGGCGTCCCGCCAACTCGGCGACGGTGTCCGGGGCGTCGAGCGCCAGCGTGCGGGTGCCGTCCCGGCCGGGGAGGTCGCGGGCGGTCTCCCGGTCGGTGACGAGGCAGACGGGCGCGGCGTCGTCGAGCATGTAGGCGACGCGGTCGGCGGGGTAGTCGTGGTCGATCGGCAGATAGGCCGCGCCCGACTTGAGGATCGCCACCTCGGTGACGAACAGGTCGACGGAGCGGGGCAGCGCCAGCGCGACGATGCGCTCGGGGCCCGCGCCCCGGGCGATCAGGGCGTGCGCCAGGCGGTTGGCGCGCTCGTCGAGTTCGGCGTAGGTGAGGTGCTCGTCGCCGAGGACGAGGGCGGTCTCGTCGGGGCGGGCGCGGACCTGCTCGGCGAACATCTCGGGCCAGGTGCGGGCCGGGACGGTGTGCTCGGTGGCGTTCCAGTCGAGGACGACCTGCCGGTACTCGTCCGCGTCCATCAGGGCGAGCCGGGATATGGGCGCGTCGGGGCGCTCCAGGGCGTCGGCCAGCAGGGTCCGGTAGTGGCCGAGGAGCCGGTCCACGGTCGCGGCGTCGAAGAGGGCCGGGTCGTAGGTCGCGCGCACCTCGCCGTCGCCGGTCTCCAGCAACAGGTCGACGGGGCCGGGCAGTTCACCGGCCGGGCGGTCGGCCGTGCCGAAGGCGGCGTTGAGGAGGAGCCCCCCGCCGCGGGTGGGCCGGGGCGACACTTCGTCCACGAGGAGCGAGACGGGCACCCGGTGGGTGACGGCCTCGTCGTAGGACTCGCGCACGCGCCGCACCAGTTCACGGAAGGCGGGTTCGTGGTCGGCGGAGACCCGCACCGGGAGTCCGTCGTGGCCCACCGTCAGGTCGAGCGCGGAGCTGTGGCGGTGCAGCAGGGCGACGAAGGCGGCGAGCGCCTCGGTGTCGGAGGCGGCGGGCAGTCCGGTCAGGACACGGCTCTCCCGGGAACCGGCGTCCGGCTCCGGACCGTAGGGGCGGTCGACGGGCAGTGAGATCTCCGCCGGAAGCGGAGTGAGCGTACGACGCCAAAAGGTCAGAACTTCTTCGGACCCGCACACGACAGTGCCTCCCCAGGCTACGTCCCGGCCTCGAGCCGGAGGATCGCCGCCATAGTAAGGTAAGGGTTACCTAATTTCACAGCCCTCCCACAGGGCGAGGTCGAGGGGAGTGCGACGAGCGGGAACTCCCCCTACAGTTAAGGTAAGCCTGACCAAAGGAAGTTGAACGTGGGGACCTCGACGGTCCGGGCGGCCACGGGCCCCCGCGCTGTACTGCTGCTCTCGTTGTCGTGCGCGGCGCTGCTGGCACTGTGCGCCCTGTCCATGGCGTACGGCGCGCTCGACGTGCCGCTGCGCCAGGTCTGGGACACCCTCCTCGGCGACGCCCCCAACTCCCGCGTGGACAACGTCATCTGGTCGGTCCGGCTGCCCCGCACCGCGCTCGCCCTCGCCACCGGTGCCGCGCTCGGCCTGTCCGGCGCGCTGATGCAGGCGCTCACACGCAACCCGCTCGCGGATCCCGGCATCCTCGGGGTCAGCGCGGGCGCGGCCTTCGCGGTCGTCCTGTCGGTCGGCGTGCTCGGCATCGGCTCGGTGTACGGCTACATCTGGTTCGCGTTCGCCGGCGCGATGGCCGCGAGCGTGCTGGTCTACTTCCTCGGCGGGGTCGGCCGGTCCGGCTCCACCCCGGTCAAACTCGCCCTGTCCGGCGTGGCGGTGACCTCCGTGCTGTTCTCGCTGACCAGCGCGATCGCCCTCACCGACCCGGACGCGCTGAACCGCTACCGCTTCTGGTCGGCGGGCTCGCTGGCCAACCAGGACACCGAGGTCCTGCTGCGGGTGCTGCCCTTCCTCGCCGTCGGCGCGGTGCTCGCCCTGCTGTGCGCGCCCTCCCTCAACAGCCTCGCGCTCGGCGACGACGTCGCGAAGTCGCTGGGGCTGCGGCTCGGCGCGGTGCGGATCCAGGGGGTGGTGGCCGTCACCCTGCTGACCGGCGGGGCCGTCGCCGTCATCGGACCGGTCGTCTTCGTCGGCCTGGTCGTGCCCCATATCGCCCGTGTCCTCGCCCAGTACGCCGGACTCGGCCCCGACCACCGCTGGCTGCTGCCGCTGTCGGCGGTCCTCGCGCCCTGTCTGCTGCTGGCCGCCGACGTCACGGGCCGGCTCATCGACCGCCCCATCGAGATCCAGGCCGGTGTCCTGGTGGCCTTCATCGGCGGGCCGTTCTTCATCGCCCTGGTGCGGCGCCGCCGGCTCGCGGAGCTGTGAGCAATGGGACGGGCCGGGGGGAGGCGGACACGGTGACGGTGACGGAACGACACGTCCGAGGCCCCTCACCCGACTCGCGCGACCGCGGACATCCACACAGCCGACCCACCTCCCGACCGAACCAGTGGAGCCGTACGCCATGACCACCGAGCTTTCGCCGCCGGCGGGCCGGCCCGGGCCCCGGGAGACGAAGGGGCCCGCGCGCAAGACGGACCCCGCGGACCGCATACCCGCCCGGCGCACCGGCGGCCGCGTCACCTTCCGGCTCGCCGTGCCGCCCGTGTCCGGGCTGCTGCGGCCCCGGCTGCTGGCCGTGTCGCTGGTGCTCCTGGCCGCCGCGTTCCTCGCCTTCTGCGCGGAGACGGCGGTCGGCGACATCCCCCTGTCCCTCGCCGACGTCTCCCGGGCCCTGCTGGGCGGCGGCGACCCCGGCACCCGGCTCATCGTGCAGGAGCTGCGGCTGCCGCGCTCCCTGGCGGGCCTGCTGGTCGGCGTCGCGTTCGGGGTGTCGGGCGCGCTGCTCCAGGCGATGACCCGCAACCCGCTGGCCAGCCCCGACATGATGGGCATCACCCAGGGCGCCGGTGTCGCCGTGGTGGCCGGGATCGTCCTCGGCCGGGACGGCGGGCCGAGCACCCAGGTCCTCGGTCTGTTCGGCGCGCTGGCGGCGGCGTTCGTCGTCTACACCCTGGCCTGGAAGCGGGGCACCACCGGCTACCGGATCGTGCTGGTCGGCGTCGGCGTCTCGTGGATCTGCACCAGCGCCACCGACTACCTCATGGCCCGCGGCGAGCGCTTCCAGGCGCAGGCCGCGCTCGGCTGGCTGGTCGGCAACCTCAACGGCCGGAGCTGGGACCAGATCACGCCCCTCGCCGTGGCACTGGCCGTGCTGCTGCCGACGGCGCTGCTGCTCGGCCGGCTGATGCGGACCCTGGAACTCGGCGACGACGTCGCCCGCGGCCTGGGCACCCGCGTGCAGACGGTACGGGTGGCGGTACTGCTCGTCTCGGTCGGCCTGGTGGCCTTCGGCACGGCGACCGCGGGCCCGGTCGCCTTCGTCGCGCTCGCCGCCCCGCAGGTCGCCCAGCGCCTCGCGGGCACCGCGTTCCCGCCGCCGTTCGCCTCGGGCCTGACCGGCGCCGTCATGGTGCTGGGGTCCGACCTCGTCGCCCGAAAGATCGTCCCGGACACCGAACTGCCGGTCGGGATCGTGACGGGCGTGCTCGGCGCGCCCGTCCTGCTGTGGCTGCTCATCCGCGCCAACCGCGCCGGTTCAGGAGGCTGAAGACGTGTCATCGACCACCGACGTGGTGTCGGCCATCGAAGGGCCCGCCGACGGCCCCGACCTGCGGGCGCACGGGCTGCGGCTCGCCTACGACGACCGGATCGTCGTCGACGATCTGGACCTGGCGGTCCCCACCGGGCGGATCACGGCGATCGTCGGCGCCAACGCCTGCGGCAAGTCGACCCTGTTGCGCGCGCTGGCCCGGCTGCTCACCCCGAAGGCCGGTGCCGTCCACCTCGACGGCCACGCCGTGCACACGATCCCCACCCGGGCGCTGGCCCAGCGGCTGGGCATCCTGCCGCAGACGCCGGTCGCGCCGGAGGGGCTCACCGTCGTCGACCTGGTCGGACGCGGTCGCGCGCCGCACCAGACCTGGTGGCGGCAGTGGTCCTCGGGCGACGAGGACGCCGTCCACGAGGCGCTGCGGGCCACCGCGATGAGCGACCTCGCGCACCGCGCCGTGGACGAACTCTCCGGCGGCCAGCGGCAGCGCGCCTGGATCGCGATGGCGGTCGCCCAGGGCACCCCGGTGATGCTGCTGGACGAGCCGACCACGTATCTCGACCTGGCGCACCAGATCGACGTCCTCGACCTGATCACCGACCTCAACCGGCACCAGGGCCGCACGGTCGTGATGGTGCTGCACGACCTCAACCAGGCGTGCCGCTACGCGGACCACATCGTCGCCATGAAGTCCGGCCGGATCGTGGCCGAGGGCACCCCGTCCGAGGTGATCACCGCCAAGGTCGTGGAGAACGTCTTCGGACTGCGGTGCGTGGTCGGCGAGGACCCGGTCAGCAGGACGCCGATGGTGATCCCGATGGGGCGTCACCACGACGGCGAGGCGCCCGAGCCGGAGACCGAGAAGGCGGGAGTCGCCGGAGCGTAGCGGAAGGCGGCCTCAGTCCCGCATCGGTACGCACAGCACCGGGATCGGGGACAGATGGAGGAGCTTGTGCGGGGTCGAGCCGAGGAGCGCCCCGCGGACCGGGCTCTCGCCCCAGCTCCCCACCACGATGAAGCGGGCCCCGTGCCGGGACGCGGCGTCCAGGAGGGCCTGGTCGGGCTTCTCGTCGAGGACCTCGACCGTGGTGGGGACGCCGGCCTCGTCGGCGGCCGCGACGGCGTGTTCCAGGGCGGTGCGGCCGGCCTCGCGCACGGCCTGCTGGTGGGTGCGGTACTCCTCCCCCATGCCGCCCGGCGGCGCCGCGCCGAAGACCAGCACGAGGGGCTCGCCGAACGCGGTCGCCACCTCCAGCGCGACCCGCAGCGCGTGGACCGCGCCCGGGGACTCGTCGTAACCGAGCACCACCGACATCTCAGGACTCCTTTCCGTGCACGAGGTCGGGGTCGGCGACGCCCGGGCGTTCCGACCAGAAGGCGGGCGCCGTGAACCGCCACACGACCATGAGGATCACGCCGGCGAGGGTGATCCCGATGCCGATGACCAGCGGCGGCCCGAGCCCGAACCAGGAGACCCCGCTGTAGGAGTTGGCCGGGTCGGCCATGTCGGAGACCGACTCCACCAGCAGCCAGGAGAGCAGCCCCGCCCCGACCACCGGGCCGACGCCGATGAGGAAGAAGTTGCGCACGCTCTCCGTCAGATGGCGGCGGTAGTAGACGGCGCAGGCGACGCCGGTGAGCGCGTAGTAGAAGGCGATCAGCAGCGAGAGCGCGGTGAGGGAGTCGAACAGGGCGTTCTCGCTGAGCTGGTTGAGGATCAGGTACCAGGCGATGGCGATGCCCGCGACCCACCAGGTGCTGGCGTCCGGGGTGCGGAACCGCGGGTGGATGTGGGCGAAGTGGTGGGGCAGCGCGTGCCGGCGGGCCATGGACAGGGCGGTGCGGGACGCGGGGATGATCGTCGTCTGGGTCGAGGCGATCGCCGAGGTGGAGACGGCGAGCAGGACGACCCAGTCCCAGCCGCCCATCGCCTCGTTGGCGAGCAGGGCGAAGATGAACTCCTCTTCGTCCGCGTTCTCGGCGAGGAAGGTCGTACCGGCGTAGGCGACGACCGCGTAGGCGACGGACACGTAGGTGACCAGCAGGATGACGGTGGACCAGACGCCCGCCTTGCCGGGGGCGGTGGCGGAGTGCTCGGTCTCCTCGGTGAGGTTGACCGCCGACTCCCAGCCCCAGTAGATGAACACGCCGAGGAGCAGGGCGGCGGTCAGTTCCGCGCCGCCGGCGCCGAAGGGGTTCAGCCAGGTGAACGAGGGGTCGACGGAGTCGAAGGTGCCGGTGCCGGCGTAGACCCGGTACAGCGCCACGATCGCGAAGGCGAGCAGACAGGCCACCTGGGCCAGGATGAGCGCGTTCTGCACCTTGGCGGACACCTCGGTGCCGACGACGCACAGCGCGGTCATCACGATGATCAGCAGGACCGCGAGCGTCTGGCGTACGACGGTGTTGTCGGCCCAGCCGTCGAGGCCGAAGGCGAGCAGGGCGAAGGTGACCGCGACGTCCGCGAGCGATCCGACGACGAGGACGCCGGTCATCGCGATGGCCCAGCCGCCGAGCCAGCCGGTCCACGGGCCCATGGCGCGGGTGACCCAGGAGAAGGTGGTGCCGCAGTCCTGGTCGACGCGGTTGAGGTAGTAGAACGCCGACGCGATGAGCAGCATCGGGATGAAGGACGCCACCATGACCCCGGGTGCGTAGACGCCCACGAGCACCACGATCGGGCCGATGACCGCGGCCAGCGAGTAGGCGGGGGAGGTGGCGTTGAGCCCGATGACGAGGGCGTCCACGAACCCGATCGCGTCGGCCTTCAGCCCCTCCTCCGCCGGTGGTCGTGCGTCCGCGCTGCTCTCGGCCATCCGCCCTCATTTCGCTCGTGCCTGGGGTCATCCAACAGGCAGGGGCGCGGATTCCCGTGGCACGGACACCGGCGGGGGCCACATTCACTCGGCTGCGCGGCACGACGCGGGGTCGCGGCACGAACCCGCCGACCGGACTTAGGGTTACCTTACTTGGCGGGGAGGGCGGTCGGCGGGCGCCGCACCGGCTCGCCGCCCGGGCCCGGACAGGTGACCATGGAGGACGGGAACCGGTTCGGGGGACCCGACGCAGGGAGGCACGCGTGGCGCACACCCGGACGACCGACGTACTGATCGTGGGCGCCGGCCCGGTCGGCCTGAGCGCCGCCGCCGAGCTGGGCCGGCACGGGGTGCCGTGCCGGATCGTGGACCGGCTCTCGGCCCGGCTGCCGTACGCGAAGGCCGTCGGCATCCAGCCGCGCACCCTGGAGATCTGGGACCGGATGGGGCTGGCCCGCACGATGCTGGAGGCGGCCGCGCTGATCCGCGGGCAGCTCATCTACGTCAACGGCCGGGAGCAGGCGCGGATCGACCTCGCGCTGCCGCCCGAAGTGCCGTACCGGTTCGCCGCGCTCCCCCAGTACGAGACCGAGCGCCTCCTGGAGGAGTACGTCGCGGGGCAGGGCACGGTCGTCGAGCGCGGCACCGAGCTGCTGTCGTTCGTACAGGACCCAGAGGGGGTCACCGCCGTGCTGCGCACCCCTTCCGGCGCCGAGGAGGAGGTGCGCGCCGGGTACCTGGTCGGCTGCGACGGGGCGCACAGCACCGTCCGCAAGACGCTGGGGCTGAGCTTCGAGGGCGGGGCGTTCGGCGAGGAGTACATGCTGGGCGACGTCGAGGCCGACTGGGACATGCCGCACGGCTACGGCATCCGGTCCATGCACCTCGCCGACGACGGCACCAGCGACGACCTGCTGGTCTGCATCCCGCTGCCCGGCACCGGCCGCTACCGGATGTCGATGCTGGTCCCGCCCGAGCTGTCCACCGGGACGGGCGGACCGCAGGACGGGGTGGCGCACGGGCTGGAGGGCGACCGCACCCCGGAACTGGAGCACATCCAGGCCGTCGTCGACCGGCTCGGCCCCCGCCCCGCCGTGCTGTCCCGGATGCGCTGGTCCTCCGTCTTCCGCATCAGCCACCGCATCGTCGACCGCTACGGCGAGGGCCGCGTCTTCGTCGCGGGCGACGCCGCCCACATCCATCCGCCGACCGGCGCCCAGGGCATGAACACCGGGGTGCAGGACGCCTGCAACCTGGCGTGGAAGCTCGCCATGGTGCTGCGCGACGAGGCGGGCCCGGCCCTGCTGGAGAGCTACGACGCCGAGCGCCGCCCGGTCGGCGAGGAGGTCATCGGCCGCACCGTGCGGCACGCCACGCAGGGCGTCCACAGCGACCCCGACGACCCGGGCACGGTCATGCTGCGCGAGGCCCAGCTCCTCGTCGGCTACCGCGAAGGCCCGCTGGCGGGCGCCCCGTACGGGTCCCTGGAGGCACCGCAGCCCGGCGACCGCGCCCCGGACTGCGACGGACTGACCGCCCCGGCGGCCGCCTACCATCTGCGGCTGCTCGACGTGCTGCGCGGCCGTGTGGGCCATGTGGCGCTGCTGTACGCCGCCGACGTCACCGACCTGGCGAGGGCGGCCGCCGAGGCGACCGTGGCGGTCGCGCCGCTCGACGCGGGACCCGGCGTCGGCCTCCAGGTCGTCGCGATCCTCTCCCGGGAGGCCGCGCCGGGCGCCGCCGACCGGCTGCCCGTCCCCGCCTACCGGGACGCCGCCGGGCAGTTCGCCCGGCTCTACCGGCCCGACGGCCCGACCGGTTTCGTCGTCCGCCCGGACGGCCACCTCGGCACCCGCTTCCCGCTCGACGGCACGGCGGCGGGGCTGGCCGAGTACGTCGCGGCGCTCTCCGGCCGGACGACGCGCAGGCGGAGCGCCGGGGCCGCGCGCGCGGGGTAGGCGTCACGGCGTGTGCCCTTCTGCGCCGGGTGTCAGCGTGGGATCCACAGCCAGGCGGGCCGCTCGAAGTCCTTCACCCGGACCATGTGCCGCTCGAACTGCTCGGCGCGCAGCCCCGGATAGCCCTCGCCGACGACGTACTCGTACAACTGGTCGGCGACCAGGGCAACGAGATCGACCTCCGGACGGTCGGCGAGCGCACCGCGCAGCACGGCGCTGTCCAGCAGCCGGCTGACCTCCACGATCGTGGACCCGGAGAACCCGAGCGCGGCGAGCCCCACCGGACCCACCCCGGCGGACAGGCGCAGCCGCATCCGGTCGCGGAAGCGCTCGTTGTCGGCCGCGAGCCGGTCCCGCCAGGACAACAGCAGTGCGGGCAGCGCCCGGTGGAGTTCGACGTCGGCCGGGAGGAAGACGTTGATGCCGTCGCCGGTGCCCTGGTGGTCGGTCTCGTCCATACGGTGGCCGAGGTCGTCGAGAACCTCCTCCGCCAGCGCGGCGATCCGCTGCTGCACGCCCAGTTTCTGGGGTGAGGTACGGCTGCTGTAGCGCTCGACGTCGACGGCGAAACCCACCCGCAGCCGGACCCGTTCACGGTCACGGTCGCGCTCGTCACGGCTTTCGGCAGGCAGCGCTGTCGCCTCCTGGGCGAACGGGCCGGGTGACCGGTCCGCCGCGCTCTGCTGGACCAACCGGCCGATCTCCTGGGCCAGTTCGCGGGCCGCCTCCACGTACTCGGTGTCGTCGTCCAGTTGGCCGACGAGCCATTCGGCGAGCCGCCGGTCACCGGGCCACGGCTCGGCGACCGCGGCGCTCATGTTGTGCGCGGCGATCTCCACGGTGCGTCGTATCGCGCGGATGTCCCGCACGGCGGAGGCCAGATCGGCCTCGTCCAGCCGCAGCCGGCCGAGGGCGGCGGGGTCGTCCGTCTCCCGCTCCAACGCGTCCCGTACCTGGGCGACATGCTCGTTCACCCGCCCGATGAGCCGCCTGAGCCGCGGCTCGCCCTCGCCCCGCACCCGGGCCTGGTAGCGGAGTTTGGCCGCGTGCATCAGATAGCGGGCCAGCGGCGGCATGTCCGGCTCGCCCTGGCTCCACGTCCAGGCGCTCAGCTCGGCCTCCCGGCCCTCGGGGGCGAGGACGACGATCCGCCGCCCCGCCCGCTCGTCGTCCGGTGTCACCTCCCACACGGCGAACCCCTCCGCCGTGGTGCTGCCGCGCCGCCACCGGTCGGGGGCCCGGCCGGGGCCGGTCAGCACCGAACGGGCCTCGTGCGCCAGCCCGTCGAGCGAGGGGGCCGATCCCGCGGCGTACGTCGCCTGGCAGACCTGGACGACCCCGAGCAGGGCGTCCGTGCCGTCGGCGGCCAACTCGCCCCACCAGCGGTCGAACTCGACCCAGCCGGGCGGCGACGCGGAGCCGATCCGCAACCGGCGGGACGCCGTGTCCTGGGGCGCGGCGAACACCAACGACAGGTTCACCACGTCGTGTTCGCGGCGTACGACGGCCTGGTGGTCGGCCGCCCGGTCCTCGATCGCCGCCACGGGCCCGCCCTGTGTCATCGCGTCGGGGCCTGAGGGCAGCACGGCCGGCAGTCCGGTGGCGGCGATCTCCCGGACCATGCCCAGCCGGTCCCGGCAGCGGTCCCAGATGCCCTGGAGCTGCCGGTGGGCGGCCTTGGCGTGCGGGCCGTCGGTCGGGGCGTAGACGTGGACGACGAGTTCCTGGTCAAGGAGCGGGAGTCGGGGATCCGTCACCGTCACCTCCCGAGGGCTGCGGCTCGCCGTCGCCCCGTCCCGGCCGGGGCGGCTGCCCGAGCGAGTGCACCAGATGGTTGGCGCGGTCCCTGGTGCGCTCCGGGACCGGGACGGGCCCGGGCGACTGGGCGCCGATGCGGGTGATCCGGATGGGCCCGGACACCTCCAGTTCGGCGGTGGCCTCCCGCAGCGCGTCGCCGTCCCCGCGGTCGAGGGCGTCGGCGAGCGCGTCCACGATCACCTCGACCCGCGCCCAGCGCTCCGGCACCAACTGCCATACGAGGAGGTCCCGCAGGACGTCCACGGCGTCCTCGCGCGCCTCGTCGTCGATCGGACTCCCTGTGGACATGCGCACCCCTTCCGCCCGCACCCGCACCCCTGCGCCCGGGCCTTCACCCACTGTAGGCAGCGGGTGACCTTGTGTCCGTGTCATCGCAACTCCCCCCGCTCCTGGGGAAGACGGCTTCTCCCGCGCCCACGAGCACGAACGCGGCCCAGGTCCACGGGGCGGCGTAAGGCGCGCATCACCCACCCGGTGCGCGGCCGGCAGATCCGGTCCTCCCCGGAGCCCAGTCGGGTCGCGGTGTCGAATGCGGAGTGGGGGTCGTGCGGTGGGGTGCGGTCCACGCGGTCGCCCTTCGTGCCTGTCAGCGCATCGTCTCGGCCGCGCTCAGCGCCGCCGACACCGCCAGGGCCGCCAGTGCGACCAGCAGCAGGGCGATACTGCGGCCCACCCACCGGTACTTGGTGCGTGTCACATGTGCGGTGGCCCAGATCTGTTCGGCCAGGGTGGTCACCAACGCCTCCTCGTCCCGCAGCAGGGCGCGCAGCCGGTCGCGGTAGTCGGCGTGACGCGTGGCGAACTCCCGGCCGATGTGCTCGTAGAACAGCAGGCTGGTGGGGAGCGTGTCCTCGGCGATCCGCTGGCGCGGCCAGAGCACCAGGCCGGCGGTGAGGCCGGCCGCCACCGTGCAGACGGCGGTGACCGCCACGGCGACGACGAACCACGGCGAGTCGGCGTCGCCCGTGGTGACCAGGCTGTACAGGACGCCGGCCAGCACGCCGGACGCCGCGAGCGTCGTACCGGCCTTCGCCTCGGCGTGTTTGGACAGGTCCCGGACGGTGTCCAGGATCCGCCAGGCGTCCTCCGCCCCCGCCGGCCTCACCGTCGGCGGGCTCTCCTGCTCTTCCGCCATCCCTCGGCTCCCCTCCTCGGTGCGGCGCGTCACACACGCGGTCCGATCCCCCGGTACCGGTCGTGTGCCCCCGTATCGTCCCCAGACCCCAGCCGCTTCACTCCCTCGCCTGCGGGGCTCGGCCGATCAGGTGGAGGAGGGAGGGGTCAGGCGCTCGACCTCGCGGGCGGCGGACTGCGCGTGCTCCTCCGCCTCGCTCACGGCATCGGCGGCGGCGCGCTGCCGTTCCTCCGCCGTGCGCCGCTCCTCCTCGGCGAGCCGTAGCCTCGACCGGGCCTGGTCCAGGCGTCGTTCGGCCTCGGACACCTCTGCGGCGGCGCGGTCGTGGTCCGCGCGCGCTCGCGTCAACTCCTCGTCGGACACGGCCTGTTCGGTACGCCGGTCACGCAGACGCCGGTCCGCCGCCGCGGCCTCCCGCCGGGCCTCCTCCAGCCGGTGCCGCTGCTCGGCCTCCCGCCGTCGGCGCCGGTCGGCGAGTTCGCCCCGCGCGTGGGACCCGGCAGATGGCGCCCCCGTCTCCTCGCCGAACTCCGTCGGCGGCGTGAGGGGATGTTCGAGGCGCCCGGTCGCCCACCGCTCCGCCGCTTCCCGGTCGGCGAGCACGGCACGCAGCGTGGACTCGACGTCCTGCCGTGCGCTGTCCGACAGCCGCTGCCCGGCCTGCTCGGCGAGGGCGACGGCCTGCCGGGTGAGCGCGGCGACGACACTCCGGCGCCGGTCGGACAGGTCTTTGACCTCGTTCGCGTCGAGAGTCCGGAACGCCTCCCGCAGCGCCTCGCCCAGTTCCAGGAACCGTCGGCTCTCCTCCGGGGCGGCGCGCAGCAGCAGGTTGGCCGCCCAGGCGGCGAGCGTGGGGCGGCGGGCGGCGCGGATCCGCCGGGCGTCCGCCGCGTTCCCGGCGCTCCCGGCCGTCAGGGCCAGCTCCGCGCGGCGGGTGACGAACCCGGGCGGCGGGGTCGTGTAGAGGTCGTCGAGGAGCCGCTCCACGTCCTGTGCTCCGCCGTCCCCGGCGCGCTCGCGCCCCATGCCCCTCAGGTTCCACCGCGCCGCGCCGGCCCGCACGCCGGAACCCCGTCGCATTCCACCGCGCCGCGCCGACCCGCACGCCCGCCGGGATCCCGTCACGGAAAGCGATCGGCCGTTGACCACAGGGCAGCGTGCGGCCGTCCCGCGTGGTCGGGTGCCGCCGGTGGTGCGACGCTGGAGGGACATGCGTCCGGAAGCGACGAGCCGGGCGGGCCGACGGTACGGGAGGGCAGATGGGACGCGATGTCCCGGCGCTGGTCTTCACCCGCGAGGACCGCCGCCGGTACCGGATCAAGATGCAGGAGTGCCTCGAGGTGTTCGCGCAGATGCTGCGCGAGTCACGGTTCGAGGCCGAGCGGCCCCAGGTGGGTCTGGAGATCGAGCTGAACCTGGTCGACGACCGCGCCGAGCCGGCGATGCGCAACACCGAGGTGCTGGAGGCGATCGCGGACCCCGCCTGGGACACCGAGCTGGGCCGGTTCAACCTGGAGATCAACGTGCCGCCGCGACGGCTGACGGAGGGCGGTCCTGACGCCTGGGAGTCGGCGATCCGCGCCTCGCTCAACCACGCCGACGAACGCGCCCGCTCGGTCGGCGCGCATCTGATCATGGTCGGCATCCTGCCCACGCTGCGGCAGGAGCACGTCGGTGAGTCGGCGCTGTCGGAGAACGCGCGCTACCGGCTGCTCAACGACCAGGTGTTCGCGGCGCGGGGCGAGGATCTGCGGCTCGACATCGACGGCCCCGACCGGCTGCGGACGTACGCCGACACGATCACGCCCGAGGCCGCGTGCACCAGTACGCAGTTCCATCTCCAGGTCTCCCCGCAGGAGTTCCCGCGCTACTGGAACGCGGCGCAGGCGATCGCGGGAGTCCAGGTGGCGCTGGCGGCCAACTCGCCCTTCCTGTTCGGCAAGGAGCTGTGGCACGAGACCCGGATCCCGCTGTTCGAGCAGGCCACCGACACCCGCCCGCAGGAGATCAAGGTGCAGGGCGTACGGCCCCGGGTGTGGTTCGGGGAACGGTGGATCAACAGCGTGTTCGACCTCTTCGAGGAGAACCTGCGCTACTTCCCCGCCCTGCTGCCGCTCTGCGACGAGGAGGACCCGGTCCGGACGCTGGAGCGCGGCGACATCCCCGAGCTGGGCGAACTCACCCTGCACAACGGCACGATCTACCGCTGGAACCGGCCCGTCTACGCCGTCGCGAACGGCACTCCGCACGTCCGGGTGGAGAACCGCTGCCTCCCGGCCGGCCCGACGGTCGCCGACACGCTCGCCAACGGCGCCTTCTACTACGGCCTCACCCGCGCCCTGGTGGACGAGGAGCGGCCGGTGTGGTCGCGGATGTCCTTCCAGGCCGCCGAGGACAATCTGCACACCGCCGCCCGCAACGGCATCGACGCCGAGCTGTACTGGCCGGGCATGGGCGAGGTGCCGGTGCCCGAACTCGTCCTGCGCCGGCTGCTTCCCCTCGCGCACCGGGGACTTGAGCTGACCGGGATGGACGACGCCTGGCGCGAGCCGCTCCTCGGTGTCATCGAGCAGCGCTGTGTCACCGCCCGCAACGGCGCGGTCTGGCAGAAGGAGATCTTCCACCGGCTCACCGAGAGCCACGCGGATCCGCACGAGGCGCTGCGCCGGATGACCGAGCTGTACGTCGACTACATGCACCTCAACGCCCCGGCGCACACCTGGCCCACGGACTGAGCCGAGGCACGGCGGGCGTGCGTCGCGGTCAGGACGGTACGGCGAACTGGCTGCCGGTCTTGCGGCCGTTGTCGGTCTCGGCCGCCGCCACACAGCGGTAGACGCGCAGGCCCTTGTCCCATTCGGAAGCGGTGGGCGGGATGACGTCGACGTCCCATGTACGGGCGAGAGTACGGCCGTCGGCGCTCAGGGAGTCGGCCATGACGGTCTGGGAGCAGAGCGTCTTGACGTCCGGGTGCTTGACGAGGTCCCGTGCGTTGTTCGTCTGGCCGTCCTTGGGGAGCGGCGCGATGGCGAAGGTCTCCCACACGTGCTCGGCCTGGCAGTCGGCGCGGCTGACGGTGATGATCCCGGAGATGTCGGTGATGCCGCTCCAGCACTCGGGGGTGGCGGTGCACCGGCCGCCGAGCCCGTCGACGGCCGTGGCGGCGCAGTCCTCCGTCGTGGTGGCGACGCCGAAGCCGGGTCCGGCGGACGGCGTGGCGGAGGCCGAGGACGAGGCGCCCGAGCGGGCGTCGGTGTCGCGGCCGCCGTCCGGCTGCCGTCCGTTGCCGTACGTCAGGACGGTGACCGTGACGCTCACCGACACCGTGACGACCGCCAGCGCCCCGATCAGCAGGGACCGGGACCGTCCGGCCCGCCCGCCACCGGGCGCGACGGGCGCGGTCGTCGCCCCGCCGCCCGGCCGGTCCGGCGGGGCGGGGGCGATCACGGGCGCGGGAGGCACGGTCAGGGGCGCCGCGTCCCGATAGGCGGGCACGGTCGCCAGGGTGTTCATGCCGGGCGCGGGTCCGAAGCCGCCCGGATCGGCGAGGTCGACGGCCGCGAGGGCGTCACGGAAGGCGCCCGCGTCCGAGAGCCGCTCGGCGGGCTCGGGGGCCATGGCCTGCCGCAAGGTCTCGTTCAGGGCGGCCGGTACGCCGGGGAGGGCGGGGTAGGGCCAGGTGTGCCGGACGATGAGTTCGGCGATGCTGAGGTGGGTGCCGTCGTCCGGGTGGTGCGGCGGGCGGCCGGACAGCAGGGCGTAGACGGTGGCGGCGAGCGAGTACACGTCCCCGGCGGGGGTCGGGTCCGCGCCGCGGAACGCCTCGGGCGGGGCGTAGGCGGGGGTCAACGCCTCCCGGGTGACGGAGAGTTCCTGGCCGGGCCGGGGCATCGCCGCGAGCCCGAAGTCGGTGAGGGCGATCCCGCCGTACCGGTTGACCATGATGTTGCCGGGCTTGATGTCGCGGTGCAGCACACCGGAGGCGTGCGCGGCGGCCACCGCGTCCGCGAGGCCGACGCCGATGTCGCGGGCCTCCTTCGGCGGCAGCGGGCCCTGCCGGACCAGCCGCTCGCCCAGGGAGCCGCCGGGGCACAGCTCCAGCACCATGTAGGGGCGGTTGTCGGGCAGCACCCCCGCGTCGTACACGGGCACCACGTGCGGGTGTCCGGAGAGCTGTCCGGCCGCCGTGACCTCGCGCAGGA
The DNA here is from genome assembly GCF_002019855.1 of Streptomyces antibioticus. Taxonomy (NCBI): domain Bacteria; kingdom Bacillati; phylum Actinomycetota; class Actinomycetes; order Kitasatosporales; family Streptomycetaceae; genus Streptomyces; species Streptomyces antibioticus. Next base: position 7,690,408 of record NZ_CM007717.1, on the reverse strand, counting down.
AGCGCTGCCGGTCGCGCGGGGTGGCGAGCAGCCTGCCGTCCACCTTGAGCGCGACCTCCCGGCCCACGGCGAGCTGCCGGGCCCGGTAGACCGTGGCGAATCCGCCCTGGCCCAGGACACCCTGGATCTCGTAACCGGGCAGTTCCATGCGTCGTGGCTCCCTCTGCCGTACCCCAGCACGTCCCCGGGGCGAAGACGTCGTCCGGCCGAGGATGAGCCGAGACTAGCCGAGACCTCGGACACCGGTACGAGGAGCGTCCTCAGGACAGGGCCAGTACGCAGAACTCGTGCCCCTCGGGGTCGGCCAGGCACGTCCACGGGACGTCCCCCTGGCCGAGGTCGAGGTCGACGGCACCGAGGGCGCGCAGCCGGGCCACCTCCGCCGCCTTGTCGTCACCGGGGTACGGCAACAGATCGAGATGGACGCGGTCCGGCACGGTCTTCGCGCCGGGCGTGCGCAGGAACTCCAGATACGGTCCGCCGCCCGACGCGGACCGCAGCACCGCCTGCCGGTCGTTCACCTCGTGCACGGTCCAGTCGGTCGCCGCGCCCCAGAACCGCGCCATCTCCCGCGGCTCCTCGCAGTCCACGACCACCGCGGCGATCGGCCCGGTGTCCCGGTAGACCTCCCGGGGCTCCAGCACACAGAACTCGTTGCCCTCGGGATCGGCGAGCACCACCCACGGCACGTCCCCCTGCCCCACGTCCACGGCCGTCGCGCCCAGCGCCTTCAGCCGCGCGACCAACTCCTCCTGATGCGCTAGGGAGTTGCTGGCGAGATCGAGATGCGTACGGTTCTTCACCGCCGACTTGGCCCCCGGAACCGGCACGACATCGATCCCGAGCACCACCGGATCCGGCCACACGAACACCTCCCCCGGCCCCACATAGGCGGTCACACCGGGCTGGAACACGGTCCACCCGAGCGCCTCCCCCCAGAACCGCCCGACCACCGCCGCGTCGAGAGCCTTCAGGTTCACGTGAACGGGTCGCAGTGCCATGCGGCCGATCATCCCACCCCGCCCCGGAGCGGACGCGGATCAGAAGGAGACGTCGAAGTAGTCGATGTCGGTGAGGGACACGTCCAGGGCGGCGGCGCGGTGGCCGCCGTCCCGGAAGTAGATGTCGCGCAGGCCCTCGGCGACGATGCCCCGCAACTGGGCGTCCTCCGCGCCGGCTCGGGCGGCGTCGAAGAGACGGCGGGCGTACTCCGGGGGCAGGTGGACGGTGAGGCGGCGCATGCGGGGGTCGTCGGTGGTGCCGACGGGGGCGCTGTAGCCGAAGCGGGCGCGGGTCTCGATCGTGATGCCGGTGCGGGCGGCGGCGTTCTTGCGGGCGCGCTGCCGGACCCGTGGCTGCCAGGCTTTGGCGACCTCGCGTTCCAGGGCCCGGCGCAGGGCCGGACGCGGGTGCTTGGCCGTGCCGGCCAGATAGCGTTCCACCTGCCGCTGGGAGATGCCGAGGCGGCGCGCCACCGCCTTCGTGGAGCCCTTCTCCGCCCGCAGCAGCAGCCGGATCTGCGCGGGCGCGGTCTTGGGCGGCGGCTTGGTGACATGGGCCCGGCCGCCGCGCTCGAGGGCGTCGTCGATCTCTCCCGCCACCGGTCACTCCCCTTCGTCGACGACGGCGTCGCCGCCCTTGATGTGGCGGGCCGGGTTGTGTCCCTGTTCGAGGAGGTCCACGGCCCAGGCCGTCTCCTGGACGCCCTCGAGTTTGCACTGCCCGGGGCCCACGCCGACCCGGAACGTGCCGTGCACCGGGCTGCCGTCGGCGTTCACCGGCAGAAGGTCCAGCGGGGAGGCGCCGGGGGCGGCGTAGACGACGCAGTCGGAGAGTACCGCCAGCGGGTGGCGGCCGGTCAGGGCGGCGAGCCGGGCCATCTTGCGGTGCATGTTCACGCGCGCCTTGGCGATGACGGCCGCGCGGATGTGCGGGCTCCAGGTGGGACGTTCGAGGGCGGGCCAGCGCGCGCCGTCCCGGTAGGTGTGGCCCTGCGGCCGTTCCCTGAGCTTGCCGATGCCGCCCTTGACGGTCGCCTTGATCGCCGACAGCACCATCGCGCCCTGCCGGTGCCTTCGTACGGCGGCGACGAGCCGCGCGTCGTCCGCCTCGACGGGACGGGCGTGGTGCAGGGGCAGCCGGCGCAGGGCGTCCCGCAGCGCGTCGAGGTCGTCCTCGTCGGCGGCCGCGTACGTCCGGTGCACCGCCATCGCGTCGAGGTACGCGGCCGGATCGGCGTCCTTGGCGACGGGGACGCCCATGTCCGCGCTGGTGGTGAGATACGCGTCCTTGAGCCGGTCGTGCCAGGGGTCCAGATAGGCGCCGCTCTCCTGCCGTACGTACGCCTCCGACGGGCGGACGGCGCAGCCGAGTTCCTCGGCGTAGGCCAGCGTCGGCGTGCTGTACCAGGCCGGACCCTCGGGGCGCAGGCCGGTCGGGGTGAAGGGGTTGGGCAGCCGCGGGTCGAGTTCGACGCCGGAGAGGTCCACCAGCCACGAACCGGGAACCTTCTTGTCGAAGACGGGCGCGGTGACGTGCACCGGCTCCGACAGACCGACCGGAAGCCGGGACGCGGCGGCGAGGAAGGCCGTGTTGATGTCGATGCCCACCGCCCACGGCAGCAGGCACTCCTCGTCCGACAGCAGATCCGCCGTCCGCGTCCACTGCCACGCCTCCTCGTCGAGGAAGCCGCCCTGCCAGCCCTGTGCGACGGGATGCTCGACGGGCGCCTCCGGCGGCGCCGGGTCCACCGGCCGGGTGAGCGCACCCGGGTTCGGCCCCGACACCCACGCGCCGGTCGCCTCGTCCCGGACCGGGCGGGTCGGCGGCCGCAGCGCGGTCATCAGCTCCAGGCCGGTCACGGCCGACGAACCGCGCGGGGTCAGCACCCGGGACGCGAACACGCCGAGGACGCGGGCCAGATCGGCCGGGTGCAGCCGGTCCGCGTCCCCCCAGGCCCGGGGGTCCAGGGCCTCCCAGGGCAGGACCGCGAGCTGCACGCACTGCCGCCGGCCGTTCTGCGCGGGCCGGTAGATCCGCGCCCACGGTCCGAACCCTCGCTGCGTGAGCTGCCACTTGGCGCGCGTCAACTGCTTGACGACGGGATGGTCCGGGGCGAGCCGCAGACCCCGGCGGTCCTCCAGCCGTTCCGGCAGCCCGAACCGGGCGGCGGCGGACGCCGTCAGCACGACGAGCGGGTCGGAGTCCTTGCCGTGCCGGTGCAGCCGCGGCGCCCCGATCCCGGCCTCGGCCAGGGTCCACTCCACGAGCTGCGGCAGGGTCGTCGCGGGGCACTCCAGCAGCACACCGCCCAGGCAGTACGCCGTACCGTCCCCGTCGACGACGGCCAGGGGGCCGTTGGTGAAATGGGGATCGGAGGCGAGGGCGGGCGCGGCGGCGCGACGCGGGGCCGGGGGGCGGCGGGTGGCGGGGCGGGGTGAGCCGCGGACGGGTTCCGGCGGCTCGGGACTCACTGCCGCTTCCGCTTCCGGTTCCGTCACAGCGTCCGGCGGTTCGGGCTCCTCCGTCGCCGGCGCCGCCGGATCCGGGTACTTGGCCGCCCAGCCCTCCAGCAGGCGCAGATACGCCTGGCGGCGCGGCGGGCGTGGTTCGGAGCGGCCGTTCTCCCAGTTCTTCACCGTCTGCGGGGTGGTCCGCAGTGCCGCGGCGAGCCGGGCCTGGGTCACCCCGGCCGCCTCCCGCAGCCGACCCCGCTCCTCGGGGTCCGGCAGATCGGGTTCGCCCGCGAGCAGTTCGTCCACGGCCGCGAACAGCTCTTCCTCCGTCGCCACAGGCCACCTCCTCCCCGGAGACTAGCAATGTTCCACCCCGGATTTAGCCTCGAAATCGCCTCGGAATCGCCGCGGAATTAGCCTGCCGTGCGCGCGGTCCGGGCCCCGTCAGGTCCGTTGTCAGTGGCTGCCCGTATGTTCGGGTGCATGACGACAGACCTGGTCGCGGCCTCGTGGGACCGTATCGACGCCTGGCTGCGGGTGCATGCGCCGCGCACGTTCGCTTCCCTCGGCGCGCCTGCGGCGGAGGCGGAGATACGGGCGGCGGAGGCGGACCTCGGGCTGGTGTTCCCGGCCGACCTGGTCGCGTCGTTGCGGCGGCACGACGGGGCGGCGGAGGGGACGGAGGCGTTCCGGCTGCCGACGGGTGACCGGCTGCTCGGGGTGCGGGAGATCGTGGCGGCGACCGAGTTCCTGCGGACGGCCGCCGCCGATCTGGACGAGGAGAGCGCCGAGTTCTACTGGCTTCCCGGCTATGTGCAGTTCGGGTCGTACGGGGTCACCGCCGACGGTCTCACCGTCGACTGCCGTCCCGGTGACTCCCTCGGCGCGATCGGGCGGTTCTTCGACGAGACCGGCACCGACTTCGGCCGGGCCGATTCGCTGGGCGGGTATCTGGAGGGGGTGGCCGACCAGTTGGAGCGCGGGCCGGTCGCGGGTGCGGTGACGTTCAACGGCCGTCTGATCTGGGAGTGGGCGGCGACCGGCCGCCCGGACTGGGGCGACGCCGGGGATCCGCTGCCGACGGCGGCCGCGGACCTCGCGCCGCTGGAGTGGCCGGCCGGGCCGACGGAGGCGCTGCGGCCCGGACCGCTGTTCGGGCTCGAGGAACTCGGCGCGCTGATCGCCTCGACGTCCCGGGAGCAGGTCACGGTCGCGGCGTGGCGGCAGATGCGCAGACTGGCCGTGGAGACCGGCCTCGCCAAGTATCCGGAGGTCGCGGCTGCCCTGGACGCGGGCGGGCGGGGCGAGTCCGTGGCTCTCGCTCAGGACGAGCCGCTCGGCCTCAGGCTGCGCGGCGTGATCGCCGCGGCGGGGGCACAGCGGGACAGCTACCGGGAGTGGGCCGCGCAGGCCCTGGTGGTCACCGTGTGCGGATCGCCGTACGCCGCGCTGGCGAAGAGCGCGACGATCCGGGGCCGGCTGAACCCGGACTGGCGGGAGGAGCTGCACTCCGACCTCGGCGGCCCGCCCCTGCCGCCCGTCCCGGACGACCGGTTCTGGGCGACGCTGGGCAACCCGGCCATCGACACCGGCTACTACGAGGGGCTGTTCGCCGCGAGCGGCGACGGCGTGGAGGGTGGGGCCGGATGAGCGGCGACGGCTCCCTGCTCGCCCGGATCGAGCGGTACTACGCCACCGTTCCGCTGCTGTTCGCCGATGCCGAGGAGTACGGCACGCTGCGGCTGTTCGTGCGGAAGGAGCCGGGTGCGCCGTACTACGGCGGGCCGGGGCACGCCCAGCCCGGCGGGGCGGGCGGTGTGGCCGACGGTGACATCGCGCGGGTGCGGGCCCGGCAGCGGGAGCTGGGGGTACCGGAGGCGTTCGAGTGGCTGGCCGAGGCCGCGCCGGATCTGCGGGAACGGGTCGGGGCCGCCGGACTGACCGTGGCGGAGCGGCCGTTGATGGTGCTGGACCCGGGGCTGCCCCTGGCGCCGCGGGCGCTGCCGGCCGGGGTGTCCGTCCGTGCGGTGGAGGCCGACGATCCGGCCCTGCCCGCCGTCCTCGCGCTGCCCCGGCTGGCCTTCGGCCCGGACGGCACGGCCGGTGCGCGGGAGTTGGCGGCGGCCGCCGAGGGCGTGGTCGCGGACGGCACCGTCGAGGCGGTACGGCCGACCCTGCGCGCCGGGCACAAGCGGCTGCTCGCCGCCTTCGGGCCGGACGGCGTCCCGCTGGCCGCCGGCCACTTCCATCCGGCGGGCGGCGCTACCGAGATCGGCGGCGTGGGCACCCTGCCCACGGCCCGTCGGCAGGGGCTGGCCGCCGCGGTCACGACAGCCCTGGCCGTCGACGCCCGGGAGCACGGTGTGACCACCGTGTTCCTGGCCTACGCCGCGGAATCCGTCGCCCGTCTCTACGCCCGACTGGGTTTCCGCCCCGCCGGGGTCACGCTCCTGATAGCCGATCAGCCCGCCCGCTCCTGACCGTCACGCGGGCTGGGGGGTGAGGCGCTTGTGGCCCTTCCTGTCGTAGTAGCCGGTCATCGCGAAACCGAAGGCGAACGCGAGGACCGTGCCGATGGCGATCATGATCCAGGAGCGGGTGAGGCCGGCGTCGCCGCGGGCGTCGAAGAAGAGGATGGCCCGGACGCCGTCGCTGAGCTGGCGCATCGGCTCGAAGTAGGACAGGAAGCGGTAGAACGCGGGCACCGCCTGGAGCGGGACGGTGGCCCCGGAGGAGGGCAGGCCCAGGACGATGAAGACGAACATGGAGACCAGTTGGCCGATCCCGCCGAACGCGGCGTTGATGGCCTGCACGCCGAGGCCGACGGCGAGCGCCGCGCAGTACGAGTACACCCACAGCAGGGGCAGATGGGTGGCGTCCATGCCGAGGATCGTGACGCAGGCCAGCATGACGAGGGAGACGCTGACGAGGGTGATGCCCGCCGTCATCGCCATCTTCAGCAGCAGGGTCTGGGTGCGGTTGATGGGCACGGTCGGGCGGCGGGTGTGCCAGGGGCCGATCTCGTTGTCGGCGTAGCCGAGGGCGGTGTCGACGCCGTTGCTGATGACGTTGCCGCCCATGAAGCCGGCCAGGACGAGCAGCAGCGTGTAGTAGAAGGCGGACAGGCCCAGGCCGCTGTGGCTGCCGATGGGGTGCCCGACCTCGGTGACGATCTCCACCGGGTCGGCGAGCAGCACCTTGATGGTGGAGTCGGCCGAGCCGGCGGCCGCGGTGAGCTGTTCGCCGAGGCCGGCGGACGCCTGCCGGGCCGCCGCGGTGGAGATCTGGCTCGCCAGGGAGGAGCCGAGGCTGCCCTTGCCGGGGTTGGTGAGCACCGTCATCGTCGGCCGGGCGGTGGCGCCGGTGGTGGTCAGCGCCGTGACCGAGTCGGTGAAGCCGGGCGGGATGACGAGGGCGCCGTAGACCCGGCCGGAGTCGAGCTGTTCCTGCGCCTCGGCGCGGGTGAGGGTGCGCCAGTCGGCCTTGCCGCCGGCCGTGTCGGCGGCGATGGCTTCGGCGATCCGCGTGCCGACGTTCTGCCGCTGTCCGGCGGGCGGTTCGCCGGTGTCGCCGTTGACCAGGGCGATGGGCAGATCGCGCAGGTCGCCGTTGGGGTTGACGATGCCGCCCATGTAGAGGAGGGACAGCAGCAGGGTGAGCAGTCCGGTCAGGACGGTGGGGACGAGCCACAGGTGGGGTCGGCGCAGCAGTGCGGTGGCGCGGGCCTCGGGACCGGGGGCGGCCATGGTTCTCCGTAGGGTCCGGGCGGTGCGGGGACCGCGCTGGGAGGGGCGGGGCGGTGCGGCCTCGTCGGAGGTCAGGTTGCAGGATGCGGTGTGCGCCGGGGCGGGACGGCCACCGCCTCGCCCCGCCTCCCCCGGTTGCAGTACAAGGAGCTGCGGCGGTCGGTCCGGTCAGCGGGCGCGGATCGTGCCCACGGTCCTCAGGGTCCGTACGGCCGCGCTCTTGAGGGCCGGATGGTCCCGCACCAGCCGGTGGGCGGCCCGCATCGGCTCACGGCGCAGCCAGTGCAGGGCGGCGCCGGGGCCCGCCGTGCGCAGGGCGCCCTCGTGGACGAGCAGATCGCCCGTCTTGAAGGAGTTCTTGTACGCCGCCTCGCCTCGGCCGAAGTCCACGAGGTCGATGCCGGCCCCGGCGGCGGCCTCGATCATGCGCAGATAGAGGACACGGCCGGGTGAGTACGTCGCCACGGCGAGGTCGTACGAGGGGAACCAGCAGGACAGGACGGTGCGGGAGCGCAGGCCGAAGTGGGCGGCGACGGGGCGGTCCGCGGCGTAGAGGACCGACAGGGTGCCCGTGCAGTCCGGGGCGGCGGTCGCGGAGAGCAGGTCGACCAGCCGGGCGATCCAGGGCTGGGAGAAGGGGTCGCGGCGGCCGGTGCGGCGGTAGTGGGCCGACTTCCAGGCGATCAGGGCGCGCAGGGCGGCGGGGTCCGGGTCGTCGAAGACGAAGCGCAGCGGGCCGAGGTTGCGGGTCATCCGGCGTTCCTGGGACCGGGCCGCCTTCCAGAAGCCGCGGGCGTGGGCGCGCAGGTGGTCCTCGTAGGCGGTGAAGCCGCCGGTGAGGTCCACGACGGGGGAGGCGAACTGGGCGGTGGCGTACGGCAGGAAGAGGTCCTGGCCGCTCTCCAGGTGGTTGAACTCCCAGGCGTTCAGGGAGCAGGCCCGCATCAGGTGGTGCGGGTCCAGGTGCAGGCCGGGCGGGAGGACGGCCCCCTGGCAGTCGGAGACGCCCAGGCCGACGGCGCGGCCGCAGCCCCATCGGCCGCGCTGGTAGGGGAAGTAGCCGACGGGTTTGCCTCTGCGGCGCAGGACCGCGACGCGGGTGTCCGAGCGGACCCGGCCGACTGCCTGGCTGAACTCCGCGCTCATGAAAGGGTTGGCCGCGCTGGCTGTCGCGGCGGTGGTGCGGAGGTCGTTCCACAGGGCGAGGTCGGTGTCCGTCAGGTCGGTGGGGTGGACGATGTCGATTCGGGGTGCGGGGGCGGTCATGGCGGGGTGGCTCCTGGGGTCGCGCGGGGCGGAGTTTGGGCGACATGGCCTGGGTCTGGGGGGTGGTGTCGGGTGCGGGTGGTTGTCTGCGTGCGGGTGCGTGGGGGTTGCTCGCGCGGTTCCCCGTGCCCCTGGGTGGGTCGGGCCGGTGTCGGTGGTGAGAGCGGCGTGATCATGGTTTTTCCATGGTCCGGGAGAAGCGTGGGGTGCGCTCCGGAACCGGGAAACCCGGTGATGTGAACGTTCAGCCGAAGGCTCACGGGCACGGGTGAACCGCCGGACGGTCAGTCGTCGCGGCCGTGGGAGAGGGGGTCGTAGGGGGCGGGGCGGTTGTCGCCGGCGGTGAGGTGTTCGAGGACCTCGACCAGTTCCTGGCAGGCGCTCTCCACGGAGCGGCGGGTGTTGCGCTGTTCCATGATCACGGCGGACAGCAGCAGCGCGGTCAGCGCCATGGTGCCGTTGAACGCCTGGAGCTTGACCATCACCTCGACCCGCGTCAGCCGGGCGAACGGCCCCACGTGGTCCGTGGCGGCGAGCGTGGCCATGACCGAGGTGAAGAGCGCGCACAGCATGCTGCCGGCCAGCTCGAAGCGGAGCGCCGCCCAGATCAGCAGCGGGTAGACGAGGAAGAGCACGCTGACGGGGCTGCGGGTGGCGAGCGGGACGACGGCCAGGCAGATGAGCGCGAGCCCGACGGCCTCCTTCCAGCGGGCCAGATGCAGCGCCCGCTGCGCCCGGTGGAGCAGGAGCAGCACCGGGGTGACGATCAGGACGCCCATCGCGTCCCCGACCCACCAGGCCAGGAACACCGGCCAGAAGCTGTCCGCGTCCAGCCGGTCGCCGTACACCAGGAGGCCCACGCCGATGCCGGAGCTGATCAGCATGGCGGTGAGGGCGCCCAGGAAGACCAGGGCGAGGCCGTCGCGTAACCGGGCGAGGTCGGTGCGGAAGCCCACCTTGCGCAGCATGAGGCAGGCGCAGACGGGGGCGAGCGTGTTGCCGACCACGGTCACCAGCCCCAGGGGCCGCAGTGTGGTGATCGTCAGAAGGACGAGGAGGACGCCGAGGGAGATGCCGGGCCAGACCCGGAGTCCGAAGATCAGCAGACAGGCGACCGCCACTCCGGTGGGCGGCCAGATGGGGGTGAACACCGCGCCCTCGACCGTGAGCTGACGCATCAGTCCCAGGCGCCCGGCCCCGTAGTAGCAGACGGCGACCGCGAGCACCTGGACGGCGTAGAGCGCCGTCCGCCGCAGCTCCGATTCCGGGGTACCCACCACAGCAGCCATCAGACACCGCTCCGTCCGCCGCGGCGAGGTGAGGGGCCCGCCGTCCGGCCCTATGGCTGAATCCGGGGCGGTCCGGTGAGCGGTCCGTCGTGTCCGACGACGAGGACCGCCGCGTCGTCCTCGTGGCCGACCCGCTCGGCGCCCTTGATCACGGCGGAGGCGAGCGCGCCGGCCTCCAGTCCGGCCACGGCGGCGATGCCGGCCAGCCGTACGACCTGGTCGAGGCCCTCGTCCACGGACATCGACGGTCCCTCCACCACCCCGTCGGTGAGCAGCACGAACACCCCGCCCTTGGTCAGCCGGTAGCGGGTGACGGGGTAGTCGATGCCCGCGGCGACGCCGAGCGGCGGGCCGCCCTCGTCCTCGGCTATGCCGGACTTGCCGTCCGCGGTCGCCCAGACGCACGGGATGTGTCCGGCGCGGGCGCTCTCCAGGACGCCGGTGGCGGGGTCGAGCCGCATGAAGGTGCAGGTGGCGAAGAGGTCGCCGCCGAGGGAGAGCAGCAGGTCGTTGGTGCGGGCGAGGAGGTCGCCGGGTTCGCCGGTGACGGAGGCGAGGGCGCGCAGACCGACCCGCACCTGGCCCATGAACGCGGTCGCCTCGATGTTGTGGCCCTGGACGTCCCCGATGGACAGACCGATCCGTCCGTCGGGCATGGTGAAGACGTCGTACCAGTCGCCGCCGACGTTGAGGCCGTAGCAGGCGGGGGCGTAGCGGACGGCCAGCCGGAAGCCTTCGGCGACGGGCAGGTCCCTGGGCAGCATGCCGCGCTGGAGGGCGAGGGCCAGTTCGACGCGTGAGCGTTGCAGCTCCGCGCGCTCGCGCGCCTGGGCGGTCAGCGAACCGAGCCGGGCGAGCAGCTCGTCGCTTTCGTCCGGGGGGCGCTTGCGGGACACGGGGGGCCTTTCCGACAGCACGCTCGACTCTCGACAGACCTCTATGAAACTCGACAAACCTCGCGTTCACACCTGAGAGGACCACAACGAGAACGGGGGACGCCCCCTCGGCGAGCGGCCCCGCGGTCCCCGTCGTGCGTCAGCCGCCCAGCGCCCGCATCACCACGTCCTTCGCCTCCTCCTGGACCCGGCGCAGATGGTCGGCGCCGAGGAACGACTCGCCGTAGATCTTGTAGACGTCCTCGGTGCCCGACGGCCGGGCCGCGAACCAGGCGTTGGCGGTGGTCACCTTGATGCCGCCGATGGCCGCGCCGTTGCCCGGGGCCTCGGTGAGGACGCCGGTGACCGGCTCCCCGGCCAGGGTGTCGGCGGTGACCTGCGCGGGCGAGAGCCTGGCCAGCAGCGCCTTCTCCTCGCGGGTCGCGGGGGCGTCGATGCGGGCGTAGGCCGGTGAGCCGAACCGGTCGGTCAGGGCGGCGTAGTGCTGCGAGGGCGTCCTGCCGGTCACCGCGGTGATCTCGGAGGCGAGCAGCGCCAGGATGATGCCGTCCTTGTCGGTGGTCCACACGGAGCCGTCGCGGCGCAGGAAGGAGGCGCCGGCCGACTCCTCGCCGCCGAAGCCGAGAGAACCGTCGACCAGGCCGTCCACGAACCACTTGAAGCCGACGGGCACCTCGACGAGCGGGCGGCCGAGGTCGGCGGCGACCCGGTCGATCATCGAGGAGGACACCAGCGTCTTGCCGACACCCGCCGCGGCCGGCCACTGCTCGCGGTGGCTGTAGAGGTAGGCGATGGCGGTGGCCAGGTAGTGGTTGGGGTTCATCAGGCCCCCGTCGGGGGTGACGATGCCGTGCCGGTCGGCGTCGGCGTCGTTGCCGGTGGCGATGTCGAAGCGGTCCCGGCGCTCGATGAGCGAGGCCATCGCGTACGGCGAGGAGCAGTCCATGCGGATCTTGCCGTCCCAGTCGAGCGTCATGAACCGCCAGGTGGGGTCGGTGAGCGGGTTCACCACGGTCAGGTCGAGGCGGTGCTGCTCGGCGATCCGGCCCCAGTAGGCGACCGAGGCGCCGCCCAGCGGGTCGGCGCCGATGCGTACCCCGGCGGCCCGGATCGCGTCCAGGTCCAGGACGTTCGGGAGGTCGGTGACGTAGGCGCCGAGGAAGTCGTGGCGGCCGGTCGTGGCGGCGGTGAGCGCCCGGGTGTACGGGAGGCGGCGGACGTCCTTGAGGCCCGCGGCGATCACGTCGTTCGCCCGGTCCTGGATCCAGGAGGTGGCGTCGGAGCCGGCCGGGCCGCCGCTGGGCGGGTTGTACTTGAAGCCGCCGTCGCGGGGCGGGTTGTGCGAGGGGGTGACGACGACGCCGTCCGCGAGGCCGGTGGTGCGGCCGCGGTTGTAAGTGAGGATGGCGTGCGAGACGGCCGGGGTGGGGGTGTAGCCGTCGGCGCTGTCCAGGAGCACGGTGACGTCGTTGGCCGCGAACACCTCCAGCGCGGTGACCCGGGCGGGCTCGGACAGGGCGTGGCTGTCGGCGCCGAGGAAGAGCGGGCCGTCGATGCCCTGGGCGGCGCGGTACTCGCAGATGGCCTGGCTGGTGGCGGCGATGTGGTCCTCGTTGAACGCGGTGTCGAGGGACGAGCCGCGGTGCCCCGAGGTGCCGAACGTGACGCGCTGCGCGGGGTCGGACGGGTCCGGGTGCAGGGCGTAGTACGCGGTGACCAGCCGGGCGACGTCGACGAGGTCCTCGGGGCCGGCCGTCCGACCCGCTCGCTCGTGCTGCATGTGCCCGCTCCTCCGTGTCGGTTGACCTGTGGCTTGCGTGGGGTGTGCAGGGGGCTTGCGTGGTTCATCTTCCCCCGCCGGGGCGCGAACTCCCTTGCCCCGCACGGTATGAGTATCCGTACTCAGGCGGTACGGCGCCCGCGGCGGCGAGACTGTGCGCACACCAGCGTTCAGCGTTTCCGGGGAGGTCCGCACGTGTTCAGCCGTACCGTCGTCGCCCTGACTCCGTTCTTCGGCCGGCTCACCACCACGAGTGAGATCACTCTGCGGCTGCCCGCGGGGAGCATCTTCGTCGCCAACCACGACTCCCTCGCGGACCCGGCGGTCGTCATGGCCGCGCTGCGCCGCTACGACCTGGAGCCGGTCGTGCTGGCCGCCGCCGGGCTGTGGCGGATCCCCGGGTTCGGGCGGGCGCTGACCCGGGCCGGGCACATCCCCGTCCGGCGGGGGACGGCCCAGGCGGCGCTGGCGCTGGACGCCGCCGCCGAGGCGCTGGCCGGCGGCCGGCACGTGCTGCTGTACGGCGAGGGGAGGCTGCCGAGCCGCAGGGACGCGGGCGCGGCGCCGCCGGAGCCGTTCCGCACGGGACTGGCCCGGCTGGCCCGGACGTCCGGCGCGATGGTGGTCCCGGTGGGGCACGCGGGCGCCCGGCGGATCGCGTCGGGCTCGGCGGCGAAGCAGTTGGCCGGCACGCTCACCGCCCCGGTCCGGCGCCCACACTGCCACGTCCACCTCGGCGCCCCCCTCCGCCTGCCGACGGAAACCGACCGGGGCACGGCCTTCGCCCGCCACGCGGTCACGACGGCCTGGCGCACCGCGGCCCGAGCGGTCGGCGAACGCCTCCCGGTCTGAGCCCGGCACCGGCCCCACCGGGCACGCCGCCGACGGACACACGACCACCCGGCCACGTACACCCCTCCGGGCCGGGCCCACACGGTCGGACCCGCTCTCACATCGGACGCCGCACTCTCCCGCACGACCGGCCGCCCCGGGACGAGCGCCCTGCCCGGGCACGGGATCGCCCTGCCGCACCCCGCGAGACCCCCTGCGCACAACCGACCGGCCGCAACCGAGCCCACGCAGCCACGCCCACACAGACCGCCGGCCCTCAGCCCCGCCCCTCCCGCACGACCAGCCGCCCCGGGACGAGCACCCCACCGCGCACAGGACCGCCCTGCCGCACCCCCGCGACACCCCCTGCACGCACAGCGGACCGGACTCGGCCAAGCCCTCGAAGCCACCGTCCGCACAAACCCCCAGCCCTCAGCTCGCCCTCCCGCCCGGCGGCGCCGTACTCGCCCGCATGACCAACCGCGTCGGAACCAGCGTCGTGCCGTGTTCCGGGTCGTCCTGGCGCATCTTGCGGAGCACCGCCTGGACGCAGAGGCGGCCGACCTCGGCGAAGTCCTGGTGGACCGTGGTGAGCGGGGGCAGGAAGGAGCCGGACTCGGGTATGTCGTCGAAGCCGATGACGCTGACGTCCTCCGGTACCCGCCGGCCCCGTTCGTGCAGGGCGCGCAGCAGGCCGAGGGCCATCTGGTCGTTGGCGGCGAAGACGGCCGTGCAGTCCTCGTGGGCGGCGAGTTCGAGGCCGGCCCGGTAGCCGGACTCGGCGGACCAGTCGCCGCGGATCAGGGGCGGCGGGGTGCGGCCCGCCTCGGTGAGCGCGGCGCGCCACGCGTCGGTGCGGCGCTGCGCGGCGAAGGAGTCCTCGGGTCCGCCCAGATGCCATACGGTCTCGTGGCCGAGGCCGAGCAGATGCTCGACGGCGGTCCGGCTGCCGCCGGCCTGGTCGGTGTCGACGACCGTGTAGTGGTCCCCGGCGTCGGAGTCGACGACCAGGACCTGTACGTAGGGCGGGAGCATGATGGTCGCGGCGTCCAGGAGGTGCACCTCCATGATGACGATGACCGCGTCGACGGCCAGCTCCTCGAGCCGGGTGAACGCGCCGCGCACCTCGTCCTGGGTGGGGACGGCGACCGGCAGCAGGGTCACGGCGTAGCCCTCGGCGGCGGCGGAGGTGGCGATCGCCTCCAGGGTGCGGACGTTGCCGGTGCTGGAGAGCGAGAAGGTGATCACACCGATGGTGCGGAACTCGCCACGCTTGAGGGCGCGGGCGGCGCTGTTGGGGCGGTATCCCAGCTCCTTCATGGCGGCGAGGACCTGTTCCCGGGTCTCCTCGTTCACGCCCGCGTAACCGTTGGAGACCCGCGAGACGGTCTGTGAGGAGACCCCCGCGAGCCGGGCCACGTCGGCCATGGAAGCGGTGGTCCGCGAGCGTCTCTTTCCCCTGGCCTGGGCTGTTTCAGCCATGTCCACCGGGCGTCCCCACCTCTCTGTCCGCGCTGTCCGGGCGGGTGTCACGGCACCGTAGACGACCCTTGACCACCGTCATCAGGGCAGTGTAGACATGCCGCCATCAGATGTTTACGTAAACATAACAGCTCGGTCCCGCTTCTTGCGTGACTGATGTTTGCGTAAACATCATGGGTGCGGCGCAGCGCTCGACAGCAGAGCGCGGCACCGCCCGGTTCCAGGACTTCTCTAGCGAGGACCGACATGACGACGCTGCAACCGCCGGCCGCCGCCGAGCCGCGGCCCGCACCGCCTCCGGCGCGACGGGACCGCCGCTCGTGGACCGGATGGGGGTTCATCGGCCCCTTCGTGGCCGTGTTCGCGCTGGTCTTCCTGGCCCCGATCGCGTACTCGATCTATCTCAGCCTCTTCCGTGACCAGCTCATCGGCGGCACCACGTTCGTCGGCCTGGACAACTACACGCAGGCGCTGAAGGACGAGCGGTTCTGGGACTCCCTCGGCCGGGTGACCCTCTTCCTGCTGATCCAGGTGCCGATCATGCTCGGCATCGCCCTGCTGGCGGCCCTGGCCCTGGACAGCGGACGCCTCTACGGCAAGAGCTTCTTCCGCATCACGATCTTCCTGCCGTACGCGGTGCCCGCCGTGGTCGCCACCCTGATGTGGGGCTTCATGTACGGCACGAAGTACGGCCTGGTGGGCGACATCAACGGCGCCTTCGGGGTCACGCTGCCCGACCCGCTCTCCCCCGACCTGGTCCTCGCGTCCATCGGCAACATCGTGACCTGGGAGTTCGTCGGCTACAACATGCTGATCTTCTACTCCGCGCTGCGCGTGGTCCCGCACTCGCTGTACGAGGCGGCGGAGATCGACGGCGCCGGACAGTTCCGGGTGATCACCGCGATCAAGCTGCCCGCGATCCGGGGCGCCCTGGTCATCGCGACGATCTTCTCCATCATCGGCAGCTTCCAGCTCTTCAACGAGCCGAGCATCCTGCGCCCGCTGGCCCGCAACGCGATCACCACGGACTACACCCCCAACTTCTACACGTACTCGCTGTCGTTCAACGGCCAGCAGCACAACTACTCCGCGACGGTGGCGATCATCATGGGCCTGATCACGATGGTGATCGCCTACGTCGTGCAGCTTCGCGGCATGCGCAAGGGAGCGTGACCCGATGAGCAGCCCTCTCACCACCGCCTCCCCCGCCGCACCGGCCGAGCCCGCGGGCCCCGGCAGGCGCGCCCCGCGCCTGCGCCGCCCGCGCGGCGGACATCAGCCCGGCAGGCCGAAGCGCAGCGTGCTCCTCACGGTGCTGGCCTCCCTCGTGGTCCTCTACACCGTGGTCCCGCTGATCTGGCTGGCCGTCAACGCCACCAAGACCCAGTCGGGCCTGGCCGACTCCTCCGGCCTGTGGTTCGCCCGCGACTTCGCCCTCTGGGACAACGTCCGCGAGACGTTCACCTACGACGACGGCGTGTTCACCCGCTGGCTCCTCAACACCCTGCTGTACGTGGTGCTCGGCGCCGGCGGCGCGACCCTCCTCGCGGTCCTGGGCGGCTACGCGCTGGCGAAGTTCGCCTTCCCCGGCAAGCGCGGGATCTTCGCCCTGGTCATCGGTGCCGTCGCCGTCCCCGGTACGGCGCTGGCGGTGCCCACCTTCCTGATGTTCAGCAAGATGGGCCTCACCGACACCCCGTGGGCGGTGATCATCCCCTCGCTGGTGTCGCCGTTCGGCCTCTATCTGATGTGGGTCTTCGCCACCGAGGCGATCCCCACGGAGCTCCTGGAGGCCGCCCGGATCGACGGGGCCGGCGAGGCGCGCACCTTCTTCCGGGTCGCCCTGCCGCTGCTCGCCCCCGGCATCGTGACCGTGCTGCTGTTCACCACGGTCGCCACCTGGAACAACTACTTCCTGCCCCTGATCATGCTCAAGGACCCGGACTGGTACCCCCTGACCCTGGGTCTGAGCGCCTGGAACTCCCAGGCGGAGACCATCGGCGGCGACGTGATCTTCAACCTGGTGATCACCGGTTCGCTGCTCACCATCCTCCCGCTGATCGCCGCGTTCCTGCTGCTCCAGAAGTACTGGCAGTCGGGTCTGTCCGCGGGCAGCGTCAAGGAGTGATCCGGCGGCCCTCGGCCGCCCCCTCAGCCCCACACTCGCGCACCATCCTCACGTTCGCGCACCACCCCCACCCTCACCTGTCCCACCCCTGCCCTGTCCCACCCACGAAGAAGTGGAAGCATCCTCATGCGCAGAAAGACCGGCCGCCTGCTGCGCGGCCTCGCCCTCCTGTCGACCCTCGCCCTGGGCGCGACCGCCTGCGGCGGCTCGGACGACTCCTCGGACACCAAGGCGGTCTCCGCCGGGGACATCCAGGCGGCCCTGAAGAAGGGCGGCTCGGTCACGGTCTGGGCCTGGGAGCCCACGCTGAAGTCGGTCGCCGCCGACTTCCAGAAGAAGTACCCCAAGGTCAAGATCAACCTGGTCAGCGAGCGGTCCGGGGACAAGCACTACACCGCGCTGTCGAACGCCATCTCCGCCGGCAAGGGCGTGCCCGACGTCGCCCAGGTCGAGTACTTCGCGCTCGGCCAGTACGCCCTCACCAAGGGCCTGAGCGACCTGGCCCCCTACGGCGCCGACAAGCTCGCGTCCAAGTACACCCCGGGCCCGTGGAACGCGGTGACCGAGGGCGACAAGGTCTACGGCCTGCCGATGGACTCCGGCCCGATGGCGCTGTTCTACAACAAGAAGGTCTTCGACAAGTACAAGATCGCCGTCCCGACCACCTGGGACGAGTACCTGGACGCGGCCCGCAAGCTCCACAAGGCCGACCCGAAGGCCTACATCGCCAACGACGCCGGTGACGCCGGCTTCACCACCAGCATGCTGTGGCAGGCCGGTTCGCGCCCCTACCAGGTCGACGGCACCAAGGTGAAGATCGACTTCTCGGACGCGGGCGCCACCAAGTTCGAGGCCGTCTGGCAGAAGCTGATCGACGAGAAGCTCCTCGCGCCCGTCAACGGCTGGACCGACGACTGGTACAAGGGCCTGGGCGACGGCACCATCGCCACCCTGGCCACCGGCGCCTGGATGCCCGCCAACTTCGTCACCGGTGTCCCGGACGCCGCCGGCGACTGGCGCGCGGCCGCGCTGCCGGCCTGGACCGCGGGCGAGAAGGCCAGCGCGGAGAACGGCGGCAGCTCGCTGACGCTGCCCGCCCTGGGCAAGAACAAGGAACTGGCCTACGCGTTCGTCGAGTACGCCAACTCCGGTGACGGCATCGCCACCCGCGTGAAGGAAGGCGCCTTCCCCGCCACCAAGGCCGAGCTGGAGTCCCCCGACTTCCAGAGCACGAAGTTCGAGTACTTCGGCGGGCAGGAGGCGAACAAGATCTTCGCCGAGTCGGCCGCGAACGTCGCCGACGACTGGTCGTACCTGCCGTTCCAGCCGTACGCCAACTCGATCTTCAACGACACGGTCGGCAAGGCGTACGTCTCCGGCACCACCCTGGCCGACGGCCTCAAGGCGTGGCAGGACGCCTCGGTGAAGTACGGCGAGGAGCAGGGCTTCACCGTCGAGAAGTAGCGCTCCGCGCAGGACCGGCATCACACCGGGCGGCGCGGCACCCGGGCCGCGCCGCCCCACTGCACCACCTTCGGAAGGACCGCCATGATCTCCACCCTCCAGTCCCGCATGCTGCGCGGGGCGGACGGTGACCCCGCTCCGCGTCTGGCCTACGGCGCCGACTACAACCCCGAGCAGTGGCCCCGGGACGTGTGGGAGGAGGACGTCCGGCTGATGCGGGAGGCCGGCGTCACCATCGTCTCCGTGGGGATCTTCTCCTGGGCCCGGATCCAGCCGGGCCCGGACACCTGGGACTTCGGCTGGCTCGACGAGGTCATGGACCTGCTGCACGCGGGCGGGATCGGCGTCGACCTGGCCACCGCCACCGCCTCCCCGCCGCCGTGGCTGACCACCGCCCACCCCGAGATCCTCCCCGTCACCGCGAGCGGCGAGACGCTCTGGCCGGGCGCCCGCCAGCACTGGCGGCCCACCTCCCCCGTCTTCCGCGAGCACGCCCTGCGCCTGGTCCGGAAGATCGCCGACCGCTACCGGGACCATCCGGCGCTCGTCGCCTGGCACGTCAACAACGAGCTGGGCTGCCACAACGTCTACGACCACTCCGACGACGCGGCCCGCGCCTTCCGGGTCTGGCTGCGCGCCCGCTACGGCACGCTCGACGCCCTCAACCACGCCTGGGGCACGGCGTTCTGGTCGCAGCGCTACAGCGACTGGGAGCAGATCCTGCCGCCCCGGCTGGCCGCCTCGCACCCCAACCCGACCCAGCAGCTCGACTTCAAGCGGTTCTCCTCGGACGCCCTCAAGGACCATCTGATCGCCGAGCGCGACATCCTGAAGGAGATCACGCCCGGGATCCCGGTCACCACGAACTTCATGGTGATGGGCAACACCAAGGGCATGAGCTACCCGGACTGGGCGGGCGAGATCGACTTCGTCTCCAACGACCACTACGTCCACCCCGGCCCGCAGGACCGCGACGAGCTGTCCTTCTCCGCGAACCTCACCAGCGGCATCGCGTCCGGCAGGCCGTGGTTCCTGATGGAGCACTCCACCAGCGCCGTCAACTGGCAGTCCGTGAACGTCGCGAAGCGCCCCGGCGACCTGGCCCGCGACGCGCTGCTGCACGTGGCGCACGGCGCCGACGCGGTCTGCTACTTCCAGTGGCGGCAGTCGGCGGCGGGCGCCGAGAAGTACCACTCGGCGATGGTCCCGCACGCCGGCCCCGACAGCGAGGTCTTCCGCGCGGTCACCGATCTCGGCGCCACCCTCAAGGCCCTTGCCCCGGTGGCCGGTTCGGAGCGCGAGAGCGCCGCCGTCGGCATCGTCTACGACTGGGACTCGTGGTGGGCGAGCGAGCAGGACTCGCACCCCACCGCGCTGCTGGAGTACCGGCAGGAGGCGCTCGACTGGTACTCGGCGCTCCTCGCCCTCGGCATCCGCGCCGACCTCGTCACCACCCGCGCCGACCTCTCCCGCCACCGGGTGCTGATCGCGCCCGTCCTGCACATGGTGCCCGCCGGTCTCGCCAAGGACCTGACGTGCTACGTCGAGCAGGGCGGCCACCTCGTCACCACCTACTTCTCCGGGATCGTCGACGAGAACGACCATGTCTGGCTGGGCGGCTATCCGGGCGCCCTGCGGGAGCTTCTCGGCATCCGTGTCGAGGAGTTCGGGCCGCTGCTCGCCGAGGAGAGCGTGGAACTGGACGACGCCTCCACCGGCACCCTGTGGACCGACCGGATCACCCTCGCCGACCCCGACACCGAGGTCCTGGCCCACTACCGCACCGGCGTCCACGCGGGCCGCCCGGCGATCACCCGCCGTACGACGGGGGCCGGTTCGGCGTCGTACGTCTCCACGCGGCTCGGCGTCGACGGGCTGCGGGCCCTGCTGCCCCGGCTCCTGGAGCCGGCCGGGGTGCGCAGCGAACTCCCCGAGGACGTACGGGGATCGGTGGAGCTGACCGTGCGCGCAGGCGAGCGGGGACGGTTCCTGTTCCTGGTCAACCGCACCGACGGCACCGTGCCGGTGGCCGGACTGGCGGGCGAGGTCCTGACCGGCGGCACGGCGGGCGCGGACGGCGCGCTGGTCCTCGGCCCGCGCGAGGTCGCCGTGCTCCACCAGGCAGTGGAGCCCACGCCGTAGCCCCCCGTGGCCTTCAGTGGTCCCGGTTCTCCGCCCGTGTCGCGATCGTCGTGACGCGGGCGGAGTGCTGTGCGGCGGGGATCCGCTCCAGGACGCCGCCCGCGAAGACGTCGTACAACGGCAGCGTCTCCAGATGGACATAGCCGATGTGGCAGTCGCAGACGGCGAGCGGGCAGGCGCGCGGGCGCAGCGCGGCCCGGTAGGAGCCGTCGTAGAGGTTGCCGAGTTCGGCGCGCACGAAGTGGCAGCGGCGGACCGTGCCCTCCCCGTCGACCGAGATCACGGACTCGCCGGTGCGGCAGGGCAGTCCGGCGCTGCGGTGCGGGTGGCGGCTGTAGGGGAAGAGCGGGTCGAGGGCCGTCCAGGTGTCGGCCTCCGCGTCGGTGTAGGTGTGCCCCTCGGCGGCGTTGATCCACAGATAGACGTGGCCGGGCAGTTCGGCGCGCAGCCGGCGGGCCGCGTCGAGGTGTTCGGGCAGGCCGACGACACCGACGCTGAAGCGGACGCCCCGGTCGGCGAGGTCGCGGCACTTGCCGAGGAAGCGGTCGTACGGGGTCTGCCCCGGGTGGTAGGTGCACCACAGGGCGAGGGTGCCGGGGTCGGCGCCGTCCAGCCAGTCGGTGCGGCAGCTCAGATTGGTCTGGATGGCCACCCTGCGGATGTGCGGGAGGTGGGACAGCTCGGTGAGCGCGCGCCGGTACCAGGAGCGGACCAGGCCCTCGCCCCACGGGGTGAAGAGGACCGAGAGGCGGTCCCCGGTCTGCGCGGCGGCCCAGCCCGCGAACCGTTCGAGGGCGGCGCGGTCGGCGCGGAGCTGGGCGGTGGAGTCGCGGCGCTTGGCGAACGGGCAGTAGGGACAGTCGTAGTCGCAGGAGGCGAGCGGGCCGCGGTAGAGGAGGGTCAGGTCCATGGGGGGCCGGTCACTTCCGCTCGTAGGCGGCCATCGCGGCGCGCACGGCCGGGGAGAACAGCTCGGGGCCGATGGCGTCGGAGTGGGCGAGGCCCTCCGGGGTGAGGCGCAGAATCGTCCCATCAGCGCCTGTGAGCCAGCCGTGGTCGGTCAGGCGGGCCAGTTCGGGGCCGAAGTCCTCGGCGGGGGTGGCGCCGAAGCGGGCGCGGTAGTCCTCGACGGGGAGTCCGTCGGCCTGGAGCAGGGACTGCAGCAGATGGCGGCGGCGCGCCTCGTGGGCGTCCATGGCGTAGCCGACCTCGGCGCGGGAGAAGTCGGTCGTGGTGACGTAGGTGTCGATGATGCCGCGGATCTCGTGCATGCCGACGGCGTAGTCGAACGAGTAGTGCAGCCCGGCCGTGTAGGAGCGGGCGCCGCAGCCCAGGCCGATCATGCCGTCGGTCTGGCAGGCGTAGTCGTCGGCGCCCTGGGCGGGGGCGTCGGCGCGGCGGAACATACGCATCGACTGCTGGGTGTAGCCGTGCGCGAGGAGATGGTCGCGGCCCGCCCGGTACAGGCGCAGCCGCTGCTCGTCCCAGGCCGGGTCGGGTCCGGGGCCGATGTCGGGGCCCTGGCCGCGGCGGCCGAGGCCGGTGAGGGGGCGGACGTAGAGCGGGTAGAGGTACAGCTCCTCGGGCCGCCACGCGAGCGCCGCGTCCAGCGACCGCCGCCAGGTGCGCTCGGTCTGGCCGTCGATGCCGTAGATGAGGTCGATGTTGAGGACCGGGATCCGCGCGTCGCGGACCCGGCCGAGGGCGGCCTCGACGTCGGCGCGCCGCTGCGGGCGTACGGCGGCCCGGGCCTCGCTGTCGACGAAGCTCTGGACGCCCAGGCTGAGGCGGGTGGCGCCCCGGTCGGCCAGGACGGTGAGCCGGTCGGCGGTCGCGGTGGCGGGCGACGCCTCCACGGACAGCGGGATCGCGCGCAGGTCGGCGCCCATGCGGTGTTCGGCGAGGTCGCAGAGCCGCTCCAGCTCGGCCGCGGTGAGGAAGGTGGGGGTGCCGCCGCCGAACGCGGCCGTCGCGAACCGGACTTGGTCCGACTCCCCCAGCGCCTCGCGTACCGCGACGGCCTGGCGTTCCAGGGCGTCCAGGTAGGCGCCGGTCAGTCCTTCGGGGGCTCCGACGCGGGTGAAGAGGTTGCAGAAGCCGCAGCGCACCTCGCAGAACGGTATGTGGAGGTAGAGGGAGAGGGCGTCCTTGGGCTCGTCCGCCCACAGTCCGGCGAGCGCGGGGCGGTCCGGCAGTGGGCGGTAGGCGGTCTTGTGCGGGTAGGCGTAGACGTAGTGCTGGTAGGGGCTGGTGAGTTGGGCGGTGGTCATCGGGCGGCCTCGGCGGGGTCCAGGAAGAAGTGGGCGTACGGCACGGTCCACACGCACGCGTGGCCGAGGCGGTGGCCGGTGTAGCCGTCGTCGCCGTAGGCGGTGCCGTGGTCGGAGCAGACGATCGCGAAGCAGGGGCGCCTGCTGCTCGCGGCGGCGAAGAGCCGGCCGATGTGCCGGTCGACGTACTCCAGGGCGGCGGCGTGCGTCGCGCGGCTGTCGCCGGCCTCGCGGGTCGCGCCGGGCAGGTGGAACCAGTTCGGCTGGTGCAGCGCGGAGACGTTGACGAAGAGGAACAGTCGCTGCTCGGCCGGGAGTTCGCCGATGACCTGCTCCGCGCGGGCGATCTGGTTCTCGAAGGAGTGGGGCGAGGTGACGCCGAACTCCGGTTCCCAGTGCGCCTCGTGGAAGAGGCCGGGCAGCACCGAGCCCAGCGGGCCCTGCCGGTTGAAGAAGCCCACGCCGCCGATGCACACCGTGTGGTAGCCCTCCTTCGCGAGGCCGGAGACGAGGTCCGGGGTGTCGTACACGAAGGTGCCGTCGGCGGTGCTCTCGCTGCCCGCGAAGCTCGCCGCGAAGAGCCGCGGGTGGGGGCCGGGGGCGGCCGGGGTCGGCAGGAAGCCGGCGAAGATCGCCTGGTGGGAGGCGTAGGTGAAGCTGCCCGGGGCGTGGCGCTTCTCCCAGCGGCCGTGCGGGAGCCGGCGGGCGAGGTGCGGGATGCGGCCCGCCTCGGCCAGCTCGACGGCCACGTCGTGGCGGAGGGTGTCGAGGGTGACGAGGAGGATGTCGTGACTGCCGACGACCTCGTTCATGTCCACTGGGTCGAGGGGTACGGGCATCTCGGGCTCAGGCATGGGGTGTTCCTGTTCTGTACTGGTCGTGCGCGCCGCGCCCGCGGCCGAGGTGCGCGCCGCGCAGGACGGCCGCCACCTGGGTGGCGTAGGTGTCCAGGCCCTCGGCCCCGCTGCCGGGCAGTCCGGTCAGCCGGGGCAGCAGGTCGCCGAAGGCGTTGACCTCGCCGACGGCGGCGCCGCGCCAGCCGACGGCCGGGAGCAGGTCGACGCCGACGCAGAGGGTGCGCGGGAAGCAGGCGGCCGCCCGTTCGCAGACGTCGAGCAGGTCGCGCCAGCGGGCGCCTGCCGCCTCGACGGCGCGCCGGGCGGCGTCGAGGTCGCCCCGGCGGCCGCCGAGGTGGAGGTTGGTCATGGGCGAGCGGCTGGTGCGCAGCACGGCGTGGGTCGCCCTGCCCGCCACCACGACGACCCGGAGGTCGGCGGCGCGGCCCTCCTGGGACGCCTTGGGCAGCCAGCGTTCGAGGTGCAGTCCGTCGGGGGCGAGCGCGTCGACGATGGCGGCGAGGTCGCTCTCGCGCTCGTAGCGGCGCACCTTGAGGGAGTTGAACAGCCGTCCGTCCGGGGTGAGTTCCACGGAGGTGGTGGCCCGGATCCGGCCGCCGCCCGTCTCGACGGCGAGGACGCCCGACGCGGACGAGCCGTGCGCGGGCTTGACGAAGAGCCGGGGCATCCGGTGCTCCAGCATCAGCGCCCGTACGTCGTCCCAGCCGCGCACCGGCGTGCCGGCCGGGCCCGAGGTGGGCGAGGCGGGGACCGGGACCCCCGCCGCGTCCAGGACGGCGTGGCAGAGCCGTTTGTCGAACAGCACGGCGAGATCGTCGGGGTCGTCGAGGCGGACGCCGCCGCGCAGTCCGCTCAGCGCGGCGGTGAAACCGGCGTACCAGCGGCCGGAGCCCTCGACCCGGGTGGGGTCGTCGGTGCCGCGCCAGGCGTGGTCCACGCGCGCGTTCTCCCCCGGGGAGTCGATGCGGAGGATCTCGTCGGGGGCGAACTCGGCGCCTCCGTCGCGCAGGACGTCCGTCCAGGCGACGACGCGCGGGGCGGGCAGGCCGGCCGCGCGGACGGCGTCGGCGAAGAGGGTGACGCGGCGGTTCTCGGGGTTGCCGACGACCGCGAACCGCGGCGGCCGGTGCGGGCCGTCGGAGGGCGGGGCGACTGGCACGGAGGCCGTCGGTGCGGCAGGCGGTGCGGCGGGCATGTGCGGGGTGTTCACTCGCCCACGGCGACCCAGCGCCAGACCGTGCCGTCGTCCTCGTCCACGTCCTCGTCGACGCCGTCGCGGTCGAGGTCGACCTCGACGCCCGCCGGCTCCAGCGTGCCGCGCAGCCGGTCCAGCAGGGGTTCGCTGAGGTAGTGGTGGTGCAGGTCGAGCTTCTTGAGGTGGGTGAGGGGCTGGCCGCCGAGCAGCGCGGCGGCGCCCTCGTCGGTCAGGACGCCCATGGACAGGTCCAGCACCTCGAGACGGGCGACGACGGGCGCGGAGGCGACGGCCGCGGCGACGGCGTCCTGCATCTCGCTGTTGCGCAGCGCCAGATGACGCAGCTTCGGCAGCCGGCCGCCGGACAGCAGGGGCTCCAGGTCGGCGGCCTCGCTGTCGCCGCCGTACTCGGGGGTGCCGAGCCACAGGTCGAGGTGCTCCAGCGCGGGCAGGTCGCTGCCGCCGACACCGCGCACGACGTCGGCGGGCAGGCCGCCGCTCTCCAGGACGAGGCGGCGCAGCGCCTCGTGCCGCACGGCGGACAGGCGCAGTCCCGAACCGCCGCGCACGCCCAGCTCCTCCAGCTCGGGGAAGCCTTCGAGGAGCGGGGTCACGTCGGTCTGGTTGATCCAGGAGATCTCGCACTCCTCGGACTCCATGTCGCCGAGGAACAGCGCGCGCAGTGCCGGGAAGCGGTCCTTGGCGGCCAGCAGGGCCTCGATCACGTCGGAGGGGTCGGTGTCGTACGCCCCTTCCCAGGCACCCACGATCAGGGCTTTCACCCGGGTGGTGTCGACGGTGTCGCAGAAGCGGGCGAAGGCCGCCGTCCACTCCTCCTCGCCGTCGTAGACGTCGCTCGCGATCCGCCAGGCGCGGGAGTCGGCGGCGGGCAGGTCGTCCGTCTTCCCCTCGGGGCCCGGGAAGGTGTGGGCGGGCAGCCGGTACAGCGAGGTGAGGTGGGTGGGGTAGGACATACGGCTGCTCCTGTGCGGAAGGGGTCTGCGATCCCCGACGTGCGATCCGTGACGTGCGATCCCTGACGCCCGCAGTTCTACCAACAGCCACTGACAACGCCGGTCGGCGGGGGCGGGCTTCGGGGCGTTGTCAGTGCCGGGTCGTACGGTCGTCGTCATGAGGCCGGCGCGTTCGGTGCGTCCGGCGGTGAGGGGAGAGCCATGTACCGGCAGGGAGATGTGCTGATCGTGCCCGTGGCCGAGGAGGCGGTGCCGGCGCATGTGGCGCGGGCGCCGAAGGAGCGGCGGGACGGGCGGGGCCGGCTGGTGCTGGCGCTCGGCGAGGTCACGGGGCACGCCCACGCGGTGGTCGGTCCGGGTGATCTGGTGCGGGAGCCGGGGCCGTTCGGTCCGCTGCTGCTGCATGTGCCGCAGGGCGGCCGGGTGGTGCACGAGGAGCACGCCGCGATCACCCTGCCGAAGGGCTGGTACCGGGTGATCAGACAGCGGGAGTACGTCCCCGGGTCCGTGCGGATCGTGGCGGACTGAGCGGCGAGATCGGGCAGCGGTCGGGACCGGGTGGAGAGCGAGGGGCAGGGCACGTGAACGGCACGGTGGGTACGGGGGGTACGGCGGTGGCGGAGTCGTCCGACGAGCTGCGCGGGTGGCGGGAGTGGGCGTCGTCGACGGCTCCCGCGGACCGCGCGGCCGCCGAGGAGGGGATCCGCCGGGCGTACCGGCGGGCGGGGCTCGTGGAGCCGGAGCGGGTGGTGTGGGCCGGTTCGCCGCGTGCGGCGGTCACCCTGGTCCGGGAGCTGACGGACGCGGGGCCCAGTGTGCGCGAGGCGGTCCGCAGCGCTCCCTGGGCGCGTGAGCGCGGCCGGCTGCACGCCGAGCTGGGCGCGGCGGGCTGGTCGGCGCACTGGGCGGCGACGGGCGGCCGGCTGTGGGAGTCGGCGCAGTCGCTGGTGGACCGGATCCGCGCCGGGGTCGTCGCGGAGCTGGCCGGCCGGGAGACGGGCCCTGAGGCCGCGGCGGTCCGGCTGGTCCTGCTGGACGCGGTGCTCGGACAGCACGACGCGCCGTGGCTCGCCGCGTTCGGCACGCAGGACGGCATGCTGGACGGCCCGTTGGACGGGCTGGCCGCGGTGTGCCGCAGCGCCGGCTGGTGGTGGCCGTTCGCCCGGGTGGCGGTGGTGTGCGAGCGTCCGGTGGCCCTGCACCGTGACGAGGCGGGCCGGCTGGACCACGGGGACGGTCCGGCGCTCGCCTATCCCGACGGGTTCGCGCTGTACGCGTGGCGCGGGATGCCGGTCCCGGCGGAGTTCCTCGCGGAGCTGCCGGCGCTCACGCCGGAGCGCATCCGCTCCGAGGAGAACGCGGAACTGCGCCGGGTCATGCTGGAGTACTACGGCTACGACCGCTATCTGGCGGACTCGGGCGCCCGCCCCGTCCACCGGGACGGGACGGGCACGCTGTGGCGGATCGACCTCGCGAACGACGAGGCGGTGGTGATGGTGGAGGTCCTCAACTCCACCCCGGAGCCGGACGGCACGCACCGCACGTACTGGCTGCGCGTGCCGCCGTCGACCCGTACGGCGAGAGAAGGAGTGGCGTGGACGTTCGGTCTGGACGCGGACGTGTACGCGCCGGTGCGCGAGACATGAGCCCGGCGGGCGCCCGCTCGGTCCGGTGTCTCAGCCGGCGGCGCGCGCCAGGACGTCGGTGACCTGGGCGCGGACGGTGTCCCGGGCCTGGGCGGGCAGTCCGCCCAGGTCGGTGCGCTCCAGCGCGGTCCAGGCCCGGTCCGCGTCGGGGTCGTACGGCGTGCTCTCGCTGAGCACCTCGTAGCCGTCGCGGACGGCCACCCTGAGCCGGCCGGGACCGGCGCCCTCGGACTGGACCGCGGCGGCCACGACGAGCGGCGGCGGGCCGCCCGGGTCGCCCTCCAGTTTGCGGTAGCCGCTGGCCAGCGGGGTGTTCCAGCGCAGCCCCAGCAGGAGCTGCCGCTTGGCGACGACCTCCGACAGGTCCGCCTCGTACACGCCGTCGGACTCCAGGACCGTCGCCCGCGCGTCCAGGACGAGGGCGGCGGGGAGCAGGTCGCGCAGGGTGCTGCCGACGATGTTGCCGCCGACCGTGGCCGTACGGCGGACCGCGCCCGTTCCCACCTGGGAGGCGGCCCGGTGCAGGGCCTCGGGCACGGTGGCGTCCACACGGTGCAGGAGGACGGCCCCGCCGACCTCCTCGGGCCCGACGGCGGTGGCCTCGGGCAGATTGCGCAGGGAGACGGCCTGCTCGGGGAAGCCGTCCCGCTGCCAGGCGGCCCACACCAGCGTGGCCCCGCCGATCGGTACCGCCCCCTCCGCGAGACACCGCTGTGCTTCGGATATGGAGGTGGGAAGACGCAACTGCACGACAACCGACCTGCCTTCCCGGGTAGTTCGGGGCGGGGCGCCTGAAACACCCCGCCCGCATGATCACTGGCAGAACGGATTCTGCCCAGGCACGCGGGGGCGCATACAGGGCTCACGGCGGCACCTCGCAGGACGTCAAAATGCGTTGCGGCGAAACCCCCTCCCCCGGAGGCTGGGGCTCATGTCCTACGTCCTTCGCCCCGCCGGGCTCGCCGACGCGCCCGCCGTCACCGCTCTGCTCAACGAGATCGATGTGATCGAGATCGGCCGGCCCGAGACCGATCTGCACACCGTCGAGGCCGATCTGAAGCATCCCGAGACCGATCTCGACCGTGATTCCTGGCTGGCCTTCGACGGGGACCGGCTGGTGGCCTACGGACTCCTGTGGGACGAGTCGGGCGGCGAGCGCATCGACATCGACCACTACGTCCTGCCGGACCGTCAGGACACGGGACTGGTCGTGCTGAAGGCGATGGAGGACCGGGCCCTGGAGAAGGCGCGGGAGAACGGCGCCGAGCGGGCCGTGGTCCATCTGCACCTCAACGTCCGCCCCACGCTGGACACTTCACTGCTCGGCGACCGTGGCTGGTCGGCCGTGCGCCGCCACCATGTGCTGCGCCGGACGGTCGACGCGGCCACCGATCTGACGCCGGAGCCGCCGGCCGGGGTGCGGCTGCGGCCCTGCGCCGACGAGGCGGACCGGGAGCGGGTGCACGCGCTGTACCAGGCGTCCTTCGCCGACCACTTCGACTTCCAGCCGCGCGCGTACGAGGCGTGGCTGCACGACCTGGACGCGGTGCGTCTGGACTGGTCGCTGGTGTGGATCGCCGAGGTGGACGGCCTCGGGGACGCCGGGTTCCTGATGGCCCGGGACGACCGCGAGGCGATGGGCTGGATCCGGGGCATCGGGGTGCTGAGCGAGGCCCGGGGCCGGGGACTGGCCGGGCTGCTGCTCCGGCACGCGTTCGCGGCCTTCGCCGCGCGGGGCCGGGACGTGGTGGGGCTCGGCGTGGACACCTCCAACGCGACCGGCGCGCCGCGGCTCTACGCCCGGCACGGGATGACGGTCCACTACGCCGTGGACACCTGGGAGACCGTCCTGCGCTGACCGGGAACGCAAGGGGACCCGCCGCTCGTGAGGGCGGCGGGTCCCCTTGCGGTGTGTCAGCCGACGACCACGAG
The DNA here is from genome assembly GCF_002019855.1 of Streptomyces antibioticus. Classification (NCBI taxonomy): domain Bacteria; kingdom Bacillati; phylum Actinomycetota; class Actinomycetes; order Kitasatosporales; family Streptomycetaceae; genus Streptomyces; species Streptomyces antibioticus. The sequence continues at coordinate 7,661,055 of NZ_CM007717.1, read as the reverse complement.
CAGGTCGCCGCCCTCCACCTGCTGGATCCGGTTGATGGCCAGACGGCTCACCCGGCCCCCGGCCGGGGCGGTGATGGTGGCCTCCATCTTCATCGCCTCGATGGTGGCCACGGTGGCGCCCGCCGCCACCTCGTCGCCCTCGGCGACGGCCAGGGTGACCACGCCCGCGAACGGGGCGGCGACATGGCCGGGGTTGGCGCGGTCGGCCTTCTCGGTCACCGGGACGTCCGAGGCCGCCGCCTTGTCGCGGACCTGGATGGGCCGCAACTGGCCGTTCAGGGAGGACATCACGGTCCGCATGCCGCGCTCGTCGGCCTCGCCGATCGCCTGGAGCTCGATCAGCAGCCGGACCCCCGGCTCCAGGTCGACGGCGTACTCCTTGCCCGGGCGCAGCCCGTAGAAGAAGTCCTTGCTGTCCAGCACGCTGGTGTCGCCGAACGCCTGGCGGTGGGTGTCGAAGTCGCGCGTCGGGCCGGGGAAGAGCAGCCGGTTGAGGGTGGTACGGCGGGACTTCTCCAGGCCCTCGCGGTCCTCGGTGGTGAGGTCGTTGACGGGCTTGGCCTCGGCGCGGCCCTCCAGGGCCTTGGTGCGGAAGGGCTCCGGCCAGCCGCCGGGCGGGGTGCCCAGCTCGCCGCGGAGGAAGCCGATGACCGAGTCGGGGATGTCGTACCGGGCGGGCGCGGCCTCGAAGTCCTCGGGGGAGACACCGGCGCCGACCAGGTGCAGGGCGAGGTCGCCGACCACCTTGGAGGACGGGGTCACCTTCACCAGGTGGCCGAGGATGCGGTCGGCGGCGGCGTACATGGCCTCGATGTCCTCGAAGCGGTCGCCGAGGCCGAGCGCGACGGCCTGGGTGCGCAGGTTGGAGAGCTGGCCGCCGGGGATCTCGTGGTGGTAGACGCGCCCGGTCGGGGCGGCGAGGCCCGCCTCGAAGGGGGCGTAGACGCGGCGGACGCCCTCCCAGTAGGGCTCCAGGTCGCCGACGGCCTGGAGGTCGAGGCCGGTGGGGCGCTCGGAGTGGTCGGTGGCGGCGACCAGCGCGGACAGCGAGGGCTGCGAGGTGGTGCCCGCCATGGAGGCCACCGCGCCGTCGACCGCGTCCGCGCCGGCCTGGATCGCGGCCAGGTAGGTGGCGAGCTGGCCGCCCGCCGTGTCGTGGGTGTGCAGGTGGACCGGCAGGTCGAACTCGCGGCGCAGCGCGGAGACCAGCTTGGCCGCGGCGGGTGCGCGCAGCAGTCCCGCCATGTCCTTGACGGCGAGGACATGGGCGCCGGCGTCGACGATCTGCTCGGCGAGCCGCAGGTAGTAGTCGAGCGTGTAGAGGCGCTCGTTGGGGTCGGACAGGTCGGAGGTGTAGCAGAGGGCGACCTCGGCGACCGCCGTGCCGGTCTCGCGTACGGCGTCGATGGCGGGGCGCATCTGGCCGACGTCGTTGAGGGCGTCGAAGATGCGGAAGATGTCGATGCCGGTGGCCGCGGCCTCCTGCACGAACGCGTCGGTGACCTCGGTCGGGTACGGGGTGTAGCCGACGGTGTTGCGGCCGCGCAGCAGCATCTGGAGGCAGATGTTGGGCACGGCCTCGCGCAGGGCGGCCAGCCGCTCCCAGGGGTCCTCGGCGAGGAAGCGCAGCGCGACGTCGTAGGTGGCGCCGCCCCAGCACTCCAGGGAGAGCAGTTCGGGCAGGGTGCGGGCGACCAGCGGGGCGGAGGCGAGCAGGTCCTTGGTGCGCACCCGGGTGGCGAGCAGCGACTGGTGGGCGTCGCGGAAGGTGGTGTCGGTGACGCCGAGGGTCGGCGACTCGCGCAGCGCGCGGGCGAAGCCCTCGGGGCCGAGCCGCACCAGCCGCTGCCGGGACCCGGCGGGCGGCTCACCGGCGGGAAGCGCGGGCAGCTTGGTGGTGGGGTCGATCAGGTCGGGCCGTTCGCCGTGCGGCTTGTTGACGGTGACGTCGGCGAGGTAGGTGAGCAGCTTGGTGCCGCGGTCGGCGGAGTGCCGGGCGGTGAGCAGGTGCGGGCGCTGCTCGATGAACGAGGTGGTGACCCGCCCGGCCTGGAAGTCGGGGTCGTCCAGGACGGCCTGGAGGAACGGGATGTTGGTGGCCACGCCGCGGATGCGGAACTCGGCGACGGCACGCCGGGCGCGGCCGATCGCGGCCTGGAAGTCCCGTCCCCGGCAGGTCAGTTTGACCAGCATGGAGTCGAAGTGGGCGCTGATCTCCGTACCGGCGTGGGTGGTTCCGCCGTCGAGACGGATGCCGGAGCCGCCCGGGGAGCGGTAGGCGCTGATGCGGCCGGTGTCGGGACGGAAACCGTTGGCGGGGTCCTCGGTGGTGATCCGGCACTGGAGGGCGGCGCCGCGCAGGGTGACGGTGTCCTGGGAGAGGCCGAGGTCGGCGAGGGTCTCGCCGGAGGCGATCCGGAGCTGGGCCTGCACCAGGTCGACGTCGGTGACCTCCTCGGTGACCGTGTGCTCGACCTGGATGCGCGGGTTCATCTCGATGAAGACGTGGTTGCCGTCGGGGTCGAGGAGGAACTCGACGGTGCCCGCGTTGCGGTAGCCGATCTCGCGGGCGAAGCGGACGGCGTCGGCGCAGATGCGGTCGCGCAGCACGGGGTCGAGGTTGGGCGCGGGCGCCAGCTCGATGACCTTCTGGTGGCGGCGCTGGAGCGAACAGTCGCGCTCGAAGAGGTGGATGACGTTGCCCTCGCCGTCGGCGAGGATCTGCACCTCGATGTGGCGGGGGTCGACGACGGCCTTCTCCAGGAAGACGGTCGGGTCGCCGAAGGCGGACGCGGCCTCGCGGCTGGCCGCCTCGATGGACTCGCGCAGGACGGCCGGGTCCTCGACCCGGCGCATCCCGCGGCCGCCACCGCCGGCGACGGCCTTCACGAAGACGGGGAAGCCGATCTCCTCGGCGGCGCGCACCAGTTCGTCCACGTCGGTGGAGGGCGCGGATGAGCCGAGCACGGGCACCCCGGCGGCGCGGGCGGCGGCGACGGCGCTCGCCTTGTTGCCCGTCAGTTCGAGGGTGCGGGCGTCCGGTCCGACGAAGGTGATGCCCGCCTCCTCGCAGGCGCGGGCGAGTTCGGGGTTCTCGGAGAGGAACCCGTAGCCGGGGTAGACGGCGTCGGCGCCGGCCCGGCGGGCGGCGCCGACGATCTCCTCGACGGAGAGGTAGGCGCGCACCGGATGGCCCGGTTCGCCGATCTCGTACGCCTCGTCGGCTTTCTGCCGGTGCAGCGAGTTGCGGTCCTCATGGGGGAAGACGGCGACCGTGCGCGCGCCCAGCTCATAGCCGGCGCGGAACGCACGGATCGCGATCTCGCCACGGTTGGCGACCAGCACCTTGCGGAACATCCTGGACCCCTTCGGCCTGCGGGTGACGGGGTCCATCGTGGCGGTGAGTGACCGGGTTGGCCATGTGAGTCGGGCCACTCACCGCATGTCTCGCTCGTTTGGACCGTGATCTGAGAGGCTGCCGGGTCGGGACGGTGATCCGCCGACGACCGGTCAGGTCGCGGAGCCGCTGGACGGTCAGGTCGCGGTCGCCGCCGCCGCGGCGCGGCCCGCCTGGCGTCCGGAGAACAGGCAGCCGCCGAGGAACGTGCCTTCCAGGGACCGGTAGCCGTGCACTCCGCCGCCGCCGAAGCCGGCGACCTCCCCGGCCGCGTACAGGCCGGGCACGGGGTTCCCGGATCTGTCCAGGACGCGGCCGGAGAGGTCGGTCTGGAGACCGCCGAGGGTCTTGCGGGTGAGCACGTTGAGCCGTACGGCGATCAGGGGCCCGGCGCTGGAGTCCAGGATGCGGTGGGCGGAGGCGGTGCGGCTGAGCGAGTCGCCGGTGTAGGAGAGGGCGTTGCGGATGCCCATGACCTGGACGTCCTTGGTGTAGGGGTTCTCGATCTCGCGGTCGCGGGCCTCGATCTGCCGTTTGAGGTCGGCCAGGTCGATGAGGTGCGTGCCGGTGAGCCTGTTCATGCCGGCGACGAGGTCGGTGAGGGTGGTCGCGACGACGAAGTCCTCCCCCTTGTTCTTGAACTTCTCGATCGGCTCCGGGGTCTGCCAGATCCGGGACAGGAGCTGCCAGACGTTCTTGTTGGTGAGGTCCGGGTTCTGCTCGGATCCGGAGAGCGCGAACTCCTTGGCGATGATCTTCTGGGTGGTGACGAACCAGGAGTAGTCGTAGCCGGATTCGGTGATGGTCTTCAGGGTGTGCAGGGTGTCGTAGCCCGGGATGTCGGGGGTGTCGAACCGCTTGCCCTTCGCGTCGAACCACATCGAGGAGGGGCCGGGGAGGATGCGGATGCCGTGGCCGGGCCAGATCGGGTCGTAGTTCCTGAGGCCCTCGGTGTAGTGCCACATGCGGTCCGGGTTGACGATCCGGCCCCCCGCCCGCTCGGTGATGGCGAGCATCCGGCCGTCGACGTGCGCGGGCACTCCGGTGACCATGAACTTGGGCGGGGTGCCCATGCGGGCGGGCCAGTTCTGGCGGACGAGGTCGTGGTTGGCGCCGATGCCGCCGGAGGTGACCACGACGACCGGGGCGCGCAGTTCGAAGTCGCCGACGACCGTGCGAGAGCTGGGCTTGCCGCGGGCGGCGCTGCTGGGCTCCAGGATCGCGCCGCGTACGCCGGTGACGACTCCGCCGGTGGTGACGATCTCGTCCACGCGGTGCCGGAACTTGAAGGTGACCTTGCCCGCGGCGACCGCGGCGCGCACCTTCTTCTCGAACGGTTCGACGACGGCGGGGCCGGTCCCCCAGGTGACGTGGAAGCGGGGCACCGAGTTGCCGTGCCCGGTGGCGAGGCCGCCGCCGCGCTCCGCCCAGCCGACGATCGGGAACCACTGCACGCCGAGTCCGGAGAGCCAGGACCGCTTCTCGCCGGACGCGAACTCCACGTACGCCTTGGCCCAGCGGCTCGCCCAGTAGTCCTGGCCGGACGGGTCGTCGACGCCCCGGTCGAAGCCGGCCGTGCCCTGCCAGTCCTGCCAGGCCAGGTCGTAGGTGTCCTTGACGCCCATCAGGCGCTGTTCGTCGGAGTTGACGAAGAACAGCCCGCCGAAGGACCAGAACGCCTGGCCGCCGAGGCTCGCCTCGGGCTCCTGGTCGAGGAGCAGCACCTTGCGGCCGGCGGCGGCGAGTTCGGCGGTGGCGACCAGGCCGGCGAGTCCGTGGCCGACGACGATCGCGTCGGCCTGCTGCGACTCGGCGCCGAAGGCGGGGAAGGCGTGGGCGGCGAGGGTCGCGCCCGCGAGGACTCCGCCGGTCACGGTCAGGGCGTGGCGGCGCGTGACACCGGAGGCGGCGTCGGGGTGGTCCATGGCGGCCCTCCTGGGCGAGGCGTGGGGCATGGAGGTGGCGTGGGGCATGGGGGTGGCGTGCGCGAGGGGTGGGGCAGGGGTGGGGCACGGGGGCGTGCGCGAGGGGTGTTCCTGTGACATCCCCGCTGTTACCGTCGGTAGCCCAACAGGTAACCAGGCCGACACAGCTCTGCGATAGTGCGCGGCAGCCAACGCGGCGCCCGCCTGCTTGTGGCCCGGCGACAGCGGCCGGGCGGGAGGGGGACCATGACGGTCGTTCACGGCCCGGAGCAGGTCACCGCGGTCCTGCGGGACATGGCCGGCGACCCGGACGTGTGCGGGGAACTGGTCCGGGTGGCCCGCAGCCGCTCCCCGGAACTGTCCCGGCTCACCGAGGAGGCGACCCGCTCGCACGTCACGGCGATGATCCGGGCGGCGGGACCCTGGTTCGCCGCGCTGGAGCGGTCGGGTTCGGTCGAGGAACAGGACTTCACCGCCGCGCTGCTGCTGGGCGCCGACCGGGCCGTGCAGGGCGTGCCGATGACCGCCGTCCTGCAAGGGGTGCAGGCGGCGCTCGCCCGGGCGGCCGAACTGGCGGTGGACCGCTGCCGGTCGGCAGGCGTGGCGGACGCCGTCCTGCTCTCCGTGGTGCTGCGGCTCCAGGAGTACGGCAACGCGGTCGAACGCCATGTGATCAACGGCTACCGCGCGGCCGAGCACGACTCCCCACGCGCCCTGGACGCCGTACGGACGCGGCTGCTGCGTCAGGCACTGCTGGGGGAAGTGCCGCCGCGGGCCGAGGAGTTGGCGCGGGCCGGGGTGCGGGCGGACGCCGCGGGACACCACCGCTGTCTCGCCGCGCTGCCGGGCGGGCGGCCGGCGCTGCGGTCGCCGCACGTGGTCACGGCGCTGATCGACGGCCGTCTCGCCGGACTGTGCCCGCGGCCGCCCTCGGCCGACGAGATCGACGCCGGGGCCGTGGTGGTGATCGCGCCCGCCGCTCCGCTGCCCGAACTGCCCGCGCTGTACCGGCTGTGCGCGCGTGCGGCCGCGCTGGGCCTGGAGCGGGGGCTGCGCGGGCTGTACGACGTCACGGACCTGGCCGGCCGGATCGCCCTGTCCGAACAGCCGTTACTGGCCTCGCTGGTGAGCCGTCGGCTGCTCGGCGCCCTGGATCCGGGCAACGACTTCCACCGCCAACTCGCGCGCACCGCGCTGACGTTCCTCGACAACGGCCGTCGGCTCGACCAGACGGCGGCGGCGCTGTTCACCCACCCCAACACCGTGCGTTACCGGCTGGGGCGGCTCCGGCAGATCACCTCGGCGTCCCTCACCGACGGCGACACCGGTCCGCTGGACACCCTGCACTGGTGGTGGGCGCTCACCTCCTGGCTGCACGCGGACGGCACCCCGCCCCCCGTCTGAGCTGGGCCGTCGCGGTTAAGGTCATGGTCCCCGGCCTCGGCCGGGGACCTGTGCGTCGTCGTGGAGTACTGGGGGAACCGACCGTATGCCGACACCCGATCAGATCTGGAACGAGGCCGACCTGCCCACCCGGCGGCTGGCCGGGCTCGCCCTCAATCCGTCCGCTCCCGACGAGATCCTGCTGCGACTGCTGGCGGACGCCCCGCTCGCGGTACGGATGGTGCTGTGCCGGGACCGGGATCTGCCCGGGGCGGTGGCCGACGCGGCGATCGCGCACCCGGACCGGTACACCCGCAGCTTCCTCGTCCGCAATCCGCACGTCGACCCGGCCGTGCGGGCGCGGCTGGTGGACGACCCGGACTGGTTCGTCCGCGCGCATCTCGCCGAAGGCCCGAGGACCACCGACCCCGTCGTCCCGCGGCCGCTGCCGGACGAGACCGTCGTCCGCATGATCACCACCTACTCCCGGGACGACCTGGGCTTCAGCCTCGACCGGCAGATGTCCGCCGCGCTGCGCCGGGCGCTGCCCACCCATCCGATCGCACGGCTGCGGCTGTGGGGCACCGGATCGTTCGGATCGCTGCCCGCCGAGACCCGGGCCGCCCTGCTGGCCGACCCGGACGACGAGGTCCGGGAGTCGGCGCTGCGGCATCTGCGGCACGAGGACCCGGCGTGGGTGGAGAGCACGCTGCCCGCCCACCCGTCGCACGCCCGCACCGGGGCGCTGCTGCACGACGCCCTCAGCCGGGCCGTCGTGGACCGGGTCCTCACCGATCCGGCCGGTCCGGACGAGCGGGCGATGATCGCGAACAATCCGAGCCTGCCGGCCGACGTGGTGGTCCTGCTGGCCGGCGATCCCGACCCCGAGGTGCGGGAGCGGATCGCGCGCCGCGCAGAGCTCGGCCCCGCCGAACGCCGGGCCCTCGCCGAGGACCCCGACCCGAAGGTGCGGCTCGCCGTGTCCGTCCATCCCGCGTGGAGCGAGGAGGAACGGGCGCGGATCGACTACGACGTCCCGCAGGACGGGCCGTTCCTCCACCACTGGCCGCCCCTGCCTCCCCGGGATCCCGAGGCCGTCCGCCGGGACGCGCTCTCCGCCCATCCGCTGCTGCGGCGCCGGGCGGCGAGCCGGCACACCCTTCCCGCCGACCTGCTGGAGCGCCTGGCCGCCGACGACGACCTCGGCGTCCGCGTGCTGCTGGCGCAGAACCACCCCGACGCCCCGCCGCCGCTGCTGCTGCGCGCGTTCCTCGAATACACCGGCCTCGGGCGCGACGACCTGCTGCTGCGGCCACAGTTCCCGACCGACGGACTGGCCGTGCACGCCGACGACGCCGACCCCGTCGTGCGCGCACTGGCCGCCCGTGATCCCGGGTGCGCGCCGGAGACCGTGGCGCGGCTCACCCGGGATCCGGACCCGGCCGTCCGCGCCGCCCTGGCCCGCCACCCGAACCTGCCGCAGGACCGGCTCGCCGAACTGCTGGACGACGAGGAGCTGGCCCACCATGCCGCCGCCAACCCGGCGTTGGCGGCGGACACCGTCCGGCGGCTGGTGGCGGCCCTGCCGGTCAGCCCACGCCCAGCAGCTCCGTGAGGTCCCGCGCGGTCCGCGGGTGCCGGGTGAGGAGCGCCGCCCCGGGAGCGGGTCCCGCGGTCTCCCAGGTGCCGTCGCAGCCCAGCAGGTCCGCCAGCGCGTCGCAGGTCGCGGGGTGGGCTGCGGCCAGTGCGGCACCGGCCGCCCGGCCCGCCGCCGGCTCCGCCCGCGCGCCCGCGGGCCGCTGCGGGAGCCGCCACGGCGGCACCCAGCCGTCCAGCTCGGCGAGCCGGGCGGGGAAGATCCGGCCGGCCTCGCGGATGAGGAGGGGGGCCAGTTCGGTGCCGCTCGCCCGCAGGGTGGTGATCAGGGTCGGCAGCCAGGGCAGCAGGACCGGGTCGGGCAGCCGGGCGAACGCGTTCGACACCGCCTCGACGACGAAGTCCGCAAGACCCGGCACCGGCTCCAGCGCGTGCACGAAGCCGCTGAGATAGCGCGGGTAGGCGGGCACCACCAGCGGGTTGCCGAGCAGTTCGTCGCAGCGCTCGCGCAGCTCGGCCCGGGACAGGGTGCCCAGGTGCGTGCGGGCGGCCCACAGCAGCGCGATGCGGTCGGGCTCCTCAGGATGGGACTGGGCCAGGGCGAGTTCGAGCTGGGTGCGGTCGCAGCCGAGCGAGAGGGCGAGCCCCTCCATGCCGAACAGGAAGCCCAGCATGGCCGCGACCTGCCGGACGGTCGCGTCGTCGTCGGTGAACGCCGTCGGCAGCAGGGTGCAGTAGTGGGCGTAGCCGGTCTTGACGAACGACTCGATCCACGGCGGCAGCACCGGCTCGGCGGTGCGGTAGTGCGCGAGCAGCCGGCGGATGCGGCGCAGCACCTCGGGCGCGCCGTCCACGCTGCGTTCGCGTGCCAGCACGTCGAGGGCGTGGGTGCCCAGTTCGTCGGCGAGGCGGCGGCTGCGCAGGTAGAGGATGGCGTCCTCGACGGCTTCGAGGACGGTCGCCGCGGTGGCCTGCGGCGCGTACGCGGCGCGCCGCAGCCGCTGCTCCAGCACCTGTTCGATGCTGACGCCCTCGTAACCGAGTTCGATCAGAGCGCGCTGGTGGGTGCCCAGGGAGAGGTCCCAGGACTCCTGGATGGGGCGCTCGCCCAGCCGCCGTTCGCCCATGATGGGCCGGGCGGCGCCGTCCGGCATCAGCCGGCGCAGCATCCACAGCACGTCCGAGCAGCGCTCCAGTTCGGGCCGGGAGGCGATGTCCAGCAGGGCGCGCACCACCCCGCGCTGCTGGAGGCGCAGGCCGAGCGGCTCAAGGCGGTCGTGGACGTCGCGGGCCAGCGGCGGCAGCGCGTCGTAGCCGACCTGGCCGACGCGGTCGCCGCCCATCATGATCTCGACCAGCCGCCGCACGTCCCGCCGCCCCGGGACCCGGTCCTTCTCGATACAGGTGACGGCCGCGTCCTGGAAGTCGTACGGCGTCGGCTTGGCGCGCTCGCGCATCCCGGCGAGCAGGATCGACGTCTCGAAGACGGCGATGGCGTCGGCGGTGGAGGCGAGGTAGCCGTTGCGCCGGGCGGCGCGCACGATGTCCACGGACCAGCCGAGCAGTTCCGCCTCGTCCAGCCGGTCGAGGACGGGCGGGCGCTGGAGGAAGCCGGTGAGCCGGTCGGCGGCCGGCGCCTCGGCGGCGGGGAGTGCCCGGACGGGCTGCGCGGCCTTGGCGGGCTTCTTCGTGCCCGCCTGACCGGCGAGCCGGTACGGCTTGACGCGGGTCCGCTTGAGGTTCTTCTGCCATTCGGTCGCGGCGATGGACACCGAACCCGCGGCCAGGCCGAACTGCGCCTCGATCGCGGCGTGGCTGGACGGGATCAGCCCGTGCCGCCACTTGGTGCCGCTGGGCGGGCTGATGGTGAAGGTGTCGCTGCCGTGCACCCCGAACTCCTCGACGCGGCTGGCCGCGTGGAAGGCGCCGCACACGTACAGGCAGTCGGCGGGGTCGGTGCCGGTGGCGGCGAGGTGTTCGCGCATCCGGGTCCACATGTACCGCTCGCGGTCCTCGTCCACCCGCACGCGGTGCGCGTCGCCCGGGGCGAGACGGCGGAAGAGGCTGCCGATGAGCAGCATGACCTGACGGTAGGTGTCGTGGTCGCTGTCGCCGAGGGGGAGTTCGACGAACTGGTGCCACCACTCCGACCAGTGCCGGACCCGGCCGTGGCGCAGCAGGTGCTCCTCCAGTTCGGCGAAGCGGGGGCGCAGGTCGCCGATCTCCACGCCGACGGCGTCGCCGTGCAGGGCGCTCTCCTCGTCGGCGGGTGCCGTGTCGGGGTCGGTCCCGCCGTCCTCCGCCGCGACCGCCGGGAGGTTCTCCCGCCGCTTCTCCCACTGGAAGACGTGGTCGGAGGACCGGTCGACCAGGACGAGTTCGACGCCGGGGGTGTCGAGGGCGTAGGCGATGGCCTGGTACTCGGCGGACGCCTCGGTGACCGGGGCGACCACGGACAGCGGGGTCCAGTCGGCCGGGAAGCCCTCGACCTCGCTGGCGAACGCCTGGACCGCCACCGGCAGCCGGCAGTTGCGCAGTTCGGTCAGGAGCGGGGCCATGTCCTCGCACAGCTCCAGGTACACCACCTTGGGCTGCTTCTCGCGCAGCCGGCGGGCCATCGCGATCGCGGAGGCCGGTGAGTGGTGGCAGACCGGGAAGATCTCCAGCGGTTCGCGGACGGCGCGCTCCACGTCGTCCACGATGCCCCGCAGGATGCCTTCCAGGGCGCCGGGTCCGTCGGCGAACGCCGTGGCCGCCTCGTGCAGTTGGCCGCGCAGGGCCTCGAAGGTGCCGCCGCTCATGACAGGGTCGCGATCGCGTCGCGGCCGCCCTCGAGGAACTCCGGCCAGGCGCCGCCCTCTTCCTTGCCGCGCGGCTCGACGACGCCGTGCAGGTACTTGTTGAGGATGGCGAGGTCCTCCGGCTCGCGCCGGGCCAGGGAGCCGACCAGGGAGGAGGCGAGGGTCCGGGCGGTGAGGGCGCGTTCGCCGAAGAAGTTGCTGTGCAGGATGGCGTCCTCCAGGACGCCGATCTGCTCGGCGGTGGACAGGGCGGACTCCAGCTTCTCGTCGTCGCTGCCGGCCGCGGCGGCGGAGGCGCGCAGGTCGGCGAAGCTCTGGAGCAGCACGTCGAGCAGGGTCGGCGGGACGTCCAGTTCGATCTGGTGGCGGCGCAGCAGTTCCTCGGTGCGGAAGCGGACGATCTCCGCCTCGCTCTTCTTGTTCGTGATGACGGGGATGCGCACGAAGTTGAAGCGGCGCTTGAGCGCGGAGGACAGGTCGTTGACCCCGCGGTCGCGGCTGTTGGCGGTGGCGATGACGGAGAAGCCGGGCTTGGCGAAGACGATGTTCTCGCCGCCCGCGCCGTCGAGTTCGGGCACGGAGATGTACTTCTCGGAGAGGATCGAGATCAGCGCGTCCTGGACGTCACTGGTCGAGCGGGTCAGCTCCTCGAAGCGGCCGATGGTGCCGGTCTCCATCGCGGTCATGATCGGCGAGGGGATCATCGACTCCCGCGACTGGCCCTTGGCGATCACCATGGACACGTTCCACGAGTACTTGATGTGGTCCTCGGTGGTGCCGGCCGTGCCCTGCACCACCTGGGTGGAGTTGCGGCAGATCGCGGCGGCGAGCAGTTCGGCGAGCCAGCTCTTGCCGGTGCCGGGGTCACCGATCAGCAGCAGACCGCGGTCGGAGGCGAGGGTGACGATGGACCGCTCGACGAAGCTGCGGTCGCCGAACCACTTCTGGGCGACCTCCCGGTCGAGACCGTCGGCGCGCTCGGCCCCGAGGACGAAGAGGCGGACCATCTTCGGCGACAGCCGCCAGGAGAACGGCTTGGGGTTGTCGTCGATCGACTCCAGCCAGTCCAGTTCCTCGGCGTACTTGATCTCGGCGGGGGCGCGCAGCAGGTCGGACATGTCGGAACCTTTCTCGGAAGTTCAGAAGTTCACAAAGTCAGGGGGACGTGCGGAGGAGCCGCGGCGCGTCAGCCGAGGAACGTCTTGAGTTCCTGGACGAGCTTGCGGATGTGCCCGGAGAGCACCGGGGTGCCCTGGTCCTTGAAGCGCTCCCGGAACCACGGGTTGACGCTGCCGCGCCCGGAGCTGGTCACCGAGCCGACGGGGATGAACTTCACCCCGGAGCGGTGGAGGGCGGCCATGCTGTCGAACAGGGGCTGGCTCCGCCATTCGTAGAAGTCGGATATCCACACGACGACCGTGTTGCGCGGTTCGGCGATCTTCGGCTCGGCCAGCGCCATGGCGACCGTCCCGTCGGTGCCGCCGCCGAGCTGGGTGCGCAGCAGCGTCTCGAAGGGGTCGTGCACCCAGGGGGTGAGGTCGAGGGCCTGCGTGTCGTACGCGATCAGGTGGACGTCGACCTTGGGCAGTCCGGCGAAGATCGACGCCAGGATGGTGCAGTTGACCATGGAGTCGACCATCGAGCCCGACTGGTCGACCACGACGATGAGCCGCTGCGGGGTCGTCTTGCGGGCGGTGTGCCGGTAGTAGAGGCGGTCGACGTAGAGCCGCTCCTCCTCCGGGCTGTAGTTGGTGAGGTTCTTCCAGATGGTGCGGTCGAGGTCGAGGTTGCGGAAGACGCGCTTGGGCGGGACCGAGCGGTCGATGGCGCCGACCGTGGCCTTCTCCACCTGGGTGCGCAGGACGTCGGCGACCTCGTCCACGAAACGCCGGATCAGGTCCTTGGCGTTGGCGAGGGCCACCCCGGAGAGGTTGTTCTTGTCGCGCAGGAGCTGTTCGACCAGCGACATGCTCGGGGTGAGCCGGGCCGCGAGTTTCGGGTCGGCGAGCACCTCGCGCAGGTGCATGCGCTTGACGAGGTCGGCCTCCAGGGCGCCCAGTTCGGGTCCGATCGCCGGGATCAGCCGGCTGAGGTCCGGTGTCCTGCCGCCCCCTCCGGTGCCGGTGGGGGCGACCCCGCCGGAACCGCCGGAGCCGCGGCCGCCGCGCAGGTCGCCGGGGGCGCAGCCGAGGGCGCGCTCCAGCCAGCCGGCGTCGGACTGCCAGCGGGAGAGCTGACCCGCGCTGACGGCTCCGCTGCCGGTGGAGAAGACGTTGAGCAGCACCTTGGAGACGAGCGCGGCGCGACGCACCTCGGCGGCACCGGCGCGGGTGACCTCGCCGTCCGGGTCCGCGTCCGGGCCCTGGTCCTCGTCCGTGACCATCAACCCGTCGAACTCCGCCGCCAGTTCCGGGTGGCGCTGGACGATCGAGTCGACCGACGCCTGCGGGTCCAGCAGGGCGGCCGGCAGGCCGATGTCCTCCACGACGGCGAGCCCCGCCCGCTCCAGCGCGGGCTGCTCCTCGGGGTCGAAGAGCCGGGCGAGGAGCCGCCAGTACAGCACCTGACGGCGGTTGTCGTGGGGCAGGGCCTCCACCTGGTCGTCACTCTGACGCTCGCTCACTTCCGCAGCAGCCTTCCCGCGCGCTCCCGCAGGACGGTGACGGCGTCGGTGGCCGCCTTCTCCGCCCTGAGGCCGGCCTTGTCGGTGGTGCCGCCGGCCCACGCGCCCGCGTGCAGGGCGACGGGCTTGCGGCGCACGGTCGTCTCGACGGCGAGCGGCTGCACCCGGAACTCCCCGTCGTCCCAGCGCAGCAGGGCGATACAGGCACCGGAGGCGGCGACCGCCTCGGGGGTGAGCGGTCCGGCGGCCGGGATGCGGTCGGTGTCGACCGTGTACGGCTGTCCGGCGACCGTGAAGGTGAGGGTGTCGCCGTCCTGCCGGATCTCGTAGCCCTCCAGGAACACCGGCTCCGCGATGCGTGCGGGGTGGCGGTCCAGCGGGGCGACGGGCGGCGTGACGGCCGTGGCGAGGGCGACGCGGGCGGTGGCGAGGGCGTCGGCGGGCTCGCCCGCGCGGGCCAGGGTGTCGTCCCAGAGGAGATCGCCCTCCTCGGTGAGGGGCATGCCGTCGAGGTCCATGGTCCGGCCCTCGCCGAGCGCCGCCAGCAGCGAGAGGTGCGGCCGCAGCAACTGCCAGACGCCCGCGGCCACGACGGTGTCCGGCTTCGGCACGGAGACGCTCGCGCGGACCAGCCGGGGCGCGGTGCCGTCGGCGGGCTCGAACACGGCGTGCACCTGGGCCTGCGCGGCGGTGGCGTGTTCGTGCAGGTCGACGCCGAGCGGCAGCAGCCGGCCGGTGGCGGGCGCGGTGGCGGCCGGTTCGGCGGCGCCGGGGCAGGTCAGCAGCAGGGCGCGGGCCCACAGGTCGCCCCAGCGGCGGGCCGGGATCCGGTCGAGGGCGGCGCCCGGGCAGGAGGCGGCCAGTTCGGCGGCGAACCCGTCGAGCAGCGTGGCCAGACGGCGCAGTCCGGGCTGGGGAAGCAGCGCGGAGACGATCGGGGCGGCGCCGCCGACGAGTTCGTGGTCGATGCCCTGCCAGCCGGTGCGGGCGAGGTCGGAGAGCCAGGTGCGGGCCGCCGCCAGCAGGTTGACGGTCTCACGGTCACCCGCGGCCGGGGGTGCCGGTTCGCCGCGGGTGCGGCCGGTGGTCTCGTCCACGAGCGCCGTGAGCGCGTCGTGGGCGGCGCCCAGGAGAGCGGTGCGGCCGGCGGCGAGGGCGACGAAGTGGTCCTCCCCCGCGGCAGCGGCACCGGCCTTCTCGGCGGCCTCGGCGACCACGCCCGCCAGCGGGCTGCCGGCCAGGGCGTCGGCGAGTTCCAGCAGGTCGGCGGCGCGCTCGGGGCGAGGGCGCAGCAGCCCCGTGACCAGCGCCCGGTCGACGGCGTCCACCGCGGCGAGGGCCTCGTCGAGACCGTCCACGGACGAGGCCGCCGTCTCCTCGCGCTCCCCCGCGGGCGCCCCCGGCTCCGCCGCGCGGGTCGGCGGGAACCAGTGCATCTCCGGCAACGGCGTGGTGACCGGGGCGAGTTCGAGGTAGGCGAGGTGACGCAGGAACCTGCTGAAGACGGGTGCGGCGAGTGTCTTGCCGTCCGCCTGCGGCGGGCGGGTGCCCGTCATGACGGCGGTGAGGGCCGCGGCGTCCGTGCCGCCTCCGCCACCGGGCTCGGCGCGCAGATAGCGGGCGACGCGATCACCGCCGTACTGGAGCACCGCCTCGGTGACCAGGGCGCGGATGTGGTTGCAGAACGAGCCGCGGGCGCCGCCGCAGGGGCGGTTGTTGTTGGTGCTGCACGCGAAGGCGTACGTGCCGGACGCGACCGACGAGACGTACACCCGTTCGATGTCCGAACCGCTGGAGACGACGCCCTGGAGGCGTCCGTCGGCCAGTTCGACGAAGGGGACCTTGGCGAGCTTGCGTGGCCGCGCGGGTGGCACCACCCGGGCCGTGCTCGACTTCTCCCAGTCCGACAACGCACCATCTCCTTCGCGGCGCAGGGCTGCGCACGCCGGATCGGCGCAGCACAGGGGGGTTGTCGCGGGCTGATCACCCCGACGCCGAAAAACCTACCGGCGACCACTGACAACGCCCCGTGCGTCGGGCTCGCGAAGGCCACGGACGGGGACGGGGACGGGGACGGGAGGACGTCTTCCCCCCTGGCCACAGCCCCCTGGCCACAGCCCCCTGGCCACAGCCCCCTCGCCGCAGCTCCCTGGGCTCGGCTCCCTGGGCTCAGGCCAGCGGCGAGCAGCCCCCGCGGGTGCGGGCGCGGCCGGCCGACCAGGCGCACAGCAGGACGACGCCGGTCGCCGCGGCCGCTCCGGTGAGGACGCCGCCGCGGGAGCGCCAGGCGAGGACGGAGCCGGTGGACAGGGCGGACAGCGCCGATCCGGCGCTCAGCCAGGACCCCACCGACACGGCGGACGCGGCGCTGCCCACCGAGCCGATCGACAGGAAACTGCCCACGGAGCCGACGGACAGGAACGAGCCCACCGAGGCGATCGACAGGGCCGAGTCCTTCGACCACAGCGAACACCAGGAACCGTCGGCGCCACCTCGCATCGTCATACTTCGAGCGTACGCCGGGCAGGGCTGAGGTGCCGCTCTTCGGCCGGTCCCGGTAGGCGATGCGGGCCAGGGCCACCGGCGAGGCGGCCGCCCGGGGCGGCTTCACGCGCGCGAAGTTGACGACGGGGCGGCGCTGGAGACGAAGGTCACGAATTCATATCGGACATTTAACACGTCAATCTTCACACGGGCCACACACGTTGGTTAGTTTGACGCCAGGGCCGCACCGCGCGGCCTCCGCCGAGTCCATGGCACTCTTGGGTGCGGCCGGGTCCCGGAAGTGACCAGCACCCGGCATGGACAGCACAACCGCCCGGCAGGGCAGGGAACTTGAGGCGTGCCCGAACCGCGGGCCGTCCGGGTCCACCGCCCCTCGGCCGGCGGAGCACGGAAGGAGTACGTCTTCCATGGCGACGGAGGTCGGCGAGCCTAGCCGGGCGGAGATCCAGCAGGCCGTCAGCGCGTTGTACGACCGGGCCGAGAGCGACACCGGGACGTTCAACGCCACTCGCGCCAGGTCGAACGCGACCCGCAGGCCCGCCGGCGGCGCCCGGGGGTCCGGCGACGCCGCCACGGACTCCGTGGCCCGCCAGTGGTTCGACATGGTCCGCAACAACGTCGGACCGACGCTCGCCGCCACCCTGCCCGCCGACCGGATGCCCGAGCGTCCCGCCCTGGCGGCCCGTCCGCCGCGGGAGGAGCGCCCGACGGGCGGCGGCGCACCCCGTGAACTGGAAGCCGGACGCCGCCTCGAACTGGAGGCGCCCGAGCGGCGCACACCCGAACTCCCCGGCGGGAGCGGAGCCGTCGCCGCGCTGCCCCCGGCCGCGCCCGCGGCCCTGCCCGCCGCACCCGCGCCGTCCCGCCCGCCCCAGCTCTCCGCGGGCCAACCCGGCGACACGGCCGAGCAGTTGGCGTACCGCGCGGAGGCCGCGGCGGCCTGGTCGGGCAACCCCTCCCCCACCACCGGCACCGACCCGCTGACCGACACCGGCGGCATCCCGCAGCTCACCGGCGGCGCCGCCCCGATGCCGAACTCCGTTCCCACGGCGCCGACTTCGGACTATCTGACGCAGGGTGGCGGCTTCGGGACACCGGCGGTCGCCCTGACGGCACCGATGGCGGTCATCCCGTCCCCCACGCAGGCACAGACCCCGACTCAGGCTCCGCCGGCCGAGTACGCGACCCCGGCGGGCGGCGTACCGGCACCGACGGGCGGCTTCGCCACGGCGGCCGCCGGCTACCAGGGCGCCTCGGGCGAGTACGGCGCCCTCGCGCCCGGCATACCGACCCAGCCCGGCAGCATGGACGACATGCTGGGCGGCGGCGGACCCATGGTTCCGGAATCCACGCTCATGGCCCCCGGGGCCGCCTCCACGGCACCGACGGCCGGGTACCTCACCCAGGGCGCGGGCTTCCCGGCCCCCGTCACCGACTACGCGATGCCCGCGACGGCGGCGCCCGCCCCCGACTACGCGCCCTCGGCCATGACCGCACCGGTCACCGACTACGCCGCCCCCCTCACCGACACCTTCGCGGCGCCCACGCCCGCACCCGCGCCCGAGTTCGGTGGCGCGCTGCCCGCCACCGGGTTCCCGCCGTCGGAGTTCGGCTACGCCTCCCCGGTGGTGGCGGCCTTCCTCCAGTCCACAGCAGCACCGGCGGCCGCACCCGCACCGGCGCCTCCGCTCGGCCAGCCGGACCCGCTCGGCATGCCCGTCACCGAATCCGGTCTCCCGTACCTGCCGTACGAGTACCCGGCGCCCCAGCAGGCCGCCGCACCGGCACCCGCACCCGCGCCCGCCCCCATGCCCGCCCCGGCACCGGCCCCGGCACCGCCCCCCGCCCCCGCCGCACCCCCCGCTCCCACCGGCGCCACCTTCAGCGTCGGCGGCACCGCGTACCTCGGGAAGGCGGACAAGGCCCTCGCCTTCGCCCGCGCCCAGATCGGGCGGCCCTGTGTGTGGGGCGCCACCGGACCGGAGTCGTACGACCCGTCCGGCCTCAACCAGGCCGCCTGGCGGGCCGCCGGGGTGTCCCTGCCGCGCGCCACGCTCGACCAGGCCAAGGACTTCCCCCGGGTCGGTCTCGACGAGCTGCGCCCCGGCGACCTGGTCTTCTTCCACGACGACCTCAGTCACACCGGCCTGGTCTCGGGCAGCGGCATGATGATCCACGCCCCGCGCCCGGGCGCGCCCATCAGCGAGGAACCGATCATGGCCGTCGGCGAGGGCACCCTGCGCGGCGCGGTACGCCCCTCCTGACCCCACGTCCCCCTCCCCCTCCGCACCGCCACGCGCGTGTGGCCGAAAGCTGCGCATCGCCGGACCCGTCCCCCCGGTCACACTGGCGTCCGGTCCGGCGAACGGAAAGGTGGTCGGGGTGGGGGACGCTCAGGAGTCCGTACGGAAGGTCGACCGAGGGGCGGCGCCGTCCGGGTGCCCGGTGAGCCGCGGGGCGGACGGGACCTGGCGGGTGCACGGGTACGCCGCCGCCCGTGAGGTGCTGCGCAGCACGGACACCGTGCAGGCGGGGCTGGGCATCGAGACGGTGGAGAAGCTGCCGGCCAGGATCCGCCGGCCCGTGCTGTACCAGGACGGGCCCGGCCACCGCGAGCAGCGCCGCCAGACCGCCCGGTTCTTCACGCCCCGGCGGGTGGACGAGCACTACCGCGAGCTGATGGCCCGGGTCGCCGACGAGCAGGTGGCCGTGGTGCGGCGGGCCGGGCGGGCCCGGCTCTCCGATCTGAGCTTCACCATGGCGATCGAGGTGGTGCGGGAGATCATCGGGTTGACGCACAGCCGCCCGGGGCTGAAGCGGCGGCTGGACGCCTTCTTCCCCGAGGAGTTCGGGCGGCCGGGGCTGACGAGCGCGCGCGGTCTGTACTGGCTGGTCCGGCAGAACGTGAACTGGCTGCGCATCCATCTCGCCGACGTCCGCCCGGCGATCCGGGCGCACCGCCGCCGGGAGCGGGACGACCTGATCGGGCATCTGCTGGCCGACGGCTGCTCGGACGCGGAGATCCTGGGCGAATGCCTGACCTACGCCGCGGCCGGCATGGTCACCACGCGCGAGTTCATCTGTGCCGCCGCCTGGCATCTGTTCGACGATCCGGCGCTGCAGAAGCGGTACCGCGCGGCGGAGGAGCCGGAGCGGCTCGCGCTGCTCCAGGAGATCCTGCGCCTGGAGCCGGTCGTGGGCCGCCTGTCCCGCCGGACCACCGCGCCCCTGGAGGTCGGCGGGGTCCGGGTCGGGACGGGCGAGCTGATCACCGTCCACGTCGACGAGGCGAACGCCGATCCGGAGGTCGTGGGCGGCGATCCGCTGCTGCTGCGGCCGGGCCGGGTGCTGGGGCTCGGCCCGTGGGCGGCCGGGCTGGCGTTCGGGGACGGCGCCCACCGCTGCCCGGGGGCGGGGGTCGCCGTACTGGAGGCCGACGTGCTGCTCAGCCGGCTCTTCGCGCTGGACGGGTTGCGGACGGCCGGGGTGCCGCGGGTGTCGTTCAAGGACGACATCGGCGGCTACGAGATCAGGGACCTGACGGTGGTCCTGCCCACCGGCGGATGAGCCCGGGGGCGGCGGCGGGCCGGGTCAGCGCAGCGCGGTGCTGCCGGAGCGCATCTGGGCGCGCCGGGCGTTGTTGTAGGCGCGCAGGAGGAGCTTGGAGACGGCGCACGGGGCGTTG
The DNA here is from genome assembly GCF_002019855.1 of Streptomyces antibioticus. Lineage (NCBI taxonomy): Bacteria > Bacillati > Actinomycetota > Actinomycetes > Kitasatosporales > Streptomycetaceae > Streptomyces > Streptomyces antibioticus. The sequence continues at coordinate 7,641,140 of NZ_CM007717.1, read as the reverse complement.
TCGTAGTGGCACTGGCGGCAGGTGCGCAGGTGCTCCTCGTAGGCGACGCGGGCCTCGTGCAGGGCTTCCTCGGGCGAGGGCATAGGGATCCTCCGAAGGGTACGACGAATCGCGGCGGCCTTTGCTACTTGCGAGTAGGCCACCCATCAGACGGCAGCAGATCATGTTACTTACGGTAGTGGAAACTCGGATTCCGGCCGCCCGCGGAATCCGTCGTCCCGCGGGCGACGCGAATCGGCCGACCGGCTCGTCCGCGCCAAGGGCCGGACGGGGAACGCGTAATGCGGCGGAAACGCGGGCGACGGAAGGACGCGGGCGGCCGGGAAACAACCGCGCCGGGGCCGCCCGGGGAGTTGCGCTCCGTAGCGGAGACGGCCGGGAGGCGGCGGTCGCGAGGCGGGCACCCGGCGGGTGAGGGCGCCGTTGTGAGAGGCCGTCAGGGATGCGAGGATGCGCGCGAGCCGAGTCTCATCCGGGTCTCACCCCGCCTGTCACCCCAGGAGGACCAGCGTGAACGACGAGGACGACGGACCGCGGGCCGCGGCGGTGTTCGACGCGCTCGGGGCCGCCTACGAGAAGGCGTTCGCGCACTCCTCGGCCCACCACGCCTCCCTGGACTGGCTCCTGGGCCGGCTCGCGCCGGGCAGCCGGGTGCTGGACGTCGGCAGCGGGACCGGCCGGCCGACCGCGCACACCCTGGTCTCGGCGGGCCACCGTGTGCTGGGCGTGGACGTCTCCCCGGTGATGGTGGAGCTGGCCTCCCGGCAGGTTCCCGACGCCGAGTTCCGGCTGGCGGACGTGAGCGAACTCACGCTGGAGGACGGCTCGTTCGACGCGGTCTGCGTCTACTTCTCGCTGCTCCAGATCGACCGGCCCGGGCAGGCCGAGCTGATCGCCCGTCTCACGCGGGCACTGGCGCCCGGCGGCACCCTGGTGCTCGCCACGGTGCCCCTGGACGTGGACGGCGTCGACGCCGTCTTCATGGGCCAGGCGGTGCGGGTGACAAGTTTCACGGCCGAGGACCTCGTCGGCGTGGTGCGGGACGCGGGCCTGACCGTGCTGGCCGAGCAGAGCATGCTGTTCACCCCCGACCACCCCGAGGCCGTGCCCGAGCCCCATCTCTTCCTGTACTGCGAGAAGCCGTAGACGCCGTAGAAGCCGTAACGGCACCCAGGGGCCGTCGCCTAGACGTCGGCCCGCGACGCGAGCGCCACGATCAGCGCGGCGGACCCGGTGCCGAGAAGCGCCCCCGCCACGACGTCACCCGGGTAGTGGACCCCGGTGTGCACCCGGGAGTAGCCGACCGCGCAGGCCAGCAGGCCCAGCGGGACGGCGGCGACAGGGAAGGCCGGGCCGACGGCGGCCGCGAAGGCGACGGCCGAGGCGGTGTGCCCGGAGGGGAAGGACGCGGAGTCCGGCATCGGCACATGGCGGCCGGGGAACGGCGAGTCCTCGGCGCGGTGCGGCCGGGGCCGGCGCACCAGCCGCTTGCCGAGCAGATTGGCGGTGGCGGAGGCGACCCCGACGGCCGCGACGCCCATCGCCGCGGCCCGGCGCGGACGGCGCCCGCACAGGGCGAGGCCCGCGGCGACCGCGAAGGAGATCTTGGAGTGGTCGGCGGCCGCGGAGAGCCGGCGCAGCGCGGTGTCCAGGGCGGGCGTCCTGGTGACCGTGACCGTCTCGTACAGGGCCTGGTCCATGGTGGCGAGGTCGCTGACGAGACTCAGCGCGGAGATCTTCTGACGGCGGTCAGACATCGTAGGCATCCTTGATCGTACGGGGGTCGGGGCGGCCGAGCGCGAGGCGGACGATCCGCCGCCAGTCGACCGTGGGAGGCGCGTAGGCGGCGCCCGGGCGGTGCCGCGGCACCCGGACCCGCAGCGCGCCGGGGCGGACCGTGCACACCACGGGGGTGGGCAGGTCGAGGGCCTCGCCGTCCACGGCGACCGGCACGGTCTCCCGGTCGGCCTCGACGACCACGCGGCGGGCGGTGAGCGAGGTGATGCCGCTGGCCCGCTCACCGAGCAGCGCCAGTTCGGCGGCCTGGGCGGCCCCCTCGACCCGGACGCCGATCACACCGAGCAGACCGGTCTCCAGCCGGGGCCGGCGGCCGCCGCCCAGCGGATCGGCGCGGGCGTAGGGGTTGTTGCTGACGAGGAGGGCCTGCGGGGCGTGGATCGAGGAGTCGTCGGCCCGGACGTCCAGGGTGGTGCCGGCCTGGCCCTGGAGCAGGTCGGGCAGGTGTTCCAGCGCGGTGGTGGCCTTGGCGTCGCGGTACTCGGGGCTCTGCACTATCTCCGCGTACGCCCCGAAGGAGACGGTGTTGACGAAGGCGCGGCCGCCGACGTCCCCGAGGTCGACGCGGAGTTCCACGCCGTGCGTGAGGGCGTCCAGGCTGAGCACCGGGTCGCTGCGGTCCAGGCCGAGGTCCATGGCGAAGTGGTTGCGGGTGCCGGCCGCGACGACCAGGAACGGCAGGTCGTGTTCGGCGGCCACGGCGGCCACCAGGGCCTGCGTGCCGTCGCCGCCCGCGACCCCGAGCAGGTCCGCGCCGTCGGCGACGGCCTGCCGGGCCTCGGCGACGGGGTCGGTGTGGCCCTCGTCGGTGCCGAGCAGCACCACACGCGCGCCCAGCGCCTCCGCGCGCTCCACGAGGTTGTGCTTGACGACCTTGCCGCCGCCCGACTTCACGTTCATGATCAGCACCGGGCGGCGGGGCGGCAGGGCCTTGCGGCCGTGCGTGCCCTTGGGGCGGCGCACGGTGCGCAGGGCGGCACGGGCCGCGGCGAGGGCGGCCGCCCAGAGCGCCAGCGCGCCCACCGCGACGACCCACAGGCCGGACGCGGCGTACAGCACCAGCACGCCGACCGGCGCGGTCACCGCGAGCAGGGCGCCCAGCAGCCGGGCGCCGCCGCGGTGCGCCAGCATCCACCACACGCCCGCCCCGGCCAGGCCCAGTCCGGCGAGCCCGACGAGCAGCACCAGCCAGCCGCCGGATCCGGAGCCGCCCGCGACCACGGCGGCGCATCCGGCGACCATCAGCAGCGCGACCCGCGCCCAGAGCCGGGCGCGCGCGACGAGGTCATGACCAGTCCGGCCGTCCGGCCCGGGTCTCGTCGGAGCGGACCCGCGTGTCTCGTTCACCGTGCGTCCGCCATGCCCCGGGACTCCTCGTCGTGCGGTCGGTTGCTCGTCCTGCGGTTCGTCGTCGGTCAATTGTCCATGCCGCAGCAGCCGGACGGGCCGGCGGAGTCCTCGGGCGCCTCCAGTCGGCAGAAGCAGGACGCCCGGACGGGTACGTCGGCCAGCGCGGCGGCGAACTTGAGCTGGTGGGCCACGATCCGGGCCTCGTCGTCCTTGCCCTGCCGGACCAGGCACTCGTGGAGTCCGTGCAGCGACCAGACGTTGCCCGGGTGCTGGGAGGGGCGCGGCAGGCTGTCGTCGAGGCCGAGGTCGGCGCGGTAGACCGCCTCGGCCTCCGCGATCCGGCCCTGCTCCAGCAGCAGGGCGCCGTAGGCGTGCCGGGTGGGCTGCATCCAGCCCCACGGCTCGTCGTAGGGCAGGGCGTCGTCCAGGGCGATCGAGCGCTCCAGGGCGGCGAAGGCGAGGTCGTGGCGGCCCTTGCGGTACTCCAGTTCGCCGTCCAGCATCGCGGCGGCGACGGCGAGGATGTCGTGGCAGGTGTTGTTGAACAGCATCCGGGTCTCCGGGACCCTGTCCACCGCCGCCCGGAACAGCTCGCGTTCGGCCTCGGCCTCCTCGACCCGGCCCGTTGCGGACAGGGCGACGCCGCGCGCGTAGTGGAAGAGGGCGGTCGTCATGCAGTACAGCCCGGGGTCCGCGGGGCGCGGCAGGGCGAGGATGTCCTCCCAGCGGCCGAACCGGATCAGGACGTGGAAGCGCATCCCGAGGAAGCCTTCGAGCCAGTCGGCCATCGGCGGGCTGGGCACCCGCAGCAGTTCCTCGGGGATCGACTCCTCCAGCCGGTCCGCGGCCGCGAGGGCCGTCTCGTACCGGCCGAGGAACATAGCGCCGTAGATCTTGAAGTGGTGGTTGTGCGACCGGTACAGCGTGTAGAAGTTCATCGCGCCGGCCCGCGCGAGGTACTTCTCGTCGGCGGCGATCGCCGCGGTGTTGTCGGTGACGACGCGTCGGTAGTCGCCGCAGAGCACGTCCAGATGGGACGGCATGTGTTCGAGGTGCCCGGCGTCGGGCACCAGGCCGCGCAGCCGGTCGGCGACCCGGAGGGCGGCCTCGGGGGTCGGTGACATCTCCATCAGGTGGATGTAGAAGTGCAGGATTCCGGGGTGCCGGGCGGCGGGGGCGGTGGCGAGCGCGCGGTCGAGGACGTCCTTGGCCTCCCGGGTGCGGGCACCCTCGGCGGGGGTTCCGGTCCGCAGGTCCCAGAGCTGCCAGGGGGTGAGGTTCATCAGCGCGTCGGCGTACAGCGCGGCCACGTCCAGATCGTCGGGGGCGAGGTCGTGGACGGCGCGCATGGCGTCGGCGTACGGCTCGTTCCACACCGAGCAGTCCTTCGCCGGGCCGGACTGCGGGTAGCGGGCGCGCAGGGCGCCGATCAGAGCGCGTTCGACGGGCGTGGCGTCGGCGGCCTTCTCGTGCGCCCGTTCCACGGCTGCGTGGGTGCGGGCGACGGTCCGGGTGAGGTCCTCCTCGTCGAAGAACTCCCAGGGCTTGTTGTAGTTGGGGCCGAGCGCGTAGGCGATGCCCCAGTGGGCCATCGCGCAGTCGGGGTCGGCCCGGACGGCGGCCTCGAAGCAGGCGACGGCCTCCTCGTGGTGGAAGGCGTACGACCACACAAGGCCCCGGTCGAACCATCGCTGGGCCTCGAGCGAGGTGGTCGTCACGGGCCGGCCGTGGCTGCCGAGGTCGTAGGGGTACTCCGTGGATTCCATGGCTCTCCCGTCGTCGCGCGCGCTTCCAGCGACGTATACCGCGCGGGCCGGGTCCTGGGGGTGACTCGGCGGGCGGAGCACCCGTACGGGAGGCGGGCGGGACGCACGAAGGGGCCCGCCGGCACTGCTGCACAGTGCCGACGGGCCCCTCACCGCCATGCGGGTCCTGCCGCGGGGTCAGTCCTTGCGGAAGGCCGTGCGTCGCAGGAGGACGAAGCCGCCGATCAGGAGCAGCGCGCCGGCCGCGGCGGGCCAGAGCTGGGCGCCCGTCTCGGCCAGGCTGCCCCCGACGGCCTGCGGCTGGGTCTGGGGCTGCGTCTGCGGGCCGGTGTCGTCCACGGGAGTGGTCGACCCCTGTTCGCCCTGGACGTCCTGGCCGCCCTGGTTGTCCTGGCCGGCCGGTGCGGCGGACTGCTCCGGGGGCGCGGTGGCGGCGTCGCCGACCTCGCCCTTGCCGCCCTTGCCGCCGTTGTCGGCACCGGCGCCGGGCTTCGTGTCGGCCTTGGCCGACGCCTTCGGGGACGGCTTGTCGTAGATCTTCGGGTCCTGGGTCACGGGGGTGTCGCCACCGGCGTTGTTGCCGCCGCCGTTGTCGTTGCCGCCGTTGTTGTTCCCGTTGTCGTTACCGCCGTTGTCGTTGCCGCCGTCGGCCGGGGGCTCGGGGGACTGGGCGGGCGGGTTCTCGGCGCCGTTGTCGCCACCGGCGTTGCCGCCGTTGCCGCCGCCGTTGTTGTTCCCGCCGCCGTTGTTGTTCCCGTTGTCGCCGCCACCGTTGCCGTTGTCGCCACCGCCGTTGCCGTTGTCGCCGCCGCCGTTGTCGCCGCCACCGGTGCCGGCGCCGCACGTGCGGCCCTCGTTGATGCAGGCGACCATCTCGCGCATCAGGTCCTCGCCGAAGACGTTGATGAAGTCGCCGTGGTCGGTGACCGGCTTGTGGAGCTGCTCGGGGAAGGAGTCCACCGCGAAGAGCGGAGTGGTCCGGCCGCCGTCGGCCAGGCTCGGCGCGTCGACGTCGTACACGATGCGCTGGACGAGCTGCGGGATCGCCTTGAAGCCGTTGGCGCAGCTTCCGTCGGCGGCGGCGAAGGCCACATGGGTGCGGTGGTTGGCGCTGTCGATGTTCGAGCCGTCCCAGCAGCTCTGGAAGCGGAAGGTGCGCACCACGTCACTGCCCTGCGGGCAGAGCGGGTACTTGTCCTTCAACTGCCGGTCCTCGAAGCCGGTGCAGCTCCAGGAGGCGTTGGCGTTGACCGGGCCGTTGACGAACGCCTTGGCGTCGCCGGTGATGATGCGCAGCAGCCGCGGCATCTCCGTGACCTTGGACTGCGCGTTGCCGACGAAGGTCATCGTGACGGCCTTGGGCGTGACGATCTCGCCGGCGTTGCCCTCGACACCGCCGCCGGGGCTGTTCGCGTCCCGTTCCTGGGTGCCGTTCTGCAGACGGATGACGGGCCAGAAGTAGCTGGACTTGTCGTCCTGGTCCACGCAGGACGTCTGGGCGTTGGCCAGGTCCTCGTCCGAGGCGAAGGCGTCGTTGGACTGGTTGCCGACGTAGTCGTGGAAGTGGTGGGCGCCGTTGGTGACACCCGGGGCGACGATCACGTTGTCCGAGTTGAACAGGCCGTTCTCGTTGACGCCGCAGCTCGTGACGAAGGTGCCGCGGGAGGGGCCGGAGGCCGGGTTCGCGCCCTGGCCGCCGGGCTGGACGGACTTGATGTCCACGTAGTCCGCGGCGACGGGGCCGTTGCCGGCCTGACCGCCGTTGCCCTGCTGGCCGCCACCGTTCTGGCCCTGGTCCTGACCGCCCTGCTGGCCGTCGTTCTGACCCTGGCCCTGGTCGCCCTGGTCCTGGCCACCCTGGTCCTGACCGCCGTCGCCCTGCTCGCCGTTGCCCTGCTCGCCGGCCTGGTCGTCGGCGGTGCGCAGGGTGCAGGCGGCGAACTCCTCGAGGCCCTGCGGGCGGTCACCGACGCGGTCGATGGCGATCGCGATGCGCTCGATGGTCGCCGCGCGCTTCTCCTTCAGGGGGTTCATCACCGCGTTGTCGGCGAAGCCGGCGTCCTCGCGCACGGACTGGGCCGAGTCCTGGAGCTGGCGGTAGGCCGCGGCTATCTGCTGGTCCAGGTTGGCCAGTTCACGGTCGACCTCCTCGCCGGCCTGCTGCGGCACATCGGTGAGCCGGGTGCCGACGTCGGGGCAGTCGATGGTGACGGAGCCCGAGGTCCAGGGCTTTCCGCCGTCGTCCTCCGTGGCGGAGGCGTAGACGTTGGCCGCCATGAGCCCGCCACCGCCCAGCATGAGCGCGACCGCCGCGAAGGTCGCGCGCCGTCCGCCCGTGGGGCGTCTGCGCCTGTTGTGTACCAAGGAATGCTCCTACGCGTCGTGGTCGGCGGCGGACAATAATTCCCCCCGGTCCCATACGCGGCCCGGTCCGGAAGTGTTCAACCGTCCCGGAAATTCATAGCAACATCTCAGATCGCGCCTCTCACCTGGGTACATGGAGCCGCACGCGGAGCCACTCCCGCAACAGGCGTCGCAGACGCACCCCCTGACCGTGCAGCAGTCCGAGGACGACGGCGGCGGCCACGGCGATCAGATGCTCGCGTCCGGCGAGGTTGGGTCTGACGACGGACTCCACGAGCATCGAGCCACCGGTGAGCGTGAACAGTACGGGGGCGCGGCGCAGGACCGCCAGATAGGTGAAGAGGCCGACGACCGCGGCGGACGGCCCGGTGTCCAGCACCTGCCCCGCCTCGGGCGGCAGCCCGAACCCCCACACGTCCGGTCCGGCCGCGAGCATGAGCCGCACCGTGAGGGTGCCGGCGAGCGTGGCGGCGTACGCGATGGCCAGGGTCCTGGCGCGGCCGAGGGTCAGCTCGGCGAGCGCGAAGGCGAGGAAGAGCTGCGCGATACCGCCCCACACGGGCAGATCGAGCGCGGGCACATACAGAGATACGGGAGTCCGCGACAACGCCACCCACAACGGCAGATCCCCCTGCACCCCACCGAGCATCCGCACAACTTCAGCCCCACCGGGCCGCTGGGCGAGGGCATGAAAGAAGACGACACCCCCACAGGCCACGAACGCCAGCACCAGCCCCCCGGGCCCCCGCCGCCGCAACCGCCGCACGGGATCGACGACGATCCCCTCCCACTCCCCCCGCAACACCCGCCGGACGAACCGGAGCCCACCCCACCGCCGCGCTCCCCCCTCGGCCGCGGCCTCCACCTCGACAAGCTCGTCCCCGTCCGCCCGCTCCACATCCGGACTCGCGACACTCACGGCGTCCCCCACACTCCTCTCACCGGCCCACCCGTCCCCACACGGCACGGCACCGACGAAGACGCGAAGACGCCCCGCGAGGATCACTGGCGCGCCCTACCACCCGGTAACCCCTCGCCCCGAGCCCCTCGGTTAAAGTTCCCCGCCGGTACCGAAGCTGGCTGGGGTCATGTCAAGAGGGGGAGATTCAGGTGCGTGCAGGGGTGGGGAACGTGGGGCGGGGGCTCGTCGTCCTCGGGATGGTGGTGGGGATGGCCGCCGTCACCGGGTGTTCGGGTGGGGAGAGCGGGGGGTCCACGAGTGTGGGGGCCTCGGCGAGCCCCACCGCCGATGTCGCCAAGCGTGGGGCGTCGGTCGGGGCGGACGGGTCGGCGTGTGAGCTGCCCGTCACCTTCGACACCGCCGAGTTCTGGAAGCCGAAGGCGGTCGACGCGTCGGCGGCGACGCAGGAGGGCGGTGACCTGGGGGAGCTGGCGGACGCGTTCCTGCGGCAGGGGCCCGTCACCGTGGCCTGTGAGATCGACGCCAAGCCCGCCGGGAAGATCGGCTTCCTGCGGGTCTACACCGGCGAGGCGGGCGACGCCGAGCCGCGCGCGGTGCTGGAGGAGTTCGTGGCCGCCGCCGAGGGCGTGAGCGGGGCGACGTACCGGTCGGTCGAGGCCGGCGAGGTCAGCGGTACCGAGGTCGAGTATCAGACCACGAGCGAGCTGCTGGAGGAGACGAAGAAGGAGCGCGCCCTGGCGGTCGGGACGCCGGAGGGGACCGTGATCCTGCACCTGGGCGGCATGGACACCCAGGAGCACGAGGCGATGCTCCCGGCGTACGAGCTGGCCAAGAGCACCCTGCGCGTCTCCGGCTGAGGCTCCCGCGCGGGCCGTGCGCGGAGCCGTTCGGCGGCCCGCGGGATGCAGACCGGCCCCGGTGTGGCGCATTCTTGCTGTGTCGCCCACGCGGCGGCACGGACGAGGTAGGGCCGATGACTGGGAGCGCCGGGGACGACGAGCTGAGGCCGCCGGGACCGCCGCCCGCGCTGCTGACCGGGGCCGCGGTGGACGCCCTGCGGGCCGGGAACGGCCGCGCCGGGGGCGTATACCTGCGCTCCGGCACGCCCGGCGTCCTGCGTCTCGCGGTCGTCACGGGGCTGCCCGGTCCGCTGTTCCGGCCGTGGTGGCGGGTGCATGTGGACCGGCCGTTCCCGGTGGCCGACGTGCACCGCACCGGCACCCCGGTGGTGCTGGCGAACGCCACGGACGCGATGCGCCGCTATCCGCAGTTCGCGGCGGGCCTGCCGTTCCAGTTCGCCGCGCTGAACGTCCCGGTGGTGGCGGAGGGCGTGTCCTTCGGTGTGATGACGGCACTGCGCGACGCGGTGGCGGACGCCGGGGAGCTGCTGGCCGAGCGCGAACGGCTCGCCGAGGCGGCGAACGCCCTGGCGAAGGCCCTGCTGCGGCTGGAGGCCGAGGGCGGGGGCACGGTCTGGGACGACGATCCGCTGTGCGTACGGCCCCCGGCCACCGCCTCCCCGCCGGGCCGGGTGGGCCGGTTCTCCTGGGATCCCGCGAGCGACACGGTCCTCGCCGACGACCAGGCGCGGGCCCTGTTCGGGCTGCCGCCCGGCGCGCTGCCGCGGACCCTGGACGCGCTGGCCCGGGTCGTGGACCCGGCCGACGCGCACCGGCTGCCCGACCTGCTGCACCGTACCGCCGAGGGCCGGCCGCCGACCGTGCCGATCGAGGTGCGCAGCGCGGCGGGCGGGCTGCGGCTGCTGGAGCTGTGGCCGGCGTCCGACGGCGCCCCGGGGGCCGTGACCGGCGTCCTGCTGGATCCGGGGCCCGGCGCGCTCGCCGACGGGGCCGCCGACCTCCTGCCGGAGGGGGTGTTCTGCCTCGACCGGCTCGGGTTGGTCGTCTACGCCAACGCGCGGGCCGCCGAGCTGCTGGGGGTGGAGCGCGCCCGGCTGGTGGGCCGTCCGCTGTGGGACGCGGTGCCGTGGCTGAGCCAGCCGGCCTGCGAGGAGCATCTGCGGGGCGCGCTGCTGTCGCCGGAGCCGGTGCACTTCCATGTGCGGTGGCCGGGCGGCGAGCCGCCGCCGTTCGAGGGGGACTGGCTGAGCATGGCCGTCTATCCCGGCGCCGACCTGGTCACCTGTACGGCGGTCCCGGCCACCCGGATGCCGGACGACTCGGCGCCCGCGCCCGAGGACTCCGGGGCGCCGCCCGCCGAGGACACCTCGACGGCCCCGCTGTACCGGCCCATCCTGCTGGCGATCGCGCTGACCGAGGCGGTGACCGCCCGGCAGGTGTCGGCGGTGGTGATGCAGGAGCTGCTGCCCGCGTTCGGCGGCCGCCGGCTCGCCATCTACCTGCTCCAGGAACGGCATCTGTACCTGGCCTGGGAGAGCGGCTTCCCGGAGGGCTTCCTCGCCCCGTTCGAGGGCGTCGGCCTCGACGCGCACCTGCCGGGCGTGGAGACGCTGACCACGGGCCGCCCGCTGTTCTTCGACTCCATGGAGGAGCTGGCGGCCGCCTACCCGGGGATACGTCTCGACGCGACCGTGGGCGCCCGCGCCTTCCTGCCGCTGATCGCCTCCGGCCGCCCGGTCGGCTCGTGCATCCTCGGCTTCGACCGCCCCCGCAGCTTCAGCTCCGAGGAGCGCACGGTCCTCACCGCGCTCGCCGGGCTGATCGCCCACGCGATGGAGAAGGCCCAGCGCTACGACACCGAGGCCGCCCTCGCCCGCGGACTCCAGCAGGCCCTGCTGCCGCGCCGGCTGTCGCAGCACGCGCGCGTGGAGACCGCCGGACGGTATCTGCCGGGCACCGAGGGCATGGACGTCGGCGGCGACTGGTACGACGTCGTGGGCGCGGGCGACGGACTGGCGCTGGTGATCGGGGACGTCCAGGGACACGGCGTGCAGGCGGCCGCCACGATGGGCCAACTGCGCAGCGCGGTCCGTGCCTTCGCGCTCGGCGACCATCCGCCCGAGCAGGTCATGAGCGGCACGAACCGGCTCCTCATCGACCTGGACCCCGGCCAGTTCGCGAGCTGCTGCTACGTCCGTCTCGACCCGGTCACTGGCCGGGCGCGGGCCGCCCGGGCGGGCCATCTCCCGCCGCTGCTGCGCCACCCCGACGGCCGTACGGACGTCGTCGAGCTGCCCGGCGGGGTGGTCCTCGGCGTCGACCCGCGCGCCCACTATCCGGTGACCGAGCTGGTCCTCGAACCCGGGGCGATCCTGGCGCTCTACACGGACGGGCTGGTCGAGCGGCCGGGGCACGACATCGACGACGGGATCGCCGCCCTGCGCGCGGCCCTGGCCGAGGCCGGGTCGCGCCCGTCCGGGCCGCTCGCCGACGTCGCCGACCGGCTCACCGTGACGGCCCGGCATCTCGTGGACCGGCCCGACGACATCGCCCTGCTGCTCGCCACCCGTCCCGAGGGCCCCGGAGATCACCCGGGGAGCACGTGACGGCGTGATCGCGGCCCGCGTGAGGGCGGGTCCGCGGACCGTGTGACGGCGCGTTCCGTGACCGTGGGTGACGCCCCTCGCCTCACCAGGCCAAGCAGTGTAGACATGGCACATGGTCCGACTCCTGGGGCGCTCGGACGCCCAGCCGGCCCGTCGACCCCGGGGCCCGCGGGTCCTGCGTACGTCAGAGTCCGCGCTGGGCGGACGCAGTCTCGCCGCGCAGGTGTTCGTCCTCCAGGTCGTGATCGTGCTGCTGGTCGTGGTGGCCGCGGTGGTGGCCCTGCTGCTCCAGGTGCGGCACGACAGCGCCCAGGAGGCCCGCAGGCGTTCGGTGGCCGTCGCCCAGACTTTCGCGAACTCGCCGGGGATCGTCGCCGCGCTGCGCAGCCCGGATCCCACGGCGCTGCTCCAGCCGTCGGCCGAGGCCGCCCGCAAGGCGTCCGACATGGACTTCATCGTCGTACTGAACACCGACGGCATCCGCTACACGCACCCCAAGCCGGACCGGATCGGCAAGCAGTTCGTCGGGAACTACCAGCCGGCGCTGCGCGGCGAGACGGTCGTCGAGGAGGTCGACGGGACGATCGGGCGGCTGGTGCAGGCCGTCGTACCGGTGAAGGCGCCGAACGGCACGGTCGTCGGGATGGTGTCGTCCGGCATCACCACCGAGCACGTCGGCGGGAACGCGGACCGCCAGCTCCCGCTGGTCCTGGCCAGCGCCGCCGTGGCGCTGGTCCTGGCCACCGCGAGCACCGCGCTGGTCAGCCGCCGGCTGCTGCGCCAGACGCACGGCCTGGGCCCGCGCGAGATGACGCGGATGTACGAGCACCACGACGCGGTGCTGCACGCGGTCCGCGAAGGGGTCATCATCGTCGGCGGGGACGGCGATCTGCTGCTCGCCAACGACGAGGCGCACCGGCTGCTCGACCTGCCGCCGGACGCCGAGCGCCGGCAGGTCCTCGACCTCGGTCTCGACCCGGGGACGGCGGAGCTGCTGGCGTCCGGGCAGATCGTCACGGACGAGGTGCATCTGGTCGGGGACCGGCTGCTGGCGATCAACCAGCGGCCCACCGACCTGGCGGACGGCCCGGCCGGCAGCGTCGCCACCCTGCGGGACTCCACGGAGCTGCGCGCGCTGTCCGGGCGGGCGGAGGCGGCCCGTGAACGGCTGGACCTGCTGTACGCGGCCGGGGTCGGAATCGGCACCAGCCTGGACGTCACCCGCACCGCCGAGGAGCTGACGGAACTTGCGGTGCCGAGGTTCGCGGACTTCACGACCGTCGACCTGTTCGACGCCGTGCTGGACGGCGAGGAGCCGGAGGCCCGGGGCGTGCTGCGGCGCACGGCGGTCGGCGGGATCCGCAAGGGCGCGCCGCTGTACGCGGTGGGTGAGCGGATCCGGTTCGTGCCCAGCTCGCCGCAGGCCCGCAGCCTGGCCGGGTCGCGGCCGGTGCTGGAGGCGCGGCTGGCGGAGGCGCCGGGCTGGCGGGCCCAGGACCTGGAGCGCACCGAGCAGGTCGTGGAGTTCGGCATCCATTCGCTGATCACGGTCCCGGTGCGGGCCGGGGCGCTGGTGCTGGGCGTGGTGAGCTTCTGGCGTTCGGAGCGGCCGGACCCGTTCGACCCGGACGAGGTGGTGCTCGCGGAGGAGCTGGTGGCGCGGGCCGCCGTCTCCATCGACAACGCGCGCCGTTTCACCCGCGAGCACGGCATGGCCGTCACCCTCCAGCGCAGTCTGCTGCCGCGCACGCTGCCCGAGCAGAACGCGCTGGACATCGCCTACCGGTACCTGCCGGCGCAGGCCGGGGTCGGCGGCGACTGGTTCGACGTGCTGCCGCTGTCCGGGGCGCGGGTGGCGCTGGTCGTGGGGGACGTGGTGGGGCACGGGCTGCACGCGGCCGCCACGATGGGCCGGCTGCGCACCGCCGTCCACAACTTCTCCGCGCTGGACCTCGCGCCCGAGGAACTGCTCGGCCTGGTGGACGAGCTGGTGGCCCGGATCGACCAGGACGAGGAGGCGGACGGCACCAGCGCGCCGGTCTCCGGGGCCACCTGTCTGTACGCGATCTACGACCCGGTCTCGCGGCGCTGCACGATCGCCCGGGCCGGCCATCCGCCGCCGGCGCTGGTGCGTCCCGACGGGCGCGTCGAGTATCCGGACGTACCGGCCGGGCCGCCGCTGGGGCTGGGCGGACTGCCGTTCGAGACGGCGGAGCTGGAGCTGCCCGAGGGCAGCCGGCTGGTGCTCTACACGGACGGGCTGGTGGAGGACCGGCAGCGGGACATCGACACCGGCCTCGACCTGCTGCGGGCCGCGCTGGAGCGCGGGGCGGACGGCACGCCGGACCAGATCTGCCGGACCGTGCTGGAGTCCATGCTGCCGGCCCGGCCCAACGACGACATCGCCCTGATCGTCGCCCGCACCCGGGGACTGGGCGCCGACCGGGTCGCCGAGTGGGACGTGCCGATGGATCCGGCGGCGGTGGGCGTGGTGCGGTCCGCGGTGGTGCGGCAGCTCGACCTGTGGGGTCTGGAGGAGCTGTCCTTCACCACGGAGCTGATCCTGAGCGAGCTGGTCACCAACGCGATCCGGTACGGCGCGGCCCCGGTGCGGGTGCGGCTGCTGCGGGACCGGACGCTGATCTGCGAGGTCGCTGACAGCAGCAACACCTCGCCGCATCTGCGGTACGCGGCGATGACGGACGAGGGCGGGCGCGGTCTGTTCCTGGTGGCGCAGCTCACGGACCGCTGGGGGACCCGGTACACCCCGACCGGCAAGATCATCTGGGCGGAACAGCCGCTGCCCTGACGGGAGTCGGGCGCGGGCGTGGGCGGAACCGGCGGCGCCTTCGACTCATACATCACGCTTATGAGTTCATAGACCGGACCCGCGTACCGGGTTAGGCATGCCTTAGTTTAGGCTTCCCTCGAGTCGATCTGTCACCGCTCGAAGGGAAACTGATCATGCCCCGCCCCCTGCGGGTAGCCATCGTCGGAGCCGGCCCCGCCGGGATCTACGCCGCCGACGCGCTGCTCAAGTCCGATGTGGCCGCCGACCCCGGTGTCTCCATCGACCTCTTCGAGCGGATGCCGGCCCCGTTCGGACTGATCCGTTACGGCGTGGCTCCGGACCACCCCCGGATCAAGGGCATCATCACCGCCCTGCACCAGGTGCTCGACAAGCCGCAGATCCGTCTCTTCGGCAACGTCGACTACCCGACCGACATCAGCCTCGACGACCTGCGCGCCTTCTACGACGCCGTGATCTTCTCGACCGGCGCGACGGCCGACCGCGAACTGCCGATCCCGGGCGTCGAGCTGGACGGCTCGTACGGCGCCGCGGACTTCGTGTCCTGGTACGACGGCCACCCGGACGTGCCGCGCACCTGGCCGCTGGAGGCCGAGAAGGTCGCCGTCCTGGGCGTCGGCAACGTGGCGCTCGACGTGGCCCGCATCCTGGCCAAGACGGCCGACGAGCTGCTCCCCACGGAGATCCCGCCGAACGTCTACGACGGCCTCAAGGCCAACAAGGCCGTGGAGATCCACGTCTTCGGCCGCCGGGGCCCGGCCCAGGCGAAGTTCTCCCCGATGGAGCTGCGCGAGCTGGACCACTCCCCCACCATCGAGGTCATCGTCGACCCCGAGGACATCGACTACGACGACGGCTCGATCGCCACCCGGCGCGGCAACAAGCAGGCCGACATGGTCGCCAAGACGCTGGAGAACTGGGCGATCCGCGACATCGGCGAGCGCCCGCACAAGCTGTTCCTGCACTTCTTCGAGTCGCCGACGGAGATCCTCGGCGAGGACGGCAAGGTCGTCGGCCTGCGCACCGAGCGCACCGCCCTGGACGGCACCGGCAACGTCAAGGGCACCGGCGAGTTCAAGGACTGGGACCTCGGCGCGGTCTACCGCGCGGTCGGCTACCTGTCCGAGAAGCTGCCCAAGCTGCCCTGGGACCTGGAGTCGGGCACGGTTCCCGACGAGGGCGGCCGGGTCATCCAGGAGAGCGGCACCCACCTCCAGTCGGTCTACGTCACCGGCTGGATCCGGCGCGGCCCGGTCGGCCTCATCGGCCACACCAAGGGCGACGCCAACGAGACGGTCTCCAACCTGCTGGACGACCACGCGAACGGCCGGCTCCAGACGCCGTCCGCGCCGGAGCCGGAGGCCGTGGAGGCGTTCCTCGCCGAGCGCGAGATCCGGTACACCACGTGGGAGGGCTGGTACAAGCTCGACGCCGCCGAGAAGGCGCTGGGCGAGCCGCAGGGACGCGAGCGCGTGAAGCTCGTCGAGCGTGAGGACATGCTGCGGGAGAGCGGGGCGTAGGCGCTTCGGGATGCTCTCGGGCGAGTGACAGGTGGGGGCGGGTGTCTTCGGGCGCCCGCCCCCGCGTGCTGGGGCGGGGCCCAATTCGCTTGCGGCGTACGAGAGTTGCGGCTGATCCGCTGCTCAGGACAGTGATCGACTGTTAGCGTCCCGGAGTGTTCACCCTCCACGAGCCTCCCCTGTTCACCCGGCTGCGCGACGCGCGCCGGGTGCTCGTCGCCGGTGCGGGCGGCGGCTTCGACGTGTACGCGGGCCTGCCGCTGGCCCTCGCGCTGCGGGCGGCGGGCAAGGACGTCCACCTCGCCAACCTCTCCTTCGCCGACCTGTACGGGCTGCCCGCCGAGGTCTGGCCGGCTCCCGACGTCGCGGCCGTCCGCCCCGGCACCCCGGCCCGCGGCGACTACTTCCCCGAACACACCCTGGCCACCTGGCTCGACGGGCACGGTCTGCCCGCCACGGTGTACGCCTTCCCGCGCACCGGTGTGAAGCCGCTGCGCGACGCCTACCGCGCGCTCCTCGACCACCTGGGCGGGGTCGACGCGATCGTCCTGGTGGACGGCGGCACGGACATCCTGATGCGCGGCGACGAACACGGCCTCGGCACGCCCGAGGAGGACATGGCCAGCCTGGCCGCCGTGTACGGCCTGGACGAGGTCCCGCACCGGCTGGTGGCGTGTCTCGGCTTCGGTGTGGACGCCCACCACGGCGTCAACCACGCGCTGGTCCTGGAGAACCTGGCCGCGCTGGACCGGGAGGGCGGCTACCTGGGCGCGTTCTCGCTGCCGCGCGACAGCCGGGAGGGCGCCCTGTACCTCGACGCGGTGGCCCATGCCCAGGCGTCCACGCCGGGCCGGCCGAGCATCGTCAACGGCTCCGTCGCCGCCGCCGTACGCGGGGAGTTCGGGGACGTACGGTTCACCGAACGGACCAGGGACAGCGAGCTGTTCGTCAACCCGCTGATGAGCGTGTACTTCTGCGCCGACGCGCCCGCGCTGGCCCGCCGCAACCTGTACCTGGACCGCCTGGAGGACACCGTCCTGATGCGGCAGATCAGCTCCCGCATCGAGGACTTCCGCGACGGCCTGCCCGTGCTGCGGCAGCCGCGCGCCTACCCGCACTGACGGCGACCGCGGCGGCAGGGTGAACACGGCCCGGACGCCGGGTGTCCGCCAGGAGGGGCACAGCACGCAGGGTCCGCCGGGCCGTGGGCATGGCGGGGCCCGGCCACGGGCATGCTGTGAACGAGGTCACTTCCGGCGGGCCGAGCCGGAACCGTTCCCGGACTCGTCGCCCTCCCCCCACGAAGGACATGTGCTTTGGCTCTTACGTACCCTGACGCCCCTTCAGCCCGTCGCCCCGGCCGTTGCTGGACGATCCGTGTCGTCGGGCACCGGGACCGTACGGCGTCGGTCACCTGTTCGTCGACGTGCGCGATGCCGCCGCGCTCCCGGGACCTCGCGGCGCTGCGCCGTTTCGCCGAGGCCCATGTCGCCGCGCACGCCCGAGCGGCCGCGGTGCACCATGACGCGGCGTGCTGGTGCCGCCGCCAGCAGTGCGCGCTGCACGACGGCACCCGGGTCAACTGCGCGGGCGGCGTGGTCCTCGTCCTGCGGCACGATCCGGCGGTGGGCCAGGTGTGGACGCTCACCGAGGTCTGCTCGGCGTGCGCCCCGCTGATGCCGCACGCGCGCGTGATGAGCCGCGCGGTACCGCCACCGGCGGCGCCGCGGGAGCCGTACGAGCCGCTGGCCACCGCCTCCGAGAGTGGCGGGCCGCGTCGCGTGCCGGGCGGATTCAGCGCGCCGCCGGGCGGTATGGGCCAGGTCCCCGTCCCGGAGCGACGCGGCGGCCGACGGCACGGAACGGCCAGACGGCGTGGGGGGCGTACGGCGTCCGGGGGCGCCGGGGGGTGACTGCGGAGGGCCGACGGTCTTGACGTCTCGGGTCAGTACTCGCGGCGGGACTGGGGCGGTATCCGGATCGGCAGGGCGCCGAGCATCGGGCCACGGGGGGTCGCGGGGGCGGGTGCGGGCGCGGGTGCGGGCCGGTCGGCGAGGAGGGGCCGGTCGGCCGGAAAGCGGCCCGTGAGGAGGTCGGCGATCCGGCTGCCGCCGCGCCGCCCCTCCAGGTGCAGCCGGCCGACGTTGACCCGGTCGTCGGCGACGAGCGTCAGCACGGCGGTCGGCCCGGCCGCGTAGGTGGCGATGTACCCGCCGGCCCCGCGGACCAGCAGCTCACGGAATCCTCCGCCGCCGGCGAGGTCGGTCATCCGCTGCCCGATGCCGAGCGCCGCCGCGGTGAGCGCGGCCAGCCCCTCCGGCTCGACGTCCGGCATGTCCCGCGCCAGGACCAGCCCGTCGGCACTGGCCGCCAGGACCCCCGTCACCTCGGGCATGCACGCGCGCAGTCGGCGCAGTTCCTTCAGAACCTCGGCCTCGACGGCCATGACCGTGTCCTTTCGGCGCGCGGGCGAGCGAGCGGTGGAGAGCGACGGAGAGCGACGGAGACGGATCAAGTGCGGTACGGGAGAGGGGTGTTCGTGTGACACCGAGACTACGGAATGTGGTGGGGCGCGGCGAGCGTTTTGGCACATTCACCTGGAACATGCGTCGACCGCCGCCTTGACAATCCGTCGCCACGACCTGAACGCTTACCGACCAGTAGGTACGAAGGAGCGGATCGTGGTTGCCGTAGCCGAACTGAGCATCCCCACCGCGGCGGGGGTCTTCGACGCCATCGCGGCGGGTCCGCACGAGGGCCGCCCGGTACTCCTGCTGCACGGCTTCCCCCAGACGAGCCTGGTCTGGCAGCGACAGCTCACGGCCCTGGCCGCACAGGGCTACCGAGCGGTGGCCCCGGACCAGCGCGGCTACTCCCCGGGGGTCCGCCCGCCGCGCCCCGAGGACTACACGATCACCACCTTGGTCGACGACGTCATCGCGATCACGGAGGCGCTGGGCTGGCCGACCTTCGACCTGGTCGGACACGACTGGGGCGGG
This sequence comes from Streptomyces antibioticus, assembly GCF_002019855.1. Lineage (NCBI taxonomy): Bacteria > Bacillati > Actinomycetota > Actinomycetes > Kitasatosporales > Streptomycetaceae > Streptomyces > Streptomyces antibioticus. Next base: position 7,622,147 of record NZ_CM007717.1, on the reverse strand, counting down.
GCGGTGGCCTGGTGGACGGCGGACGCCCACCCCGGCCGCGTCCGCACCCTGACCGTCGTCTCGACCCCGCACCCCGGCGCCCTCGCCGTCGCCCTGCGCATCGACGAGGACCAGCGCACGCGGTCGCGCTACATGCGGGACTGGCGCGAGACGCCCGCGACGGAGGACCGCCTGCTAGCCGACGACGCCCGCCTCCTGCGCACCCTCTACGCGAACAAGGTCCCGCGGGCCGCCGAGGACGCGTACGTCCGCCACCTCTCCCGCCCCGGCGCCCTCACGGCGGCGCTGAACTGGTACCGCGCCGGCCGCCCGTCCCACCCGATCGGCACCATCGACGTACCCACGCTGTACGTCTGGAGCACCCAGGACACGGCCTTCGGCCCGACGGCGGCCCAGGAGACGGGCCGCTGGGTCACCGCCCCGTACCACTTCGAAACCCTCCCGGACACGACCCACTGGATCCCCGAGGAGGCCCCGGACACCCTGAACGACCTGCTCCTGGAACACCTCAACGGGCAGGGTGGGTAGGGAGTTCGCTCACCTGAAGGTCGGAGAACACCAGGGTCAGGGTGTGCGCGTTGGTCTCCATGCGCACCTCGTGAAAGTCGATCCCGAGCGCTTCCGACCACCGACGCCCCGCCTCGGACGCCGGCAGTACGGTGGCTCCTGGATACAGACAATGCCACTTCACACCCCACACATATCCGTCGAGGTCGGCGAGGTCGGCGGCGGTCTCCTGCTCGATGAGCCGGTCGTCCAAGGAAACCCGCCAGATGTCCGGCGGCACCGACGTCTCACACCGGGCCTCGACGCAGTACCGGAAGAGATACCGCAGGTAGGCGGGCGCAACTCCGGTACGGGGATCAGCCGTCGCGTAGACGACGACCTCGTAGTCGCGCATGTAGTCGGTGTATCCGTGGTGCACGACGGCATGATCGAGGGCCTCGTCCAGCAACTGTTCGAGTACGGCGGTGTCCATGCCGCGTTTCTACCTGACCCGGCGACCGGCCAACGGCGCATGACCCGCGCATGACTATCGTGTAGCCGGACGGTTCCGGACGATCATGTGAGGTGCGCGCGTGGGCGAGGGGGGACGACTGCCCGCACCCCTGCGGGACGACGGCCGACGTTGGAGCACGGTACTCGCCGAACGCAGCGTCCTGGGCGTCGTACACAACATCGCCTCCGCCACGCGGTTGCTGGATGTGCTGTCGGTTTTCGAGGGCGATGAACGCGTGCAGGTCTTCTTCTCCTGTACGGAGTCCTCGGCACTCGATGAGGGGACGAGGGAATTCCTCTCGTCACGCGGGGCGATTGCCCTCCCGTGGGATCAGGCTGTCTCCCATCCCTTCGATATCGCGATTTCCACGAGTCGGGGCGGAGATCTGCACAAGATACCGTTTCCGCTTATATTCACCCCTCATGGCGCCGGGTATAATAAACAATTGAGCCGGGAGCCGGGAGCCGGGAGCCGGGAGCCGGGAGCCGGGAGCCGGGAGCCGGGAGCCGGGAGCCGGGAGCCGGGAGCCGGGAGCCGGGAGCCGGGAGCCGGGAGCCGGGAGCCGGGAGCCGGGAGCCGGGAGCCGGGAGCCGGGAGCCGGGAGCCGGGAGCCGGGAGCCGGGAGCCGGGAGCCGGGAGCTTTTGGGCTGACCGATGAGTGGTTGATGCATGAGGGGCGGTTGATTCCCTCGGCCATCGTGCTGTCCCACTCCGAGCAACTCGCCCGCCTGGCCGAGGGTTGCCCGGCGGCCCTGCCCATCGCCCACGTCGCCGGCGACCCCTGTCTCGACCAACTCCACGCGGGCACCGCCTTCCGCGAGACCTTCCGGCGGGCGCTCGGCCTGCTGCCGGGTCAGCGTCTGGTCGTCGTCTCCTCGACCTGGGGCCGCGACTCCGTCATGGGTTCCCCGCAGACCGATGTCCTGCGAAGAACCCTCGCCGAACTACCCGCCGACGAATTCCGCGTGATGGCGGCCATACACCCCAATGCCTGGTACGGACACGGAGCCTGGCAAATACACACCTGGCTCGCCCCACTCACCGAGGCGGGCCTCATCCTCCCGCCCCCGGAAACAGAATTCTGGAAAGCGTCCCTGTGCGCGGCAGATTTCCTGATCGGCGACCACGGATCACTGACGATTTACGGAGTAGCCCTCAAAATCCCGACCCTTCTCGGCTCATTCCGCGATTCCGTGGTCGCCCCCGATTCCCCCATGCACCGCCTGGGAGAACTCCTCCCCCGCCTCACCCACACCCGCCCCCTCCCCACCCAGCTCGCACGAGCCGCCGACACCCAGCAGGACGCCCCGGAACTGCACGCCCTCAGACGGAGCGTCACATCGGAGCCCGGCAGATCGGCCGCCCTGATCCGCCGCCTCCTCTACGCCTGGCTGAACCTGCCGGAACCGTCCCACCCGGCCGCGACCCGACCGATCCCCCTGCCCTCGCCGTCGTCCGCGCGCAACGCCCGCCTGCCGCACCTGCCGGCCATGCTCACCACGGCGACGACCACCGACACCGGCACGGCACCGTCCATCTCCCTGTGCCGCTTCCCCGGTGCTCTCCAGCGCACGGAAGGCCCTCACCTCGCCGGTGCCCACCTGACCGCGGACCCGGACGACCCGGACCCCCGCTGGCCGAGATCAGCCGACGTACTCCTGCTGCCCCGCGAGCGACACCCCCACGCCGAGACGGTGAAGTGGTCCGCCTTCACACCCCGATTCCCCGGATGCTCACTGCTCGCGGTGGAAGAGGCGGACCACGGCTGCACGGCACTGCTCCCCGACGACACCCGGCTCCAGGCCCGGTGGGTCGATCCCCCGGCCTGGGTGTCGTTCGGCACGGCGGCCTCGGCCGTCCACGCATGGCTCGAGACCTCCCCCGCGCGAACCCGACTCCGCATGACGGTCCGCGCGGGCGACCACCTACCGCCGGCCCTACTGGAGGTCTCCCCCCTCATCTGACGCGGCCAGCCGCGCCCGCGCCTCCTCCGCACGACCGCTGCGCACGTCGGTGAACAGCGCCCGCGCCCGCTCCCAGTCGGCCACGGCGCGCCCGTTGTCCCCGAGACTCCGGAAGACGTCACCCCTCGACAAGTGCGCCGTCGCGAGCACGTACGCCGCGTCGGCCTCGGCCAGTTCGGAGATCGCCGACTCCAAGGCGAGGACGGCCTCCCCGGGTTGCTCACACGCGACCCGGTCCTGCGCGTACCTCATCCAGGACTTGCCGATGTTGAGGGCGATGTCCTTGCCCTGCCCCAGAGCGGCGAAGCCCTCCCGCGCCTCCCGCAGGGTGCGTTCGGCATCGTCGTGGTGCCCCAGGGCCGAATAGGCGGGAGCCCGGTGATAGGCGAGAAGGGCGAGGCCGCGAGGATGGATGACACCGTCGAGCGCCGCCTCCGCCTGCTGGAAGCGGTCGAGCGCGTACCGCGGGCGCCTGAGCTTCTGCTCGAGAAGCCCCAGCCCCTCCAGCACGCTCGACTCCGTACGCCGCTCCCCTTCACTCCGGCCGGGAGTTCCGGACCGTACGAGACCGAGCGCCGCGTCGAACTGCTCGCGCGCCCGGCGCGGATCGTCCTCCTCGACGCTCCACCGGTCCAGGTACGCGAAGCCGAGCTGATAGTGCATCCGGGCCGTCGCCAGCCGGTCACCGCACGCCTGCGCACCGGCGAGTCCGACCCGGTGCGACTCGATCCACTCCGCATGGCTCGCCGTCCGCAGATAGAACGTCCACAGCCCCTGACACAACCGCCACGCCTCGACGTGCAGCCCGCTGTCCTGGGCGAGATGCACGGCGGCGAGCAACCCCGCGCGCCGACGGGCAAGTTCGCGCTCCGTGTCCGTACTGCCACCCGCCGGTCGCACGGCAGACGCGTAGACGCCCATCGGGTCGTGCCGCCACCGCGAGGACAACGCGGCCTCACCGGACTCGGCCGTACGGAGGTAGTACCGGACGATCCGCTCGCGTACGACCGCGCGCTCCGCGCCGCCCTCGTCCCTCTCCGCGACGGTCGCGGCGTGGTCGTGGACGAGCGGGTGCAGACGATAGGTGTCCGCACCCTCCCGCTCGACGAGCCGGGCCGAGATCAGCGCGTGGAGGGCACGCCTGATGGCCGTGGGCTGCCGATCCTCCGTGAGGGTGAACACCGTGTCGATCTGGAAGTCGACCCGCGCCAGGATGCCGAGACGCCGGTAGAGCAGGGCGGCCTCGGCGGCGAGACGGCCGTAGGTGGCGTCGAGCGCGCTGGGCAGATCGTGCGCGTCGTCCATGGTCAGCAACTCCTGCCGCGAACGTCGGTCCGTGAGCAGTACGGTGATGTCCTCGAGTACCCCCGGCACCGGCGACTTCAACTGCCCTGCGATAAGCCGCACCGCGAGCGGCAGACCACCCAACTGCTGTACGACAGGCCGGAGTCGATCCGGATGTTCGGTACTGCGGCTGACCTTGACGAGGAGTTCGAGGGCGTGTTCGTCCTTGAGCGGCTCCACGACGACGAGTTCGAAGTCCAGCACCGACTCCAGCGCGGCCGGCGCCTGTTGCCCGGTCATCAGCAGAACGCTCTGGGGCGTCGGGAAGCAGAGGTCGAACCTGCGCGAGCCTGGTGACGTTCTCCAGCAGGACGACCATCGGCCGGTGGCGCAGTTGCCGCCGCACCTCGCCCGCCTTGTGCTCCACATCGGCGGGACGGTCCTCCCTCGGCACCCCCAACTGATCCAACCAGCGCTCCAGAACCGCGGCGAGATCGGCCGGACGCCCCCGCTCGTCGGACCCCAGGTCGGCATGCAGGACATCCCCTGGGAGAGCGCCCTGATGAGACTGGAGCCAGTGCCGCGCGGTGGTGCGCTTGCCCACCCCCGGCAGGCCGGACAGATACATGGCGGTCATGCTGTGCTCGGCGGTGCAGCGGGCCCAGTAGTCGTTCATCGCCTGAAGCACGGCCGAATTGTTGACGTAGTGCAGGATGTTGGCGAAGGCGACCGGTGCGGGGCTCCGCTCGACGACCTCCCCCACGACGGCACGCACCCGGGCGGCGGCCTCGGGATCCCGCTCCAGCAACTCCTGGAACCGCCGCACCCACTCCTCTTCGACGCCGGCTTCCGCGTCCTCGTCCCCGGAGCGACGCGCGTCGAGCAACTCCCGCCGCAGCCCCTCCAACTCATCCTCCGCCGCGGCCCCCTCCCTCCCCAACAGAGAGGCGAACCGCTTCTTGCCCCACCCCCACAGGTCCTGCAGAGCCAGTCCAGTGAGGCTGCTGACACACATGACGGCCAACGCCATCATCTCGGCTTCCACACGCTCCCCCGTCCCGGTGGCCCATCCACACACCAAGCACCACCGTAGAGATCATGCACGCCCCATGACACACGATCAGAGAAGGAACGACCGAATCCAGCCGCCGGCTTCGGAAGCGATGTACGTCCCCGCACTGGTCAGGAGGAGCAGCGCCGCCTGTCGGTGGTGAGGGATCCGGCTAGAGGTTGTAGCCGCCCGATACCTCGATGTTCTGGGCCGTCACCCAACGGCTGTCGTCGGAGAGCAGGGTGGCGATCAGGGCACCGATGTCGTCGGGTTCGCCGACGCGGGCGAGGGCGGTGCGGGCGGCCAGGAGGGGGACGACCTCGGGGTGGCGGGTGAAGGCGTCGTCGGCGAGGCGGGTGCGGGTCGGGCCCGGGGAGACCGAGTTGACACGGATGCCGCGGGCGCTGAACTCCTTGGCCATGTAGCGGGTCAGCACGTCCAGGCCGCCCTTCATCGACGCGTAGACCGAGTATCCGGGCTCCAGGCCGCCCGACGTCGAGTTGCTGCTCGTGTTGACGATGGCGCCGCCGTCCGCCATCAGGGGCAGGAGCCGTTGGGTGAGGAAGTACGGCCCCTTGAGCAGGACGCGCATGAGCGCGTCGAAGGTGTCCTCCGTGGTGTCGGCGATCGACGACGTCCGTACGAAACCGGCGTTGTTGACCAGGTGGTCGAACGTGTCGCGCCCCCAGGTGGTGCGCAGCACGTCGGCGACCGTGTCGCGGAAGGCGTCGAAGCCGGCCGTGTCGCCGAGGTCGAGGGGCAGCGCGACGGCCGTGCCGCCCTCCTTCTCGATGGCGGCGACCGTCTCCAGCCCGCCTTCCCGGTTGGAACCGTAGGTCAGGACGACCCCCGTTCCGCGTCGGGCGATCTCGATCGCGGCGCCCTGTCCGATGCCGGAGCTGGCGCCCGTGACGACGGCGATCTTCATGATGTTCCTCCTGGGGAGTAGTGCCGTATGGGTGAACTTCCTCCATTCAAGCCGCCTGAGCTGCGGAGATGTTAGAACGATGCTCGCCGGTACTTGCACGATCCTCCCGGATCCGGGAGTCGCGGCGCGCGGCCGTGCTGCACTGTCCGTATGCCTCTGGACGAGCTGCGCACCCTGCTGGACCGGCACGCCCGGCCCGACTGCACGACCGCCGTCGACGGCGTCCTCATCTCGAAGGTCGACCGGTCGGATCCGCCGGCGCCCTCCATGTCCGGCACGGTCCTGGCGGTCATCGCCCAGGGTGCCAAACGCCTCGCGCTGGGCGACCGGGTGTTCGAGTACGGGGCCGGACAGTATCTGGTCGCGTCCGTGGATCTGCCCGTCACCGGGCAGTTCCTGCGGGCCGAACCCGAGAGGCCCGCGTTGGGGTTCGGGCTGACGCTGGAACCGTCCGCCGTCGCCGAGCTGCTGATCGAGGCGGGGCAGGGGGGCAGGGCCGCTCCGCGTGGCGGTGCGGGCGCGTCGCCCGGGATCGCGGTCAGCGACGCCCCCGCCGCGCTGCTGGACGCCGTGGTCCGGCTGCTGCGTCTGCTCGATGAGCCGCGCGACCGGCCCGTCCTGGCTCCGATGATCAAGCGCGAGATCCTGTGGCGGCTGATCACCGGTGAGCAGGGCGCCACGGTCCGCCAACTCGGCCTCGCCGACAGCGGCCTGAGCCATGTCTCCCGGGCCGTGCGCTGGATCCGCGAGCACTACGCGCAGCCGTTCCGGGTCGAGGACGTGGCGCGGCTGTCCGGGATGAGCGTGTCGGCCTTCTACCGCAACTTCCAGACGGTGACGGCGATGAGCCCCATCCAGTTCCAGAAGCAGATCCGGCTCCAGGAGGCCCGGCTGCTGCTCGCTACGCGGCCTGGGGACGTCACCGGGGTCGGGCAGCGGGTCGGGTACGACAATCCGTCGCAGTTCAGCCGTGAGTACCGACGGCAGTTCGGTGTGCCGCCCAGTCAGGATGCCGTTCGGCTGCGGCGGTCCGTGGGTGGGATTCCCTGAGGCGGGGGCGGTGTGGGCAGGGCTCGCCCCGACGCGGATGGTGGGCGGGCCCTGCCGCGTGTTCGATTGTCGGGGGGACCCGGGTGGCGGGTACATGTGTGCGGGGTGTCCTGCCGTGGTGAAGCGGTCACACCCCGTGTGCGGCGACCGCGCCGACAGTTGTGCGGGGTCAGGACGCGTGCGGGGGCGGGCTCCGGGGAAGGCACCCCTCTGCCGGGCACCCCCGGCACCGCCGAGTGACCCGGCACACCGGGCCCCTCACGCCCGGACCCGCCTGGTCACGCACACCCCGCGGCGCGCGATACTGGGACATACGCCCATCGCCCCGCCCGTCTCTCACCGAACGGACCCATGCTCATCTCCGCGACCGTCCCGCCCCCGACTCCCGCCACGGTCTGGCTCGGCCGTGGCCGTCACACCGGTCCCGCCGCCCCGGACGTCCTGCGCGGGCACCTCCAGGAACTCAAGGACGCCGGGACGCTCCTCGACTTCGTCGAGCTGCCCGACGCCGACACGGCCGAGGGGGAGCTGGCCTTCGAGGCCCGCTGGCTGCTGCCGGAGGACATCACCGTCCGGGCCCGGCTGAACCTCACGGAATGGTCCGGCCGGGGGCAGGAGTGGACGCTGGTCGCCGAGGCCGAGCGGTCCTGGGACGCGCGATGGCCGTCGCCCGTCACCATGTTCTGGCCCTGGGACACGGACTCCGCCTGGGGCCACGAGACCGTCACCGGACTGCGCTTCCTCGACACCAACCCCCTCCCCGCCGACGACAAGGAACTGCGCCGCACCCTCCGGGGCGCCCTGCGCGACACCTGGACCGTCCCGCTCGTCGTCCACGAGGCGATGACCCCCGACGAACGCGGCCGCCGTTCCCTCGTCCCGCTGCTCCCGCCCGGCCTCCACCACCGCGTGGTGGAACTACGCGCCGCGCCGCACCAGTTGCGTACGGTGAACTGGGCGCTCAAGGAATTCGGCGTGGAAGTGCCGCGCGGCGGCGCGCTCGTACTGCCCGGTTCCCCGGCCCTCGACGGCTACGACCCCGACGACTTCTCCGTCCGCAGCGTGTTCCTCGACGGCAGTCATCCCACCGAAGTGCTCGACGCGGTACGGCGGTTCGCGGCCCTGGCCCGGCCGCTCCCGGAGGGCGGCGACGCCGCGCTCACCCTGCTGCGGGAGCAGTGGCGGCTGCTGACCCCGCAGGAGGAACTCGCCCGGGCCCGTGAGCTGATCGCCATGTACAAGGAGGCTCTGGAGGCGATGACGCAGTCCCGGGACCTGTACCGGGAGGCCGCCGAACAGGCCCACGAGGCGCTCACCTACTACCGCGAGGCCGCCGCCGAGGCCGGTGACCCGGGTCCGAGCCGGCCGCAGTCCAAGCGGGGCGGTTCGTCCTTCCAGCCCTTCCAGCAGTTGGGCCGCACCCTGGAGCGCTTCAAGGAGTCCACCAAGGGCAAGGGGCTCGTCCCCGTCATCCCCCATCCGGCCAAGAGTGCCCAGGAGCCGGCCGACGCCGGAGCCGCTCCGGACGCGCCCGCCTCGTCCGACGCCACCAGCCGCTAGGCGCCGAAGCGGCAGCCGGGCCGTCGACGAAAGGTTTCGTCGGCGGCCCGGCCCGTGAGCGGACGTCAGTCCGTCGCCGCCGCCTCGGGCACCGTCCCCGCGTCTCGCGGCTCGGCGTCCCGGTCGCGCCGGTCACCGAACACCCGGACCAGCAGCGCGCAGAGCGCAGTCAGCGCCGCGCACACCGCCGTCGCCGCCGCGGCCCACGGCGGGGCAAGGGCCGCTTCCGGCAGTCCGGACAGGGCCGCCACGCGGCCGGACAGGAGCTGCGCGGCCAGCAGGGCCAGGGGCGCCAGCACTCCCGCCACGGCCGCCGCCGTCGGCACCGGCCCGCGGGACAGCGGCACCGCCGCCAGCAGGCACAGCACCGACAGTGCCCAGGCGATCACGAGGGCGGTGAGCGGGACGCCGTCCGGGTGCACCGGAATGTGAGAGATCCCACAGGCGGTCAGGACCGATGCCGCCGTCCACCTCGTCGCCGGACCTGGCGCGTCGGAACGACGGGGTCGTGACGCGTCGATGTCGGCGGCCGTCGGCGACGGCCCGACCGGCCGCCCCTCCTGCTCCCGCCCCCGCTCCCGCGTCAGGCGCCCGACGAGTTCCGCGACCTCCTCCACCGGACGGTGTTCGGCCGCGGCGCGGATCATGTGGCCGGTGTGGTCCGCGGGGTGCGGTGCGCGGGAGAGGACGGTCACCAGGCGGGACACGTCCTCCAGGGAACGGCTGGTGCCGGCGGCGCGCAGGACGCCGGCCGCCGCGTCCGTGCACTCCTCGGACTGTTCGAGCATGGTGATGAGCCGGGCGACGTCCTCCAGCGGCCGGTGGGCCGCGGCGGCGTGCAGCAGGCCGTCGACGGGGTCGGGGTACGGGGTGGCGGCCGCCGTGGGCGTGCCGGGGAGGGGCGGAACGGCTCGGGCCGTGGCCGGGCGAGTCGAGCCGGTGGGACGGGTGGTGCCGGTGGAGCGGGTGATCATTCTGTGCTCTCTCTGAAGGCTGCGGTCGCTCCTGCGCCCCCGAGGTGCGACACGCGATGTGACGCTGACCATTACTACGGGCATATGGCACCCCCCGCCACCCGGCCGGAGCACTCGTGTGAGGGGGCGCGTACCGACCGGCGTGCGCCTCGCTCACGCGTACGATGCGGTAATCCCGGCGGAAGCGGGAGTTCGGGGGCCCAAAGCGGGGAAACCGACAACGGGGAGCACAACACCGTCGGGCGACCCCCGCAGCGGAGGGAGAGGGCACGTGGACACGACCACCACGCTCGTCGTCATCGGCGCCGTGCTGGCCGCGGCCCTGCTCGGCGGGGCCGTGCTGGTGCTGGTGCGGCTGGTCCGGGCCCGTCGGGGCCTGCGGCGGGCCGGGCTCCCCACCGGGCCGCGCTGGGTGTTCTGGGGCGCGGTCGCCTATTTCGTCCTCCCGGCCGATGTGCTGCCCGATCCGGTGTACCTCGACGACATCGGAGTCCTGCTGCTCGCCCTGCGCTCGATGCGCCGTACTCCCGGGCGCGCGGAGTCCCTCAACTGACCTCAACCGACCTCAACTGACGTTCGCTGAAGTCGTTTTCACGCTCCACCCGGTCCATCTCCCCTGCTCCGAGCCCTGCTTGGGTCCGAACTCGACCGTGATCACGGAGAGTAAGGAAACCAATCACCCGTTCGATCCGTATTAATGACTGAAGGTCGCACCAAGGCAGCGGGCCCGAGTGACGTCGCACAGCGGCACCGCTTGATCGAGGCAGTACCGACGAGGGAGAGAACATGCAACCGTTCGCGCTCAACTACGCACGCCCCGCGGCGGAGTTGGAGTTCGCCACTCCATACGCGTACGACCCCGGAATGCAGTTGAACGTACTCCTCGACGGCCGGGTCGCCGCTCGCGACCACGCCCTGCTCAGAGAACTGGGGACGACCACCTCGACTGCGGGGTCCAAGACCCACTTCGACGACTGACCACGGGTCGCGAACATGACCGTGCTCATCCTGACCTGTGAAGAAGACGTCACGGCGGACATGGTGGTCGTGCACCTGAACGCCGTGGGCGTCCCGGTCGTCCGGCTCGATCCGGCCGATCTGACCGGCACCGTCGCCCTCTCCGGGGAGTACGTCCACGGTGCCTTCCGGGGTCATCTGTCGTCCGCGGGCCGGCTGGTGAGTCTCGACGGGCTGCGCTCCGTCTGGGTCCGCCGGCCGGGTGACGCGGCGGCCCGGGCGGCCGAGCCGTCCCCGTGGCTCACGGAGGAGTCCTCACAGGCGCTGTACGGCATGCTCCGGGGCACCGGGGCACGCTGGATGAACCATCCCGACGCGGCCGTACGGGCCCGGCACAAGCCGTGGCAGCTACGGCTCGCGCAGCTCAGCGGGCTGCCCGTGCCCGCCACGCTCATCACGTCGTTCCCGCAGGCGGCGCGGGACTTCGCCGAACGCTTCCCGGACCTGGTGGTCAAGCCGGTGTCCGGGGCTCATCCGCAGGATCCGCCGCGCGCGGTGCCCACCACCCGGGTCCCGCCGGGCGCCGACTTCGCCGCCGTGGCCTACGGTCCGACGCTGCTCCAGCGCCGGGTCGCCAAGCGGGCCGACATCCGGCTCACGGCCGTGGGGGACCGTCTGCTCGCGGCCCGCAAGGAGACCGTGCCGGGCGGCGACCCGGACGTGGTGGACGTGCGGTTCGCGCCCTCGGCCACGCCCTGGCAGCCGGCCGAGATCGCGCCGCGGCTGGCCGAGGCGGTGCGCACGTACCTACGGGAGGCGCAACTGGCCTACGGCGCCTTCGACTTCGCCGAGGACGGCGACGGGACCTGGTGGTTCCTGGAGTGCAACCAGTCGGGGCAGTTCGGGTTCGTGGAGGTGGACACGGGTCAGCCGATCGCCCGCACCATCGCGGAGTGGCTGTCGGGGCCGCCACCCGCGCGGCGGGACTTCCGGCGGGCCGACCACTGCGGCACCGTGGCCCCCTGAACTCACCCCGGACCCAGCGGACGTGACATCGCACCGGCGCCGGCCGAAGCCCGAGGGAAAGGCTTCGGCCGGCGCCGGATCAGGTCCCTCAGACGGCCAGGGACAGTCCCGGGCCGGCCGTCCTGACCGCGCCCGCCGGCGCGAGCAGCGCGTCGGCGGCGGCGACCGCCTCCCCGACGTCGGACGTCCCCATCAGCACGCACAGCGTGTAGGTCACGTCCTTGAGTTCACGAGCCGTCTCCGGCCGTTCCCCCTCGGACTGAGCGATCCTCAGCGTCGCGTACCGGGTCAGCAACGTCCTGGCGACCTTCGGGTCCGGAACGATCACGGGCGCCCCTCTCTACGGTTGTTGCGCAGCGTGTGCCCGGACCTGGGCGTTTCATGCACGCCGGGCGGACATGTCACCCGCCGGGGGCATGATCCCGCCATCGGCGCCGTTACCGAGGGCGACACGACCGACGACGGGGCGTGACACATGGTCGTAACGGTGTGTCATGCGACCTGTCCGCTGTGCAGTTCGGTGTACGGGCCGCCGCGGCGCAGGAGTTCGTCGTGGGTGCCGGTCTCCAGGATGCGGCCCTCGCCCATCACGACGATGCGGTCCGCGCCGCGCACGGTGGACAGCCGGTGGGCGACGACGAAGGTGGTCCGGCCGTGCAGCAGACGGGCGAGTGCCTGTTGGACGAGCGCCTCCGAACGGGTGTCCAGGGCGGAGGTCGCCTCGTCGAGGACGAGCACCTTGGGGTCGCGGATCAGGGCGCGGGCGATGGCGAGCCGCTGTTTCTGCCCGCCGGACAGCCGGGCGCCCCGGTCGCCGACGAGGGTGTCCAGGCCCTGCGGCAGCCGTTCGACGAACTCCAGGGCGTTGGCGTCCCGCAGGGCGGCGCGGACCGCCTCGTCGTCGGCCTCGTCCTCCTTGCCGTAGACGACGTTCTCGCGGATCGTGCCGTCGAAGAGGATCGACTCCTGGGGGACGACCGACACGAACCGGCGGTAGGTGCGCAGGTCGAGGGTGCTCATGTCGGTGCCGTCGAGGAGGAGCCGTCCGGTGGTCGGCCGGATGAAGCCGATGACGAGGTTGAGGACGGTGGACTTGCCCGCGCCGGACGCGCCGACCAGGGCGATGGTCTCGCCGGGGGCGACGGTCAGGGTGAAGTCGCGGACGGCGGGCCGGTCTTCGTCGTAGGCGTGGCCGACGTCCTCGAAGGTGACGGCGCCGCGCAGGGTGGTGACCTCGGACTTGCCCTCGTTGTCCTCCAGTTCGGGTGCCTGGAGGACCTCGCCGACCGAGCGGACCGACTCCAGCCCCTTGGCGATGACGGGGGCGAGGCCGGTGAGGGTGGTGGTGGAGTTGGTGAGCGTGGTGAGGAACGCGCTGAGCATCACGACGTCGCCGGCGCTGACGCCCCAGACGCCGTAGTACGACACCAGCGCGGCGCCGGCGAGGACGAGCACGCCGATCACGTTGAGCAGGACCCAGGCCAGCGAGCCGACACGGCCGTTGAGGAGGTCGAGGCGCATGCCGGAGGTGAGCAGCCGGCTCAGCGTGCCGTCCATGCGGCGCAGGGCCTTGCCCTCCAGGCCGTGGGCGCGGGTGACCGGGATGAGCCGGGTCATCTCGGTGACGCGGGAGGAGAGGGTCTCCACCTCGTGGCGGAAGTTCTCGTTGTGGGCGCGCAGTCGGGCCCGGAGGCGGTCCACGAGGAGGGCCGCGGCGGGCACGACGAGCAGGAAGACGGGCACGAACTCGGGGGTGCGGACGGCGATGATGACGAGGCCGCCGGTGAGCACGGTGACCGCGCCCAGGCCCTGTTCGGCGGTCTGCTGGACCATCTGCTCGACGGTCTCGACGTCCCGCACCACCTTGGCCTGGAGGACTCCGGCGCTGACCCGGGAGTGGTAGCCGATGGACAACTGCTGCATCCGGGTGCACAGGGCGGAGCGCAGCGCGGTGCCCATGCGGCGGACGCTGCCGTAGAGGAGGCGGACGTACAGCAGGTGCAGGGGGTAGTTGACGAGCAGGATGAACAGGATGACGGCGGTGCTGGTCCACAGCCGGTCGATCGGCTGGTGCTGGACGACGGTGTCGATGATGGACGCGGTGATCAGCGGCAGCAGCCAGATGGGGCTGTGCTTGACCGTGAAGACGACGACCGCGAAGGCCAGGCTGCGGCGGTCGGCGCGGAGGAGGTAGGCGAGGGTGCGGATCGGGTGCTCGCCGCGGTAGCGGTGGTCGAGCGGTCGTTCGTACGACGACGCCATGGGCGGCGGTCCTCCTGAGGGTGTCGCATGTCGGCAAGCGCTTGCGCGCGCCACCAGCCTGGCCCCGGCGCCACCAGGGGTCCAATACACAGGAGCGAACGCATTCAGCAGCGCGACCGCTGAATCGCGAGAGGGGCGCGCCGCGGCACGCCCCTCTCCCCCGTTCATGTGCGACCGGTCAGCCGCGGCCCGCCAAGTAGTCGGCGACGCCCGGTGCCTGGTGCGCGTCCTCCACGCCCACCAGACCGCCGACCGCCTTCGCGTCCGGCTTGAGGACGTACGACGCGAGGGCCGCCGGCCGGGAGACGTCGGAGAAGTCCTGCGGGGAGCCGAGGCCGGTGTCGGCGTTCTTCGTGGCGCGGTGCGCCTTGACGACGTCCTCGCGGGCGAGGCTGCCGTCCGCGCACGCCTTCTTCAGGTCGCCGCCCAGGAGTTGGGCCGCGTTGTAGCCGGAGAGCACGCCGGAGTCGACGAGGGAGTCCGGGTACTTCTTGCCGTACGCCGCCACCATCTTCCGCACGCCGGGCAGGTCCGAGCTGACCGCGGGCGCGGCGCTGACCACGTGGAGCAGGGCGGTGAGGGCGGGTGCGGCGGGGGTTTTCATGAGCTGGGGCGCGAAGCCGGGGGCGCTGCTGACCACGGGGACGCGCAGTCCGCGGGAGGCGGCGACGCCGACCAGGGACGCCGTCTGGGCCGGTCCGGCGCTGATCAGGACGGCCTTGACGCCGGCCTTGCGGAGCGCCGACACCTGTGCGGACAGGTCCGTGTCGGTGGCCTTGATCTTCTGCCCGACGACCTTCATCCCGGCCTGCTTCGCCGCCCAGGTCGAGCCCTCCAGGGCGTTGGAGCCGTAGTCGCCCTCGAAGTAGACGTGGCCGATGGTGTCGCCCTTGGCGAGGCCCTTGGTGCGGGTGAGGAAGTCGACGGCGGCGATCATGTCGACGTCGTAGGTGGTGCCCATGACCTGCACCGAGTCCTTGCCGAGCAGGGAGGCCGCCCATGCCTGCGGGAAGGTCAGCAGATGGTCGCGCTCGATGTCGTCGAGGAGGGCGGCGACCACCGGCGATCCGATGACCTGGGGCAGCGCGACGACGTCCGGGGAGACGTCGGCGTACGCGGTGACCGCCTTCTGCACGTCGTAGCCGTGGTCCTTGACGACGATCTCGACCTTGCGGCCGCAGATCCCGCCGTCGGCGTTGGTCTCGTCGGCCCACATCTGCTGGGCCTGCACGATGGACTTGCCGAGGGTGGCGTAGGGGCCGGTGAGGTCGGTGAGGGCGCCGAGCCTGACCGTCTTGTCGGTGACTCCCGGGCCGGCCTTGACGCCGTCGGCGCCCGCCGAGCCGCCCTTTCCGTCGGCCTTGGAGCTGCATCCGGTGGCCGCGGCCAGCAGGACGGCGAGGGAGGCGGCGAGGACGGCGGTGGACGGGGTGCGGTGTCTGTGGTGCGTGCGCTTCACGGGGTGGGCTCCTTGGCTCGGGCGGCGGTGGCCGAAGTGGGGTCGGTGGGAGGGGACTTCGGGCTGCGGGTGCGTGCGGCGGGCCACGGCCGGGCGCGGATCCGGGCGCGGGCGCGGCGGGCCAGGCCGTGCAGTCCGTCGGGGGCGTACAGCAGGACCAGGACGATGGCCGCGCCGTAGAGGTAGCGGGCGGCCTCGGTCGGGCCGACGCCGCCGTCGGTGGTGCCGGGGGCGGCCACCAGGGGCAGTTGGTCGGCGTAGCGGGTCATCAGCAGGGGCAGCGCGGTGACGAAGACGGCGCCCGCGGTGGCCCCGGCGACCGAGCCGAGGCCACCGATGACGATCATCGCGAGGTAGTCGACGGAGAGGGTGAGGCCGAAGTAGTCGGGGACGACCCGGCGGAAGGCCAGCGCGAGCAACACCCCTGCCAGTCCCGCGTACATGGAGGACACGACGAAGGCCGCCGAGCGGTAGCGGGCGACGTCGACGCCCAGCACCGAGGCCGCGGTCTCGCTGTCGCGCAGCGCGGTCAGGGCGCGCCCGGGGCGTCCGCGCAGGATGCCGCGCGCGGTCCACCAGGTGCCGGCCAGCAGGACGAGGCCCAGGTACCACAGCCGTTCCTCGGCGCCGAACGGCACGCCCAGCACGAGGAGTTCGGAGCCGTCGCCGCCGAACGAGAAGCCGCCGAGGGTCAGCGGGGGCACCGAGCGGCCATTGAAGCCGCCGGTGACGGAGTCCGCGGTGAGCAGGACGTGGTGGCCGAGGAAGACCAGCGCGAGGGTGGCGACGCCCAGGTAGATGCCGCGCACCCGGCCGGCGACCGGGCTGAACAGTCCGCCCGCCGCGCCGGCCAGCAGCACCGCGAGGAGCGCGGCGAGCGCGGGCGGCAGCGCGGGGCCGGGGTCGCCGGCCAGCCAGGTGTAGCCGTAGGCGCCCACGGCGAGGAAGAAGGCGTGCCCCAGGGAGAGTTGGCCCGCGGTTCCGGCGAGCAGGCCGAGGCCGACGGCACCGATGGCGGCGGCCATCGCGAACAGGCCGACCCGCAGCCAGAACGCGTCCAGGTAGAACGGCGGCGCGCACAGCAGCAGCGCGGCCAGGAGCGCCGTGACGCCCTTGGGGATCCGGGTCCGGTCAGACACGGGCCGCTCCCTTCGCTCCGAACAGTCCGGTGGGCCGTACCAGGAGGACGGCGACCATCACGGCGTAGGGCGCCACGTCGCCGAACCCCTCGCCGAGCACGTGCAGTTCGGACTGGTAGCCGGCCACGAGCGCCTCGGTCAGACCGATCAGCAGGCTGCCCGCGAGGGCGCCGGGCGGGGACGCGAGACCGCCGAGGATGGCCGCCGGGAACGCCTTCAGGGCGATCTGGCCGGTGGTGCGTTCCAGTCCGGGGGCGGGGAACGAGGCGAGGAACACGGCCGCCAGGGCGGCGAGCGCGCCGGCCAGGCACCAGGCGAGGGTGCGCACCCGGCTCAGCCGTACGCCCATCAGGGCCGCCGCCTCGGTGTCCTCGGCGGCAGCCCGCAGCGCGAGACCCCAGGAGGTGTACCGGAACAGGGCGAAGACGGCGCCGATGGCGACGGCGGAGACGACGATCGCGGCGATCCGGCTGTCGGCGACGGTCACCGGCCCGAGCCGGGTCACCGCGTCGCCCCAGGGGTCGCCCAGGGAGAGCAGGTCCCCGCCGATGCGCCGGGACAGGTCGGTGAGCAGGACGATGTCCACGCCGATGGTGACGATGGTCTGGACATGGGCCGCCCTGGGGTCGGGGTCGCCGCGCTGGAGCAGCAGCCGGTCCAGGGCGCCGGCCAGGGCCGCGGTCGCCACGACGGCCAGCGCGAGGGCACCGGCGAAACCGAGGTCGTCGTGGAGGACGGCGACCAGGTAGCCGCCGAACAACAGCAGTGAGCCGTGGGCGAAGTTGAGCACGCCGGACGCCTTGAAGACGACGACGAAGCCGAGCGCGACCAGGGCGTAGACCGCGCCGAGGGCGAGGCCGGCCAGGACGCTGTCGAGGAGAGCGGTCATACGGAATCCTCTCCGGGGGCGGTGGTCCGGCCGGGGGCCGTGAACTCGCCCGGGGCGCTGATCTCGCCGGGGGTGCCGAGGTAGGCGCGGAGCACCTCGGGGTGGTGGCGGATCTCGTCGGGGGTGCCGTGGGCGACGGTGCGGCCGAAGTCGAGGACGGTGACCTCGTCGGCGAGCCGCATCACCAGGCCCATGTCGTGTTCCACCAGCAGCACGGTCAGGCCGAGTTGGGCACGGACGGTGCCGATCACCTCGGCGGTGCGGTCGCGTTCGGCGCCGTTCATGCCGGCCACCGGCTCGTCGAGCAGCAGCACGCGCGGCTCCAGGCAGAGGGCGCGGGCGAACTCGACGCGCTTGCGGTCGCCGTACGACAGGAGGGCGACGGGTGTGTCGAAGTGGGCGCCCAGGCCGGTGAGTTCGGCGATCTCACGGGTCCGCTCCCGGTGTGCGCGCTGCTCGCGGACCGCGCCGGGCAGCCGTAGCGCGCTGGCGGCGAAACCGGCCCGGGTCAGGGCGTGCCGGCCGAGCATGAGGTTGTCGGCGACGGTGCCCTCGGTGGTGACGATGTTCTGGAAGGTGCGGGCCACCCCGAGCGCGGCGACCCGGTGCGGGGCGAGGCCGGTCAGCTCGGTGTCGCCGAGCCGGACCCGTCCCGACTCCGGGCGGTACAGGCCCGACAGGACGTTGAAGCAGGTGGACTTCCCGGCGCCGTTGGGGCCGATCAGGGCGTGCACGGAGCCCGGGACGACGGTGAACGACACGGCGCCGAGGGCGGTCAGGCCCGCGAACCGTACGGTGACGTCCTCGAAGCGGAGTTCTGGCGGCGGTGCCGGGAGGTTCACGCGGCCCCCTGGTCGCCGGCCGTGCCGCCGAGGTAGAGCCGGCGCACCTCGTCGGTGCGGGCGAGTTCGTCGGCGGGACCGGACAGCCGGACCTCCCCCACCTCCAGCACATGGGCGTGGTCGGCGAGGGACAGGGCCATGCCCGCGTTCTGCTCGACCAGCAGGACGGCCGTGCCCTGCTCGTTGATCTCGCGGATCACCTCGGCGATCCGGAACACCATGCGTGGGGCGAGGCCGAGCGAGGGCTCGTCGAGGAGCAGCAGCCGGGGCGCGGCCATCAGGGCGCGGCCGATGGCCAGCATCTGCTGCTCGCCGCCGGAGAGCAGTCCGGCGGCCTGCCGGCCGCGTTCGGCGAGCACCGGGAAGAGGGTGTACACGCGGTCCCGGGCCTCGCGGACCTGCTCGGGGGCGCGGCGGCCGAGCCCGAGGCCGCCGCTGCGCAGGTTCTCCTCGACGGTCAGACCGGCGAACACCCTTCTCCCTTCCGGGACCTGGACGACCCCGGCGCGGACGGCGGCGACCGGGTCACGGCCGTCCAGGGCCGTGTCGCCGTAGCGGATCAGACCGGCGGTGACGGTGCCGCGGTGCAGGCGCAGGGTGCCCGACACGGCCCGCAGCAGGGTGGTCTTGCCGGCGCCGTTGGCACCCAGCAGGGCCACCACCGCGCCGTGCGGGACGGTCAGGGACACGGAACGCAGGGCTTCCTGGGCGCGGCCGTACGTGACGTCGAGCCGTTCGACGTGCAGCGCGGGCCGCTCCTGCGGGGGTGCTTCGGGCATCGCGGCTCCTCGGATCCGTACCGGCGGCGGCACGTGTGTCGGGGGAAGGGGCAGCCACGACAGCACGGCGGGCGAGGGGCGGTACAGGCGAGGAGGCGGGCTCGCTGCGCGGAACCAACGGGAGGTCGGAGGGGTTGTGCGGGTGCCCAGGGGGTGGCCCGGGGGGTGGCCCGCGGTGTCTCAGGGAGTGCCCCGCAGGCCCCGGGACGTCAGGGCGAGGCTGATCTCGACCACGTCCGTGGGGCGGGACAGTGAGCGGCCCGTCAACTGCTCGTAGCGGCGCAGGCGGTTGAGGACCGTGTTGCGGTGGCAGTAGAGCCGCTCCCCGGCCCGCTGGGCGGAGCCGTCGCAGGCCAGCCAGGTGGCGAGGGTGTCGAGCAGGACGGCCTCGTCGGCGGGTTCGAGGGCGGCGAGCGGGCCGAGGACGCGGTCGGCGAGGGCGCTGCCCAGTTCGGGGGCGGAGACCACCAGCGCGGCCGGCAGGTGCTCGGTCAGCCGGACCGTGCCGCCGCCCTGCGGGCACAGGCCGAGCGCGAGGTCCGCGAGCCGGCGGGCGTCGCCGACGGCGGCCAGTCCGGTCACGGCCGTGCCGACGCCGGTACGGGTGCCGCCGTGGGCGGGGGCCGGACCGCCGTCCGCGCCGGGGTCCCGTCCGGGGTCCGGGTCGTCGTCGCCGAGCAGCACGATGCCGTAGTCCACCTCCACGCCCGTGTGCCAGTACACGCGTGTACCGCGGCCGTAGGCGGCCCGGACCGCGGCGGTGTCGGCGGGGCAGCCCCCCGTGACGGCGACGACGGCGTACCGCCCCTGTTCGGGCAGGTCGAGGGCGTGGGCGGTCTCCGGCAGGTCGGCGATCCGGCTGGTGCCGTCGAGCAGGGCGGCGGCCAGCAGCCGCAGCCGGTTCTCGCGCCGCCAGGCGAGCTGCCGTTCGACCTGACGGTACGCGTCGGCGACGAGGGTGCAGTGCTCGTCGACGAAGTTCCACACGTCGGCGGCGACATGCACCAGCAGCCGTACGTCCTCCGGGGCGGTCCGGGAGGTCTCCTCGACCAGGCCCTGCCACACCAGTGAGCCGCCGAGCCGGAACGCGTGCAGCAGGGCGTCCAGCGGCAGACCCTGTTCCGCGCGGCTCGCGCCGATCTTCCACGAGCACCGGCGGGCCGCGTCGCGGTGGCCGCGCGGGTCGAGGAGCGAGGACACGCTGTGCCGCAGGGACCGGTGCACCTCCTGCCAGGTCGCGCTCGGGTCGCTCGCCACGGCCGCGCGGTAGGCGGGCTCTTCGTCCTGGAGCGCGGCGACCAGCCGGTCGGTGAGGTCGGGCAGGTCCGCGAGGAGCACCCGGGCGGCCCGGTGCAGGACCTGGAGGGCGTCGGCGTCGATCAGCGACCGGACGCGCTGCGGGCGCGGCCGGTGCGCGGGCACGGCCGACGGGGCCGGTGCGGGGCGGGCCACGGTCCGTGACCGTAGGGCGTACTGCATCGCGGTCTCCCCCCGGGGCGGGTTGCGTGCCTGCCGGCTCGTCCTGCCCCGAAGGATGGCATACCGTCCGGTCGGTCCCTAGGGGTGTGCACGGTCGATTTCGGCGCGCCCGCCGCTCGTGCCCCCGTCGGCACCGGTGCCGCCCGGGGGTGGCTGGGCGCGTTCGACCAGCCGGGCCAGCTCGACGCGGGAGCGCACGCCGAGCGCCGCGAACGCCTTCCGCAGGTGGTAGTCGACCGTGCGGGTGCTGACCGACAGGGCCAGTGCGACCTCCCGGTTCGTGGCGCCCTCGGCGACCCAGCGGGCGATCCGGAGCTGCTGCGGGGTCAGCCCGGACAGTCCCGGCGCCGTCCCGGTCCGGCCGCCCGCGGAGACGCCGTTGGCGCGCAGTTCGGCGCGCGCCTGCTCGGCCCAGGCGCGCGCCCCGCAGCGTTCGAAGCCCACGAGGGCGGCACCCAGCCGGTCGCGCGCCTCGCGCAGCCGGCGCCTGCGCCGCAGCCATTTGCCGTACGACAGCTCCGTGCGCGCCCGCTCGAAGTCGCCGCCGGCCCGGTCGTGCAGGCCGAGCGCGGCCCGGTAGAGGGCGTCGGCCCGGTCCGGCGGGGCCAGCAGGGCACGGCAGCGCAGGAGCTGAGCGGGGGCCTGGGGATCGGCCCCGAACCCGGCCCAGCGGGCGAACTCCTCGACGACGGCGACGACTTCGGCGGCCTCGCCGGCCTCGCCGGCCCCTTGGCCGCGACCGTCCTCCCGGCCGCCTCCGTCCCGCCGGTCGCCACCGTCTCGCCGGCCGCCTCCGTCCCGTCGGCCGTCTCCGTCCCCTCGGCCGCCTCCGTTCCGCCGGTCGCCACCGTCCCCTCGGCCATCTCCGTCCCCTCGCCCGCCACCGTCCCGCCGATCGCCACCGTCCCCCCGGTCGCCACCGTCCCGTCGGCCGTCTCCGTCCCGTCGGCCGCCACCGTCCCCTCGCCCGCGACCGTCCCGCCGATCGCCTCCGGCCCCTCGCCCGCGACCGTCCTCCCAGCCGCCTCCGTTCCGCCGGTCGCCACCGTCCCGCCGGTCGCCACCGTCCTCCCGGCCGCCCCGGTCCCCTCGGCCGCCACCATCCCCCCGGCCACCCCCATCGACCCGGCCCGCCGAGACGGCGGCCTCCACATAGCAAGGCACCGCCGACATCCACACCGCGAAGTGGCCGCGCCGCGGTCCCGGGCGCACCAGGGGTCCGAGCCGGTCGGCGGCCTCGCGGGGGCGCCCGTGGCCGAGGTCGGCCCGGGCCGTCGCCCACTCCGCCAGGGTCGCCGCCTGCACGAGCCCGTGCCGTCGGGCGACGGCCAGCGCGGCACGCGCGTGGACGGCGACCTCGGCGAGGCCGCTGTCGACCGAGGCGGCCAGGGCGAGCGCCGCGTGGTGGTGGGCGGCGGTGTTGCGCCGCCCCGTCCGGTGCGCGGCGCGCAGCCCTTCCTCCGCGTGGGTCCTCGCCACCGCGTGCCGTCCGGCGCGCAGTTCGGTGTAGGCGAGATACTCCCGGGCCAGGGCGGCGGCACCGGCACCGGTCCCGTGATCGGCGGCCAGGGCCCGCGTCCCGGCCCGCCGGGCGGCCGGCAGATCGCCGAGCATCAGGGCCGCGGCGGCGGCGCGGAGGTGGGTCTCGGGGACGTCCGGCGGATCTTCGGTCTCCGGGTCCGTCACCAGCCGCCCCAGCCGCAGGGCCGCCGCCGGGAACCGCCCTTCGAGCAGGGCGCGCAGCCCGTCGGCGTAGTCGGCGGCGGACGGCACGGCGTCGCCCCCGGCCGGATCCTCGCCCTGTGGCAGGGCCTGGAGGCAGCCCGCCGCGTCGCCCGCCGCCCAGGCCGCGTCCGCCGCCGCCAGGGCCGCCGTCCGGGCCGCCCGTGGGTCGTCCGCGTCGGCCAGCAGACGGGCGGCCAGGAGCAGGGAGGCGCGGGCCTCGTCGACCGGGCCGTCGTGGCGGATCGTGGTGCCGCGGGCCAGTTCGACACGGCCGCGCAGGGCCCGGTCCACGGCGTGGTCGCGGGCCGCGTCGAACAGCCGACGGGCCCGGTGCGCGCGTCCGGCGAGCAGGGCGTGTTCGGCCGCCGCCGTGTACCACTCGGCCCGCCGGGCGGCGTCCGGCGCGAGTTCGGCCGCGCGGGTGTAGGCCGCGCAGCGCGGGCCGTGCGGGCCGGGGCCGGTGGCGGCTCCGGCGAGGGCGTCCGCCGTCCCCGGCGGGGGCGTCGCCGAGGCGCGGGCCCGGTGCAACAGGGTGCCGAGTCCAGGGGAACCGTCCGCCTCCAGCGCGGCGGCCAGCGCGCGATGGGCCGCGCGACGCCGCTCGGGCGTGGCGCCCTCGTAGACGGCGCGGCGCACCAGGTCGCTGTGGAACCGGAGGGTGCCGTCGGTCGAGTCGAGCAGCTCGGGCACCGGGACGGCGGTCCGCAGGTCCCGCGACACGAGGCGTACGTCGACCCGCTCCTCCTCCCCGTCCGCGTCCGCCAGGGCCGCCGCGACCCTCAGCAGCAGGTCCCGCCCGGCGTCGGTGAGCCCCGTCAGACAGTCGCCCGCGAGGCCGGTCAGCAGAGCGGCGTCGGCCGGCGGGCGGGGCGGCCGCCGGTGCCCTCGGAGCTGGGCGGGCGTGAGCCGCCGGGCCATGGCCAGCAGCAGGGCCGGGTTGCCGTCGGCGGCGTCCACCAGATCGTCCCGTACGGCCGGGTCGACGTCGCCGCCCGTGACCTCGTCCAGCAGCGCGGCCGCCTCCGCCGGGGCGAGCGGGTCGAGGCGGATCACCGGCAGTCCGGCGAACTCCGGGTCGACCGGGCGGTGTCCGGCCACGCTCAGCAGCAGGCTCACCCGGGCGGTGCCGCGCAGCCGCCGCGCAGCCTGGCCGAGCACGGCGCGGGAGGGGGCGTCCCACAGATGGGCGTCGTCCACGCACACCAGCAGGGGCGCGTGCGCCGCGGCGGCGTGCAGCGCGTCGACCAGCACGGCCGGACCCGGGACCGCGCCGGGCGGCGGCCCCGTCCCGTCCGGCGCCTCCACGGCCCGGAGCAGGGCGCGCAGTCCGCCGTCCGGTACGGCGGGGCCGGCCGCCACGGACACGGTGGCACCGGCCCGGTGCGCCCGGACCGCTCGCGCCAGGAACGTCGTCCGCCCGCAGCCGGGTTCACCGGTCACCACCCGTGCGGGAGCCGTGATCGTCTGTCCGGTCATGTCCACGACGCTACGGACGCGCCCGGGGAGCCGGAAGCCGTGCGTCCGGCCCCGGTTCCGGCCGTCCCGGGGCTGTCACCTGGGGGTTCGTGGGGGCCGGGAGCCCGGCGCCTTGTGCGGGTGCCCAGCGGCCACGGCCACGCCGCGTGCACGGGCACAGAGGCGGGCGGACGGCGGATGAAGACGTACGGCGTCCCGGGGGCCACCCTGGAGGTGCAGCACCGTCTCAGCGCCCCCGCCCCGAGGAGACCGCGACGTGTCGTCCCGCACCCGGAATCTGGAGACCGCGCTCCGGCAGGCCGTCACCGACGGGCTCCTCGGGGAGGAACGGCCGGTGGCCGGCTTCGTCGACGTGCGGGGCGTACGGGACAGCGTGGCCGGGCTGCACGCGGCGTTCGCGGGGGTGCCGGACGTGCTGCACGCCTTCGCGGCGAAGGCGTGCCCGCTGGTGCCGGTGCTGCGGCTGCTCGCGGACGCCGGGACGGGCTGCGAGGTGGCGAGCCCCGGGGAGACCCGGCTGGCGCTGGACGCGGGGTTCGCGCCGGAGCGGATCGTGCTGGACTCCCCGGCGAAGACCCGCGCGGAGATCCGGGAGGCGCTGGCCCTCGGCATCGCGCTGAACGCGGACAACCTCGCCGAGCTGGAGCGGATCGACGCCCTGCGCCCGGCCGGCTCCGCGTCCGTCATAGGGTTGCGGGTCAATCCGCAGGTCGGCGAGGGCTCGATCGGCGCGATGAGCACCGCGACCCCGCACTCCAAGTTCGGTGTGGCGCTGCGGGACGAGGGCGCCCGGGAGCGGATCGTCGACGCCTTCGCCCGCCGCCCCTGGCTGACCCGGCTGCACGCGCACGTCGGCTCGCAGGGCTGCCCGCTGCCCCTGATCGCCGAGGGGCTCGCGACGCTCCACGGGCTCGCCCAGGAGATCGACGCGCGTGTCGGGCGGCGCCGGGTGACCAGCCTCGACCTGGGCGGCGGGCTGCCGGTGAACTTCGCCGACGACACGGTCACACCGACCTACGACGACTACGTGGCCGCCCTCACCGCGGCCGAGCCGGCGCTGCTGGACGGCCGCTACCAGGTGGTCACCGAGTTCGGCCGCTCCCTGCTGGCGAAGAACGGGTTCACCGCGGCGGTCGTCGAGTACGTCAAGGACGCCGGGGGCCGCCGGGTGGCGCTCACCCACGCCGGCGCCCAGGTCGCCACCCGCACGGTGTTCATGCCGGAGTCCTGGCCGCTGCGGGTGTCGGCGTACGGCCCCGACGGCACGCCCAAGCGCGGGCCCCGGGTGCCGCAGGACATCGCGGGGCCGCTCTGCTTCGGCGGGGACGTCGTCGCGCACGAACGTCCACTGCCCGAACTCGCCGAGGGCGATCTGGTCGTCCTGCACGACACCGGCGCCTACTACTTCTCGGCGCCCTGGGCCTACAACAGCCTGCCCCGGCCCGCCGTGTACGGCTTCCTGGCCGAGGACGACGGCAGCGCCGCCTTCGTCACGGTGCGGCCCGCGCAGTCGGTGCGGGAGGTGTCCGAGGAGAGCGGGCTGGCACAGGCGGACGCCCTGCTGACGGGGTTCGCCGCTCCCCCGCCGCCTTGAGCGGGGGTACCGGCGGGCGCGCCCGGTGTGCGAGGCTCGGCCCGGTCGACATCGTCCCGCGTCGGCACGAGCCCCCCACGCCAAGGAGAGTCCCCGGCATGCGCATCGGTCTGCTCGGAACCGGTCCCTGGGCCCGTATGGTCCACGCCCCCGTCCTCGCGGCGCACGAGGGCCTCGACCTCGCCGGTGTGTGGGGCCGCCGCCCGGAGGCCGCGAAGGAGCTGGCGGACCTGCACGGCACCCGGGCCTACGACGACGTCGAGGCGCTGTTCGCCGACGTGGACGCGGTGGCGGTCGCGCTGCCGCCGGACGTGCAGGCGGGGCTGGCGGTGCGGGCGGCCCGGGCGGGCTGCCATCTGCTGCTGGACAAGCCGATCGCGACCACGCCGGAGGGCGCCCGGGCGGTGGTGCGGGCGGCCGAGGAGGCAGGGGTCGCGTCGGTCGTCTTCTTCACCACCCGTTTCGTGCCGGAGGCCGCCGCGTGGATCGCCGGGCAGGCGGCCGTGGGCGGCTGGTTCACGGCGCACGCCCAGTGGCTGGGGTCGGTGTTCGTCAGCGGGAGCGGCTCCCCCTTCGCGACGCCGTGGCGCGGGGAGAAGGGCGCGCTGTGGGACGTCGGCCCGCA
Source organism: Streptomyces antibioticus (assembly GCF_002019855.1). NCBI lineage: Bacteria > Bacillati > Actinomycetota > Actinomycetes > Kitasatosporales > Streptomycetaceae > Streptomyces > Streptomyces antibioticus. Next base: position 7,596,084 of record NZ_CM007717.1, on the reverse strand, counting down.
CGCCCTGTCCGTGCTGCTGCCTGTCCTCGGCGACGTCCGCCGGGTGACGGCGGCGGCCCCGGGGCCCGGCGACACCGTCCATGTGGTGCTGGACCACACCGGCGGTGCCTCCAGCACGGTGACGCTGAGCCTGACGGCGCCGCCCGCGGCGTCGGGTGCGGGCGTGGAGCTGCGCGGTGCGGCCGGGACGGCCCGGCTGCCCTCGGGCGGCCCGGACGCGTTCGCCGCCCTCACCCGTGCCGCCGACGCCCTGCGCGCCGCCGCCGAGACCGGCCGCCCCGACCCGTGCGACGCCGCCTTCGGACTGCGTGTCACCGAGATCCTCACCGACGCCCAGACCCTGCTGGACGCCGGCCGCCCCTGACCGGGCCGTCCCGGACTCAGTCGTCCTCGAACGGTTCGTCGCTCCACCGGAACCACGCCTGCTCTCCCTGGATGTGCAGCAGGAACTCGGCGACGGGGCCGCTCGGCGACACGAGTCTCACGCGCCGCCGGACCTCCTCGTAGGCGCGCGCCCACTCCTGCCAGTCGTACCCCTCCGCCTCCAGGCCGGCCTCCAGCAGGGCCAGTTCCCGGGCGAAGAAGGGTTCGACGTCGGCGAACCCCGGGCCGGGGCCGAAGCGGCCCGACAGCCACGGGAAGTCGGCGTCGTCGATCCTGATCTCCCCCACCCGCTCCCCGCCGTCCGCGCCGCGCACCTGCCAGATCTCCCCGTCGAACCCCATCGCTCCCCCGTCTCCCTCCGTCACGGTCCTCACCCCGCGTCCCAGGATGGCACCCGGGTCTGACAACGCCTGCCGACGCGGGTCCCGGCGGTCGTCACCCCGGGAAACCGTCCCGGCGTGCGCGGGCCGAGGGCGGGGTGGAGCGTGGGGGTGTGGCAGGAGCGGCGGGAACGGACGGGGAACGACGGGGCTGGCTGCGGGGCGCGCCTCCGCCGCCCTGGGTGCGGGCGCTGCCGTTGCTGCTGATCGTGGGTGTGTGCGTGGCGACGCTGATCAGCCCCGATCCGCTGGACATCGGGTTCCTGCTGGGCGCGATCCCGCCGCTGGCGGTCCTGTCGTACGGTCCGCTGGCGACCGCGCTGCTGGGCACGGCCGTGGTCGTGATGCTCAACGTGCCGGCGTTCCAGCTCGACCGGCCGGGACGCACCGATGTGCTGACGGTGTCCTTCGTCGCGGTGCTGAGCGTGTTCGTGGCGTTCGTGCGCAGCCGCCGGGACGTGCAGCTCGACGCCGAGCGCACCATCGCGGAGGCGGCGCAGCGTGCCGTGGTCCCGCCGGTGCCGGAGCGGGTCGGGGCGGTGCGCTGCGCGGGGCTGTACCGGGCGGCGGAGCGCGGCACGCTGGTCGGCGGCGACTTCTTCGACGTACGGGAGAGCCCGTACGGGGTGCGGGCGGTGCTGGGGGACGTGCGCGGGCACGGGCTGGCGGCGATCGCCACGGTGGCGTCGCTGATGGGCGCGTTCCGGGAGGCGGTGCTCGACCGGCCGACGCTGGAGGACGTGGCGGCCCGGCTGGACCGGCGGCTGACGGTGGACTCGGCGCGGTCCCCGGACACGGAGCTGTTCGCGACGGCCGTGCTGCTGGAGTTCGCGCCGGGCGCGGACCGGGTGCGGATCGTGGTGTGCGGGCATCCGCCGCCGCTGCTCCTGCGCGACGGTACGGCGGCGGAGGTGCCCGCGGTGCCGTGGACGCCGCTGGGTCTCGGTCTGCCGGGGGCGGTCCCGCCGACCGGTCTCGACGTGCCGCTGCGGCCCGGTGACCGGGTGTTCCTCGCCTCGGACGGGGTGTGGGAGGCGAGGAACGCGGCCGACGCTTTCTATCCGCTGCCGGAGCGGCTGCCGGCGCTCGCCGAGGACGCGGGCCCGGCCGTGACGGCCGACCGGGTGTGGGCGGACGTGCTGCGGCACTGTCCCGCGGTCCGTGACGACGTCACGATGCTCGTCCTGGCGCCGGGGCATCGGGAGGACTCGGAGGCGCGGTGAGCTTCTCGTCGTCGCCCTCCGCGTCGATGTGCGGCAGGATCCGGTCCAGCCACCGGGGTGTCCACCAGGCGTGCGGGCCGAGCAGGGTGAGCACGGCGGGCACCATCAGCAGCCGGACCACGGTGGCGTCGATCAGCACACTGACCGCGAGGCCGAGCCCCAGCATCTTGACCACGATGTTGTCGCTGATGATGAAGGCCGCGAAGACGCTCACCATGATCAGGGCGGCGCAGGTGATGACCCGGGCGGTGATCTCCAGGGCGTGGGCGACGGAGCCCTTGGCGTCGCCGGTGCGCACCCATGCCTCGTGGACGCGGGAGAGCAGGAAGATCTCGTAGTCCATGCTCAGGCCGAAGATGATCGCGAACATCATCATCGGCACATAGCTCTCGATGGGCACCTTGCCGTTGACGCCGAGCGCGGGCCCGCCCCAGCCCCACTGGAAGACGGCGACGACGACGCCGTACGAGGCCGTGATCGACAGGACGTTGAGGACGGCGGCCTTGACGGCGACCAGCAGGCCGCGGAAGACGGCGAGGATGATCAGGAAGGCGAGGGCGACGACGACGCCGATGATCAGCGGCAGCCGTTCGGCGACGATGTCGCGGAAGTCGACCTGGGCGGCGGTGGTGCCGGTGACATACCCCTTGGCGTCGTAGCCGGAGACGGCGTCGGGGAGGGTGTCGTCGACGAGCCGGTTGGTCAGGTCGGTGGTGGTGGCGCTCTGCGGGGACTGCTGCGGGTAGACGGTGGCGAGCAGCACGTCGCCGTCCTGGGTGGGAGTCAGCGGGGTGACCGTGGCCGCGCCGGACACCGCGTTCAGGGTCTTCTGGGCCTGGTCGGAGAGGTCGGAGCGTTTGTCGGAGGGGACGGACGTCTGGTCGATGACGACGGTGAGGGGCCCGTTGGAGCCGGGTCCGAAGGCGTCGGTCATCAGGTCGTAGGCGCGCCGGTCGGTGAAGGACGTCGGGTCGGCGCCGTCGCCGATGTGGCCGAGCTGGATGGAGAAGACCGGGATCGCGAGGATCGCGATGACGGCGATCCCGCCGCCGAGGAACTGCCAGGGGCGGCGTTCGACGCGGCGGGCGTAGGTGTGCCAGGTGCCGTGCGCGGGGGTGCCCGGTTCGGCGTCGGTCTCGGCGACGGGCTTGCGCACGTGGTAGCGGTCGATACGGCGGCCGATGAGCCCGAGGAACGCGGGCACGAGGGTGAGGGCGCCGATGACGGCGGTGACCACCGTGACGGCGGCGGCGACACCGAGTTTGCCGATGAAGGACACCCCGGACGCGTACAGACCGGCCAGCGCGATGATCACGGTGGTGCCGGAGACGAGGACGGCCCGGCCGCTGGTGGTGTTGGCGTGCCCGGCCGCCGCGACCGGGTCGGCGCCGTTCATGAGGTTCTGCCGGTGCCGGGTGATCTGGAACAGGGCGTAGTCGATGCCGACGCCCAGACCGATCATGGTGGCGAGGGTCGGTGAGACGGTCGCGAAGGTGAAGGCGGCGGCGAGCAGACCGAGCAGCCCCAGTCCGCAGATGACGCTGATCAGCGCGGTGACCAGGGGCAGTACGGCGGCGATGACACTGCCGAAGCCGATCAGCAGCACGATGATGGCGACCGCGAAGCCGATGAGTTCACTGACCCGGTCGTCCGGGGCGGGCCGGGCGAGTTCGCCGAGCGAGCCGCCGTACTCGACGTCGGCGCCGGCGGCCCGCAGCGGCTGGACGGCGTCGTCCACGCCGTCGAGGTAGGCGTCGCCGAGGGTGGACGGCTGCACGTCGAAGCGGACCGTGATGTACGCGGTCTTGCCGTCGCCGGAGACCGGGCCGACCTTGGTGGAGCTCTGCGAGAGCGGGTTCTGCGCCGAGAGCACATGGGGGAGCTTCTGGAGGCTGGCGACCGCGGTGGACATCGGGGAGGCGAGCCCGCTCACGGCGTCGTCGTCGTGCAGGACGATCTGGCTGCTGTAGCCGCCGGCCTGCGGATCGTGCTTCTCGAGCACGTCGAGGCCCTTGGTGGACTGCACGTCCGAGAGCTGGAAGTTGTCCTCGTACTCCCCGCCGAACTGCCGGTCGAGCACCTGGACGGCGACCAGGGCCACCAGCCAGGCGACGATGACGACGACGAAGTGACGGGCGCACCAGGCGCCGAGCCGCCGTAGTCCCCCGCCTCGCGGTTCCCCGGCACCGGTGGGTTCCATGTTCTGGGCCTTCTGTGCCACGCGTCGTCCGCGCTGTCCGTTCGGGCGTCCCGGGCAAGCCCGTTGCGTCCTGAGTAAGCCCATTACACGCCGCGCCGATCATCCCGGCATCTCGACGGAACGCCCCCTTCCGGATGCAGGCTCCGCCGTCAGGATGAATGGTGTTAGTGGACCCGTTGACCGCACCGGGCCCGTGCAGCCCTTCGGACGCGAGGAGCGGACACCATGCCCACGTCACAGCCCGGCGATTCCCAGCCCTCCCGGGAACGCGCCACCCCGGACAACCTGCTCCACACCCGCACCGGCACCGAGGTGTCGCCCGAGGACATGGTCCTGGCCACCGGCCGGGACATCACCCCCCGCAATCTCGCCTGGGCCAAGCGCAAGCTCGACGAGGAGGGGCCGGCGGCGATCGAGAAGCTGCTGCCCTGACCCACCGGCCCCGGGCCGCCGTACCGACGGCGGGGCGGCCGCGCCGTGCCCTGCCACGGGCGGCCGCCCCGCCGTTCGCCCATTCCTTGCCCGTTCACCCTTTCGCCCCGGGCCCCGGCACTGACAGACTCCGGAGGATGCCCGACTTCGACATGCTCGTCCTCGGTTCAGGTCCCGGCGGCCAGAAGGCCGCCATCGCCGCGGCCAAACTGGGTCGCCGAGCCGCCGTCATCGACCGCCCCGACATGGTGGGCGGGGTCTCCCTGCACACCGGCACCATCCCCTCCAAGACCCTGCGCGAGGCGGTGCTCTACCTCACCGGACTCACCCAGCGCGATCTGTACGGGCAGAGCTACCGGCTGAAGGAGGACATCACCGTCGCCGATCTGACCGCGCGCACCCAGCATGTGGTCGGCCGTGAGACCGATGTCATCCGCAGCCAACTGTCCCGCAACAACGTCCAGTTGTTCTCCGGCACCGGCCGGTTCGTCGATCCGCACACCGTCGCCCTGCGCGAGGCGGGCGGGCAGGAGCGGCGGATCAGCGCCGAGCACGTGGTGATCGCCACCGGGACCCGGCCCGCGCGGCCGGACAGCGTGGAGTTCGACGGGCGGACCATCCTCGACTCCGACAACGTGCTCACGATCGAGCGGGTGCCCCGGTCCATGGTCATCGTGGGCGCCGGCGTGATCGGCATGGAGTACGCCTCGATGTTCGCCGCGCTCGGCAGCAAGGTCACGGTGGTCGAGAAGCGGGCCGGGATGCTCGACATGTGCGACGTCGAGGTCATCGAGTCGCTCAAGTACCACCTGCGGGACCTGGCGGTGACCTTCCGGTTCGGGGAGACCGTCGCCGCCGTGGAGCGGCATCCGCGGGGCACCCTGACCGTGCTGGCCAGCGGCAAGAAGATCCCGGCGGACGCGGTGATGTACTCGGCGGGCCGGCAGGGGCTGACCGACGAACTCGACCTGGAGAAGGCGGGGTTGGCGGCCGATCCGCGGGGCCGGATCGAGGTCGACGAGCACTACCGCACCGCGGTCCCGCACATCTACGCCGTGGGGGACGTCATCGGCTTCCCGGCGCTCGCGGCGACCTCGATGGAGCAGGGCAGGGCGGCGGCGTACCACGCCTGCGGGGAGCCGGTGGCGCGGATGCACCACCTCCAGCCCATCGGGATCTACACCATCCCCGAGATCAGCTTCGTGGGCCGCACGGAAGACCAACTCACCGAGGACAGCGTGCCGTTCGAGGTGGGCATCGCCCGCTACCGGGAGCTGGCGCGCGGTCAGATCATCGGCGACGCGCACGGCATGCTGAAGCTGCTGGTGTCCCCCGTCGACCGGACCCTGCTCGGGGTGCACTGCTTCGGCAGCGGCGCGACCGAGCTGATCCACATCGGCCAGTCGGTGATGGGCTGCGGCGGGACCGTCGACTATCTGGTGGACGCCGTCTTCAACTACCCGACGCTGGCGGAGTCGTACAAGGTCGCGGCGCTGGACGCCACCAACCGGCTGCGGCAGCTCGACCGCATCGGGGACTGACCGAGCACCCGCGCGCCGACCGGCAAGTGCCGTGCCTGTCACGGCACTTGCCGGTCCTATCGGACGCGTCACGTTACCCGCAAGTCAATCTTGAAACCTCAAGTGTGCGGGCTATCATCACTCGCGACTGGGTGTGACCGTCCGCCGACGCTGTGGTGGCCGGTGTCTCCACCGCGTTCGCCCGACCGGCGCTTTCGCGGCCGTGTGCACGACGGAAAGCAGCGCAGGCATGAGCAAGGGCACCGGACGCGGGCTCCAGGCGAACGCCCTCGGAACCTTCGACACCGTGGTGATGGCCGTCGCGGGCAGCGCCCCGGCGTACTCCGTCGCCGCCACGACGGCGGTCCTGTTCGGTGCCGTGGGACTGGCCGGTCCGGCGGCGCTGCTGTACTGCGCGATACCCATGGCGGGCATCGCGATGGCCTACAGCCGGCTCGGCCGGATCGATGTGAACGCGGGGGCGGGCTACTCGTGGGTGGGGCGCACGCTCCACCCGTTCCTGGGCTTCCTCAGCGGCTGGGCGCTGGTCGTCTCGGCCACCCTCTTCATGGTCGCCGGATCGCTGCCCGCCGGGGCGATGACCCTGGCCCTCTTCGACGAGGAGCTGGCCGGCCACACGGCGCTGTCGACGGCGGTGGGCGCCGGCTGGTTCGTCCTGATGCTGGCGGTGGTGCTGGGCGGGGCCCGGCTCACCGTGCGCGCCCAGATCCTCATGTCCGGCGTCGAGTTGACGATCCTCGCCCTGTTCGCACTGCTCGCGCTCTTCCACACCGGCGGCCGGGGGCAGCGGTTCGAGTGGTCCTGGCTCGGCCTCGGACACTTCGACGGGGTGGCCGGGTTCGCCTCGGGCGCGCTGGTGGCCGCGTTCTACTTCTGGGGGTGGGACGTCACCGGCAACCTCAGCGAGGAGACCCGCGACAGCCGCCGGACCACCGGGCTCGCGGGACTGCTCGGGCTGGGCATCGTCTTCCTGCTGTTCGAGGTGTTCACCATCGCGGTCGACGTGATCCTCAGCGGGCCCGAGATCAGCGCGAACGGCGCCGACGTGCTGGCGGCGCTCGGTGAGGCGGTGTGGCCGGGGACCGGCGGGAAGCTGCTGACGGTCGCCGTGATGCTGTCCACCATCGCCACCCTGGAGACCACGCTCATCCAGGTCACCCGCTCCCTGTTCGCGATGGGCCGGGACCGTACGATGCCGGCCGCGCTGGGCCGGGTGCACCGCACGTGGAACACCCCGTGGGTGGCGATCGTGGTGGTCGGCGGGGTCGCGCTGGTGATGTTCGTGGCCTCCAACGCGCTGGGCTCGGTCGGTGACATCCTCGCCGACGCGATCGCGGCGATCGGCCTCCAGATCTCCGTCTACTACGGTCTGGCGGGGCTGGCCGCGGTCGTCGCCTACCGCAGGACCCTGCTGAGGTCCCCGGCCGACTTCGTCCTCGGCGGGCTGTGGCCGCTGTTCGGCTCGGTCTTCATGTTCTGGATCCTCTTCGAGTCGCTGGGCGAGCTGGAGCCGGCGGCGATCGCCATCGGTCTCGGCGGGCTCGCCGTGGGGCTGGTGCCGATGCTCTGGTACTGGCGGCGGGGCAGCGACTACTACCGGCCCGCCCGGCTGGACGCCTCGCGCACCGTCGAGGCGGACTGTGTGCCCGCGCGGCACCCGGCGGACCGGGCGACGGCCCACGAGGGTCCGCCGACCGACTTCTGAGGGGGAGCGTGATGGCGCGCAACCGTTTCGTTCCCGGCTTCGACCCCGACTGCGGGGACGCGGCCCTGTCCTCCGCCCGGCACGACATCGTGATCGGCCGCTGGCAGGGGGTGCGCGATCTGCTGCGGACGACCGGGGCGGACTGGCTCGCCCGCGGGCACCGGGTGCGGCAGCTCGCCCAGGCGTGCGCGGGCAGTTCGACCGTGGAGACCTGGCTGGCCGCGGAACCGCACAGCGCGGACGCGCTGGTGCTGCGCGCCGCCACCGAGACGGTCCGGGCGTTCAACCTGGCCATCGCCGCGGGCCGGGGCGTGCCGATCGACCAGCGGCGCATCGACGCGGCGGTGGCGGCCTGTCTGTCGGCGACCGAGTCCTACCTCGACGACCCGACGCCGTGGATCTCCCTGATCTCGGTGGCCCGGCTCTACCCGGCCGGGGTGCGGCGGCAGGAACTGGCGCGCTGGTGGGACGAGTTGCACCGGCGCGACCCGTACAGCATGGAGGGACATCTCCAGGTGCTGCACTACTACTCCGCGCGCTGGCACGGCTCGCACGGCCTGATGTACGACTTCGCGCGGGACGCGGCCGGGGTGGCGCCCCGGGGCTGTCCGCTGCCGGTGCTGGTGCAGTACGCGCGCGTGGAGGAGTACCGGTACGCCGTCGACACCACCGCGGGGCGCTCCGCGACCGTGGGTCTCGGCCAGCACTGGACCGACGACGCCGCGGCGAGCGACGTGCGCCGCACCTGGGAGCGGTGGTTCACCGGCCGGGTGCGCGGCACGGTCGCCCCCGGTGCGCTGCGCGACTGCAACTATCTCGCCCACGCCGCGTGTTCGGCCCGCGCCGAGGACGTCGCGGGCCCGCTTCTCACCCACCTCGGTACCCGCTTCACCCGCACACCCTGGTCCTACACCGGTGACCCCGCCCAGCAGATCACGCGCTGGCGCAAGGAGTACGTCCGCCGCTGACGTCCGTCACGCGCTCGCGTTCTGCCTCACGACCGGCCCCGCCCCGGCGCCGGTGCGATGTGCAGACGCAACAGCGGGGAACGGTGGACCGTCCAGTCGCGGGCGTACGCGGGTGGGCTGCCGTCCGGACGGCTGAGGGCGGCGGTGGGGATACGGCGGGCCGTGCTGCGGACCGCGGCCTCCGTGGCGTTGGCGTTGTGGCCGCGGACGGCGGCCGAGGAGCAGCCGGCGTAGTAGGCGACGGGGATGGCGTCGGCGCCGGTGAGGAGGCAGGGCGGGCGGACGCCGAGGCGGTGCAGTTGGGCGGCGGCCCGGGCCCAGTCGCGGTGGTGGGCGGTGGTGCGGTCCACGGTGCGGTCCAGGACCGCGTACTGCACGGCGAGGTGTCCGGCGACGGCGAGCGCGGTGAGGGCCGCGACGACGGGGCGTGGACGGCCGTCCGGGCGGGTGACCAGGTGGAGCAGGGCGTCGGCGACCGGGATCGCGAGGAGGGCGTAGACGGGCAGCAGGAAGCGCGGCGCCGCGTAGCCGATCATGAACAGGTAGGGGACGGCGGCGGTGGTGGCGCAGGCCAGCGGGAGCAGGGTGGGGGCGGGGCGGCGGGCGCGGACCGCGATCACCAGGCCGAGGGCGGCGACCAGTGGCAGCACGAACCACCAGGCCATGATCACCGGGTGTGGCAGGGAGCCGGTGCAGGGGCGGCACAGGGTGCGTCCGACCAGGCCGCGCAGTTGGTCGTCGACGGCGAGGTTCCAGCCGAGGCCGCCCTGGATGCGGGACGCCTCGGACAGCCGCCGGCCCAGACCGCCGTGCGCGATGTACGCCTCGATCACCCACTGGATGCCGCCCGCCGTGAGGCCCGCCAGCAGGAGCAGCCCGAGGCCGCGGTGGCGCAGGGCGGCGAGGACGAGCAGGGGCAGCGCCAGCCAGACGGCGTCGGTGGGCCGCATCCACGCCATCAGCGCGGCGCCGGCGGCGAGGCCCGCCAGGGCGGCCGGGTCGCGGCCGTCGGCGCGGGCCCGCAGGAAGCAGCCGACGCAGACGAGTCCGCCGAGGGCGACCCAGAGGTTGGGCATGGCCTGGGGGCCGTAGAAGAGGGTCACCCACAGGGAGGCGAAGAAGGCGCCGGCGACGGTCAGAACGCGGTCGGGGAAGAGGGGGCGCCAGACCCGCAGGGCGAGGTAGAGCCCCGCGCCGGAGAGGAGGGCGAGGTAGATCCTCAGCAGTTCCGTCGACGTCGACCAGGAGACGACCGGTGCCGTGAGGAGGGAGACGCCCCGGGCGCGGGGTGCGCTGAAGAAGGCGGGCGGCGCCTGGGCGGCGTACTGGCTGACGTACACCGTCTCGTCCCAGCCGAGGCCGAGGCCGGGGCGGACCAGGAGGAGCTGGGCGAGGGTGAAGGCGACGGCCACGGCGGCGAGCGGCAGGGCGCAGCGTTCGCGCCAGGCGGTGCCGGACGCGTGCGCCGGGGTGCCTCGCCGGCCGCCGACGAGCAGGGCGTTCGCGCCGTTGGACATGACCCACCCCTTGCCCGGGATCAGCGGAGAGTGAAAGTGCGGCAAAACGTAAGAAAATCTTTAAAACACGGTCAAGCTAGCCCACTCGCCCGCCGGGCGCGGGGCCGGATACGCCCACCCGGGTCAGCGGCGGGGCTGGGACACTCGGCGGTGTGCTGACTTTCGACGACCTGTGCCATCGCGCCCGCTCCCTCGTCCGGGACGGCGGGCCGCGCGTCCTGCTCGGCATCGCGGGCAGTCCGGGCGCCGGGAAGACGACGCTCGCCGAGCGCCTCGTACGCGCCCTGGAAGGGGAGCGCGGCGACGGGGCCTGGGCGGCGCACGTGCCCATGGACGGCTTCCATCTGGCCGACGCCGAACTCGACCGGCTCGGCCGCCGCGACCGCAAGGGCGCCCCCGACACCTTCGACGCGGCCGGGTACGCGGCACTGCTGCGCCGGCTGCGCGAGGAGGGCGACGGCGAGGACATCGTGTACGCGCCCGGTTTCGAACGGGAGCTGGAGCAGCCGCTCGCGGGCGCGCTCCCGGTACCGCCGACGGCACGGCTGATCGTCACGGAGGGCAACTACCTCCTCCTCGGCACGGGCGCGTGGACGCGGGTACGGGCCGCGCTGGACGAGGTCTGGTTCTGCGAGACCGACGAGGAGGAACGGGTACGCCGCCTGATCGCCCGCCACGAACGCTTCGGCAAGGCCCACACCGAGGCGGTGGCCTGGACACACGGCACCGACCGACACAACGCCGCCCTGGTCGCGTCCACCCGGGAGCGGGCGGATCTGGTGGTGCGGGTGGGGTGACGGCGGGCCGTTCGCGGGCCGTTCGAGCGCGTCGGGATGAACCCCTTCGCGCCTCGCGCCGTACCCGTGTGCGCCGGTGGCGGTCCGGGGGCGTGATCATGTCTACCGGCGGTAACTGCAAGCGGGATGTGCGGTTGCCGGGCTTTCGGGCACGCTGGCCGGCACGGTCCGTGAGCTATGTTGAGCTGCGTGGGAGACAAAGGAGGCGCACCGGTGCCATCGCCCCAGCAGGCACGCGCACAGGCATCCGCCATCACCTCGGGAAAGACCGCGCCGGAGGCGGAGGTGTCCCCGACCTCCCGGTTGCGGGCCCTCTTCGACGGGCCTCATCTGTCCCCGGGGCAACGGCGCATCGCCCAGTATCTGATCGAGAACATCACCGAGGCGGCGTTCCTGTCGATCACCGACCTCGCCGATCGCGTGGGGGTGAGCCAGCCCTCGGTGACCCGGTTCGCCGCGGCCGTCGGGTTCAGCGGGTACCCCGCGCTGCGCGAGCGGCTCCAGTCGATCGCGCTCGGCACCCTGGCGGGCGGCCCGGCGACGGCCGAGGTGAACCGGAGCAACGAGCTCCAGGCGGCGGTGGACGCGGAGATCGAGAACCTGGAGAACCTGCGGCGCGACTTCGCCGACCCGGACCAGGTCATCGACATCGGCCGCAAGCTGTCGCAGTCGACGCCGCTGACCATCCTGGGCCTGCGGATCTCGGTCTCGCTCGCGGAGTACTTCGCGTACGCGGCCCGGCGGGTCCATCCGGACGTACGGCTGGTGACGCGCGGCGGCAGCGTGGCCTACGACGCGCTGCTCCAGTCCCGGGAGGCGGGCGGCACCTGGGTGCTGGCGTTCTCGATGCCGCGGCACGCGACGGAGACCCTGACCGCGGTCCGGGTGGCCCGCAGCGCCGGGCTGAAGGTCGCCCTGATCACCGATCTGGCGCTGGGTCCGGTGGCCGACGAGGCCGACGTCACCTTCGCCACCGGTACGGGCTCCCGGCTGGTCTTCGACTCGTACGCGGCCCCCGGGATGATGGCCGCCGCGGTGCTCCAAGCCATGACGGACGCCGGACCCGAGCGCACCCAGGCGCGGCTCGAGGAGTACGAGCAGATCGCCGAGCAGCACCAGTTCTTCCTGCGCGACTGACCCACCCCCCTCCCTGAAAAGCGACACAGGGATCATTGCGGCCAAATCGCGCATGAATGTTTTCATACTCCTTGCAAAGCAGACGGCATATATAAATACTGCGTACGCCGCACCCGCCCAGCAGGGCACCCGGTACGAGCGCCCGAAGCCGCCGTCCCCTACCCGCGTCGGCGCTCAGGGCACTCGGGGCTCTCCTGGCGAGAGCACCGTGGCGGCCCCGGTCATCCCCTGGACCGGGGCCGCCCCGAACTGTCGGACCACCCGTCCCGACGCCACCCTCCCGGAAGCGATGATCATGACCCTGACGACGACGACTCGCATCAGCCCGGACTGGCCGTGCCAGGTCAAGAGCCCGGGGAGCTACGACTGGGAGCGCTCGGCCGCCAAGTGGCTGCGCGAACTGGTCCCCGCGCGCTACGCGAGCTACCCGGCGCTGCTGCGCCACCCCGTGCTGCTCGCCCGGCACGCGCAGCTCCAGGTGCAGCAGGAGGTCCGGGTGGCGCGCACCGCCCTCCAGACCGCCCGCGCCGATCTGCCCCGCCTGGGCATGCCCGAGTCGGTCATCGAGCACACGATCAAGCTCTACGCCGCCGAGGTCATGCAGCTCCAGCACATCGCCCGCAGCGTCCGCGCGGTCACCCAGGCACTGGTGGAACACGGCTCCACGCGCTGAACGGCCCTGAACGTCCAGGGCGTCCTGGGTGTCCTGGGTGTCCAGGTGGACCGGGACACCCAGGAGCGGGGCGGCGGTTCAGTCGTCGCGGTGCCGCCAGTACCAGAGCGCCCCGACGACGAGGGCCAGCAGGAAGGCGACGGGCAGCACCAGGCCCGGGAGGCGGGAGACGTTCATACGGGCGGCTTTCGGCTCGGCGGACCGACGCGCCTGATCGCACCCCGACCCGCCGAGCATTGTGACACGCGCCACATTGCCGCTCGGCCCACTTTTCCGATGCGTTACGCGTCATCCGGTGGCGGTGCGCGCCTCCAGTGCCTCCCGGGTGTCGTCGCCGTAGACGCCGTCCTCGTCGCCCCGTATGCCGTACCAGAGCTGGAAGCGCGCCACCGCCTCGGTGAGGACGGTGTCGTAACGGCCGTCCGTGCCGCCGCCGTCGTACACGTTCGGGATGCGCAGCAGCCGCTGCTGGAGGTCGGTGACCTCGGGGCCGCTGTCACCCTCACGGAGGGTGCCCGCGCCGTCGGGGTCAGTGCCGGTGCCGGGTGACGGCGCGGTGGCGGCCGGGCTCGGGGCAGCCGGGGCCGGGGCGGCCGCCGCCTCGCCGTCCCGGGCGGGCAGCAGGAGGGCGCAGGCGAAGCCGACCAGCGCCGCCGCGGCTACGGCGACGATCACCGCGGCCCGGCGCAGTCCCGCACCGGATCCGGCGGTCGGCAGCCGGGCCGGCACGGCCGGGTGCGGCGCCGGGACGCGTGGGCGGGCCATCTCACGGGTGGCACCCGTCCCGGTCGTTCCCGTCGGGCCGGGCGGCGCGGTCGGCACACCCCGGGTACGGCGGCCGTCGGCCCGCCGGAACGTCGCGCCCGTCCTGAGGTGGCGGCCACCGGCCGGCGGAGCGGCGCCGTCCGTGCCGAAGAAGTCCGTCCCACCCGCCGGTACGGCGGGCAGTTCCTCGGTCGCCTCGTCCCCCACGGGCACGGCCTCGTAGGAGCCGGTGTCCTCGGTCAGCTCGCGGAAGAGTTCCGCGAGGGCGTCGGTGTTGCGGGGCCGCAGGACCCGGATGGGTTCCAGGACCGGTCGTTCGTCGGGCTCCCGCCCCGGTTCGGCCGGTGTCGGCACGCTGCTTCTCCCTCCGTCCGTTCCCCCGGAGAGATACGGGCGGCGGGGCGGCGGGGTTCAGGCGGCCAGGAAGCCGTGCAGGGAGCGGCAGGTCGCGGCGACGAACGCGTCCCGCCCGGCGTCGTCGAGGACGTCCAGGGAGAGATACGGATTCAGGTCCTCCAGCTCCACCAGGAGCAGTTCGCCGCCCGGCGCCCGGCAGGCGTCCACCCGCTGGATGCCGTGCCCGAGGTCGTTCCACTCGATGAAACGGCCGGCGAACTCCAGGTCCCCCACGGTCGGTTCGTACGGCCGGAGCTGCCAGCGGCGGTCCGGGTCCGGAGCGTAGAGGGCGTACTGGAAGTCGTGGTCGACGTAGTAGAAGGAGACCTCGTACGAGAACTCCACCCGGGGCTGGATCAGGACCGTGCCGTCGGCGAGAGGGGCCAGCCGGTCGGCGGTGACGAACTCCAGCCCTATCGAGTCGGCGCCCAGCTTGGGCTTCACGGCGTAGCGGTCCGCCGCGGGGAGGCGGTGCAGGTCCTCGGCGCGGTCCACGGTCGGGATGACCGGGTACCCGGCATCGGTGAGGTCGAGGAGGTACTGCTTGCCGGCCATGTCGGCCTTGCCGGTGAGCGGGTTGTAGACCCGCGTCCCGCTGCTCAGCGCCCGCTCGCGGAACGCCCGGTAGGCGTCGGCGTACGCCAGGACGGGGCCGCTGTTGCGGACCACGACCGCGTCGAAGCCCTCCATCAGCCGGGCCGCGTCGAGCGGATGGCACAGGGCGAGGTCGAACTCGGCGCGCAGCCGGGCGGTGAGCGCGATGTCCTCGTCGCAGTAGCGGCGCCCGCGGGCCGGGTACGCCAGGTCCGTGACATAGAGGAGGCGGGGACGGGCGGCGGCGGACATGCGTGCTCCTCGGACCGGGTGTGACGTGCGGAAAGGGTACGTCGGGGCCCTCGGGCCGCCGCGCCGGGGCCCGGCCTCCGTACAATTTGAGGCCGAACGACCACCGAAGTGACCGCCGAGCCGATCGCCGACCGACCACCGAAGCGACCGCCGGACGATCACCGAACCGATCGCCGAACGACCGCCGGGCCCCCGCCCCGGTGCGATGCGAAGGAGCCGCCCGTGCCCGGCCAGCGTTCCATCACCGAAGCCGAGCGGCTCGCGTCCGAGAAGCTCGGCGGCGTACCGATCCGCCGGGAGCAGATGGCGGCGGTGGCGAACATCTACCGGGCCGCCTCGGCGGTGCGCCAGCATCTGGAGAACTCGGTGCTGCGCGGCTCCGACCTCACCTGGACGGCGTTCGTGGTGCTGTGGGTCGTCTGGATCTGGGGCGAGTCGGAGACCCGGCACGTGGCGGAGGAGGCCGGTATCTCCAAGGGCACCCTGACCGGGGTGGCGCGCACCCTCCAGACCCGGGGGCTGCTGCGCCGGGCGGACCATCCGACCGACGGCCGGCTGGTGCTGCTGAGCCTCACCGACGAGGGCGAGGAGCTGATGGGGCGGCTCTTCCCCCGCTTCAACGAGGAGGAGGCGTTCGTGACCGGGCGCCTCGACGCCGAGGAGTGCCGGGGGCTCGCCGAGGCGCTGCGGCAGGTCGTGCTCCAGGTGGAGGAGGACGGCGAGGAGCGCCGCCGCGCCCTGCTGGACGGCGCCGATCCCACGCCCCGGCGCAGCGGCCGGCGGCCCCGGGCCTGAGGGAGAGCGGGACGGACGCGGGAAAGAAGGGTGACGGTCGGGTCGTACGATGGAACGACCGT
The DNA here is from genome assembly GCF_002019855.1 of Streptomyces antibioticus. Classification (NCBI taxonomy): domain Bacteria; kingdom Bacillati; phylum Actinomycetota; class Actinomycetes; order Kitasatosporales; family Streptomycetaceae; genus Streptomyces; species Streptomyces antibioticus. Next base: position 7,580,263 of record NZ_CM007717.1, on the reverse strand, counting down.
CGTTCTCTCCCGAACCCGAAGGGCTCGTCCACCCGTGACCACCGCAACGCTTCTCGACGGCAAGGCCGCCGCGGCCGACATCAAGAACGAACTGGCCCTGCGGGTGGAGGCGCTCAAGGAGCGCGGTGTCCACCCGGGGCTGGGCACGATCCTCGTCGGCGACGACCCGGGCAGCCGTTCCTACGTGGGCGGCAAGCACCGGGACTGCGCGCAGGTCGGCATCGCCTCGATCCGGGTGGAGCTGCCCGCCGACGCCTCCCAGGCCGATGTGGAGGCGGCCGTGCTGCGGCTGAACGCCGACCCGGCCTGCACCGGCTTCATCGTGCAGCTCCCGCTGCCCGCCCATATCGACACGCACGCGGTGCTGGAGCTGATCGACCCGGTCAAGGACGCCGACGGACTGCACCCGACGAACCTCGGCCGGCTGGTGCTGGGCATTCCGGCGCCGCTGCCCTGCACCCCGCGCGGCATCATCGACCTGCTGCGCCGCAACCGGGTGGAGATCACCGGTCAGCAGTTCTGTGTCATCGGCTGCGGGGTGACCGTGGGCCGTCCGCTGGGGCTGATGCTGACCCGTGCCACCGAGCACGCCACCGTCACCCTGTGCCACGAGGCCACGCAGGACACGGCCGCGCACGCCCGGGAGGCGGACGTGGTGGTGGCCGCGGCCGGGGTGGCGCACCTGGTGCGGCCCGACTGGATCAAGCCGGGCGCCACCGTGCTCTCGGTGGGTCTGACCCGCACGGTGGAGGGCGTCCTCGGGGACGTCCACCCGGACGTCGGTGACGTGGCCGGTTCCTTCGCGCCGCCGATCGGCGGGGTGGGCCCGATGACCCGGGCGATGCTGCTGACCAACGTGGTCGAGGCCGCCGAGCGGATCTGACGTCACCGGCGGGCGGCGGCCACCAGGGCGTCGAACAGTCCCTGCTGGGCGGGGTCCTGGTGGGCGGTGTCCTCCGGATGCCACTGCACGGCCGTGAACCAGCCGCGCGCCGCCGGGAGTCCGAGCGCCTCCACGGTGCCGTCCTCCGCGGTGGCGGTGACGGTGAGGCCGGTGCCGGGGCGGTCGACGCGCTGGTGGTGGTAGCAGGAGACGTCCGTCTTCTCCTGTCCGACCGCGGCCGCGAGCGGGGTGCCGGATGCGATGCGCACGGGGTGCGTGCGGTGCCGGTGGTCGAGCCCCGGACCGCCCATGTCCTGCTCCAGGGTGCCGCCGAGCGCCACGTTGACGACCTGGAGGCCGCGGCAGATCGCCAGCAGCGGCAGCCCGGCGGCCAGGGCGGCGCGGGCGGCGGCCAGGTCGAAGGCGTCCTGGAGGTCGTCGACGTCGTAGACGGCGGCATGGGTGCCGGTGGCGCCGTAGCGGTACGGGGCCAGGTCGCCGCCGCCGGGGAGCAGCAGGGCGTCGAAGCGGGCGAGGCGGGCGGCGGCGCCGTCCGGGTCGGCGGGGTGGAGGGTCACGGGTTCGCCGCCGGCCCGCCAGACCGCCTCGGCGAGGGAGCGGGCGGTGACCTCGGCGGCGTACCGCAGGGCCGAGGTGGTGGCGGAGAACCGGGCGGGGATCGCGATGAGCGGCCGAGGGGGTTTCAGGGGCGTGGTCACAACTGGATCCAGGTGGTCTTCAGTTCGGTGTACTTCTCCAGGGCGTGGGCGGACTTGTCGCGGCCGTTGCCGGACTGCTTCATCCCGCCGAACGGCACGGTGAGGTCGCCCTCCTCGTAGCAGTTGACCCAGACCGTGCCGGCCCTGAGCGCGCGGGCGACCGTGTGGGCGGTGGACAGGTCGGCGGTCCACAGGCCGGCGGCGAGGCCGTACTCGGTGGCGTTGGCGAGCCGTACCGCCTCGTCGAGGTCGTCGAAGGCGAGCACGGACAGGACCGGGCCGAAGATCTCCTCGCGGGCCAGCCGGCTGCCGGGGCCGACCCGGTCGAAGACGGTGGGCTCCAGATAGCTGCCGCCGCTGTCGGCGAGGGTGCGGGCGCCGCCGGTGAGCAGCCGGGCGCCCTCGGCGAGGCCGCTGTCGATGTGGTCCCGCACCCGGCGCAGATGGCCCTCGCCGACCAGGGCGCCCATCTCGGTGGCGGGGTCGAGCGGGTCGCCGACGCGTACCTCGCGGGCCCGGCGCACGACGGCGTCGGTGACGCGTTCGGCGATCGAGGAGTGCACGAGGAGCCGGGAGGGGGCGGTGCACATCTCGCCCTGGTTGAAGAAGATCCCCCAGGCCGCGGTGGCGGCGGCGCGGTCCAGGTCGGGGGCGTCGGGCAGCACGATGTTGGGTGATTTGCCGCCGAGTTCGAGCCAGACCCGCTTGAGGTTGGAGTCGGCGGCGTAGCGCAGGAAGTGGCGGCCGACGGGCGTGGAGCCGGTGAAGGCGAGGACGTCGACGTCCGGGTGGAGGCCGAGCGCGCGGCCCGCGGCCGGGCCGTCGCCGGTGACGACGTTGAGGGCGCCCGGGGGAAGTCCGGCCTCGGTGCCGATCCGGCCGAGCAGGAGCGCGGAGAGCGGGGAGGACTCGGAGGGTTTCAGGACGACCGTGCAGCCGACCGCGAGCGCGGGGGCGACCTTCCAGGCGGCCAGGGTGAGCGGGAAGTTCCAGGGGACGACGGCGCCGACCACCCCGGCGGGTTCGCGGGTGACGAGGGCGAGGGTGTCGGGGGCGGTGTGCGGGGCCTCGTCGGTGAGCTTGTCGGCGAGCTGGCCGTAGTGGCGGAAGGTGGCGATCGCGGCGCGCAGTTCGATGTCGTGGGCGTCGGTGTAGGGCTTGCCCATCTCCAGGGTGATGGTGAGGGCGAGCCGTTCGCGCCGTTCCTCCAGCAGGTCGGCCATGCGGAGCAGGACGCGGCCGCGGTCGGCGGGGGCCAGCCGGGGCCAGGGGCCGCTGTCGAAGGCGCGGCGGGCCGCGGCCACGGCGTGGTCGACCTCGGCCTCGCCGGCGTCGGCCACCCGGGTGAGGAGCTGTCCGTCGCGGGGGGAGACGACCGCGAAGGAGGGGCCGGCGCCGGGTTCGTCGGCGCCGTCGATGTGGTGCTGAGTGGGGAACTCCAACTCCTTCGCGCGGTGCAGGAGTTCGTCGTGGGTGAGGGCCGGCATGGGTGTCCTTCGGGGGTGTGCGGGGGCCCGCCGGTGGGCGGGCCCCCGCGCGGGGTGCGTCAGCGGGTGCGGGCCAGTCGGGCGGCCGTGGCGCCGAGCAGCAGGACGGCGGGGACGGCGAGCACGAGCCAGGTGGCGGTGGTGCCGTCGCCGCCGATGAGGGTGGTGAAGTTGGCGAGGACCACCCAGATCACGGCGGCGATGCCGAGGGCGCCCAGGGCGGGGGCGATCAGGGTGTTCCAGGGCCGGGTGTCGAGGCGTTCGCGGCGGAAGAAGACGATCACGGAGACCGAGGTCAGGAAGTACAGCAGCATGCAGGCGAGGACGCCGACGCCGCTGAACCAGGAGAAGAGGGTGAGCACCGGGTCCTTGCCGGTGACGGCGAAGGGGAGGACCAGGACGGCGGCGATCGCGGTCTGGACGAGTCCGGCGGCCCAGGGGGCGTGCCGGGAGTTGACCGCGCGCAGCCGGGCGGGCAGCAGGCCCTCGCGGCTGAGGGAGAACAGATAGCGGTTGGCGGAGTTGTGGAAGGCGAGGATGCCGGCGAAGAGCGAGGTGGCGAGCAGCACCGGCAGCACGTCGTTCACCCAGCCGCCGAACTGGTCGGCGATGGGGCCGAAGACGAAGACCGTGGAGTCGCCGCCGGCCAGGGCGTCACCGGCCGCCGCGGTCGCCTTCGAGGGGCCGTAGGAGGAGATCAGCATCCAGGAGGTGAAGGCGAAGAAGCCGGTGACGACCGCGACCGAGAGGTAGGTGGCGCGCGGGACGGTCCGGTGCGGTTCGCGGGCCTCCTCGCCGTAGATGGCGGTGGCCTCGAAGCCGAACATCGACGCCACGGCGAACATCAGGGCCACGCCGGGGGCGCCCTGGAGGGCGGCGCCCGGGGAGAAGGTGTCGGTGAAGGCGAGGCCCTCGGGGCCGCCGCCCTTGACCAGGGTGACCAGGGCGAAGACCAGCAGGATGCTGAACTCGGCCAGGACGAACACGGCGAGCACCTTGGCGCCCAGCTCGATCCCGGCGGCGCCGAGGATCTGGACGGCGGCCATGGTGACCAGGGACCACACCCACCAGGCGATGTGGACGCCCGCGTAGTGCTCGACCAGACCGGCGACGGTGAAGCCGTAGAGGCCGTACATCGCGGCCTGGACCGTGCAGTAGGCGAAGAGGGCGACGGCGGCGCTGCCGCTGCCGGCGGTCCGGCCGAGGCCCTTGCCGATGTAGGTGTAGAAGGCGCCCGCGTTCACGACGTGCCGGCCCATCGCCACGAATCCCACCGAGAACAGCAGGATCACCGCGCCGGCCAGGGCGTAGGCGGCGGGGGCGCCGGGGCCGTTGCCGACGGCGACCGCGATGGGGACCGCGCCGGCGATGCCGGTCAGCGGCGCCTGGGCGGACAGGACGAAGAAGAGGATGCCCAGGACACCCAGGGCGTTGCGTTTGAGGGTCGCCGCGGGGCGGGCGGCCTCCGCGGTCGGCGGAGCTGTGTCGACCGTCTGACTGTCCACTCGGATCACCTGCTGGGAGGAAGGGAGAGGTTTCGTTTAGAGCCAAACGAGTTGCCCTATGGTGGGCCGGAACTATCCATCTGACAAGGGGGTGGAGACGGCGAATTCGCGGCGGGGAATCCACGGACGACGAACCCCCCGCCGCGGGACGCGACGGGGGGCCGGAGACGTGCGCTCAGGCGTCGTCCCCGGGCGGGCGTCCGCCCAGGTGCCGCAGGAGGGTGTGCAGTTCGGCGAGGGCGGCCTCGGTCTGCGCCCGGTCGCCGATCCCGGTGAGCTGGTGCAGCACGAGCCCGTCCAGCGCGGCGAACACCAGCCGGTTGAAGGCCGGGCTCGCGCCCTGCGGCAGGATGCGGTCCAGCTCCCGCCGGGAGGCACCGAAGTACTCGTCGTACAGCGCCCGCACCTGGGTCAGCAGCTCGGGCCTGCGGCGCGCCTCCAGCAGCAGTTCGTACTGGTACGCCTGGCCGTCGGGGTCGCCCTCCACCATGTCCGTGAGCCCGGCCACGAAGTCCTCGGGGCGGCCGGTGCCGGACTCCAGGAGACTGCTGCTGAGGCTGGTGCGCACCGCGTACGCGAGGGACTCCTCGATCAGCGCGTCCCGCGAGCCGAAGTGGTGCACGACCAGGCCGTGGGTGACCCCGGCCTCCTCCGCGACGGCCCGGTAGGTGAGATGCCGCAGCCCCCGCCGCGCCACCACCCGCACCGCCGCCTCCAGCAGCGCCTCGCGGCCCTCCCCGTACCCGACCCGCTTACGGCCGCGGGGGCGCGGACGCGGGCGGGGGGCCGACGGGGTCTCGGCGGGTTCACTCATGACGGCGACCCTACCGGCCGCAGGCCGGGGCACCGCGGGGCCGGCCGACCTCGCCGCCCCCGGTCAGTCCCGGCGCGGCGGGCGGACGCCGCGGAACTCCCAGTCGCCGCCGAGGGCGGTGGAGAGGACCTCCTCGGACTCGGTGGGCCGGGCGCCGACGTCGGTACGGATCGCGGTGGGGCCGGTCACGATGTGGTTGGTGAGCCGGCCGAGGCCCTCCACCTCGACCTCCACGACGTCGCCGGGCCGTACCGGGCGGGAGTTGGCCGGGGTGCCCGACAGCAGGACGTCGCCGGGATGGAGCGTGATGGTGCGGGCGATGTCGGCGACCAGGTAGTGCATGTCCCACTGCATCTCGTCGGTCGAACCGTCCTGCACCACCTCGCCGTTGACGTACGTCGTGAGGCTCTTGCCGCGGAAGTCCCAGTCGGTGACGAGGCCGGGGCCGAGCGGGCAGAGGGTGTCGGAGCCCTTGACGCGGAGCATGGAGCCGGCGTCGGTGTCCCGGAAGTCGTGCAGGCCGTAGTCGTTGGCGACCGTGTAGCCCGCGATGTACTCACCCGCCTCGGCCGGCGCGATGTTGCGTGCCGTCCGCCCGATGACGATGGCCACCTCCCCCTCGTAGTTGAGCCACTTGCAGCCCTCGGGGCGGACGACGGCGCCGTGGTGGGAGTTGAGGGAGGAGGTGGGCTTGTGGAAGTACGTCGGGGTGTCGGGCAGGGTGATCCCGAACTCGTCGACGCGGCTTCGGTGGTTGAGGTGGACGGCGATCACCTTGGAGGGCACCACCGGGGGCAGGTGCCGGGCCTCCTCGGCCCTGACACGGCGGCCGTCCCCGGCGACGAGTTCGTCCCCCTCGACGGTGACCTGGACGGCGGCGCCGTCCAGGAGGATGCGGCGGTACTCGGGCATGGCGGTTTCCTAAGAGCGTCGGTGCGGGTGACGGGGTGCGGCGGGTGCGGCCGGCGCCGGGGCTCCCGTGCCGGTCCAGCCGTCGGCCGGGCGGTCGAACCAGAGGTGGACCTGACCGGTGCCGATCGAGTTCTCGTACGCGCCGTACTGGCGGGCGCGGGCGACGCAGTCCTGTTCGCCGAGGGCGCCGGCCATCATCAGGTAGTGGAAGAACTTCGCCTCGGGCCGGTACTTCCAGAACTCCTCCATGGTGTCGAGGACCTTGTCGTGCCGGCCCTCCTTGAACCAGGCGATGCGCTCCAGGTCGGCCTCGCGGGCTTCCGGGGTGAAGATGTGCGCCGGGTCGCTGGACTCGTGGTCGCGCAGTTCGCGCAGCGGCCAGAAGGTGTGCGAGAGGGCGCCCGAGGCGATGAGCAGCACCCGGCGGCCGGGGGTGGCGGCGATGCCGTCGGCGAGGGCCCGGCCGAGCCGCAGATGGTCCTCGGCGTCGCCGGTCTGGCACACCCCGACGGTCACCCACCGCTTGTCGGGCAGGCCCTCGCCCAGGAACTTCCAGAGGTTGATCGTGGCGTAGTAGACCGGCAGGTACGCGTCGTCGATCGCGGTGATCCAGGTGCCGTGCTCGTCGGCGAACTTCGCGATGTTGTGCGCGAGTTCGGGGTCGCCGGGATAGTCGTAGGGCATCCGGCTCATGCCGCGCGGCAGTTCCTCGGAGGTGAAGAGGCCGGCCCTGCGGTCCTGTGCGGTGACGACGAACTCGACGGTGGTCGCCCAGTGCGAGTCGAGGACGACGACGGTGTCGTAGTCGTCGCGTGCGAAGACCTCCCGGCGCAGCTCGCGCAGTCCGGTGACGAGGGTGATCTCCTCGCCGTCGTTCAGCTCCCGGCGGGTCTCCTCGGGCAGCACGATGGTGGGGACGTGGGCGAGCAGGCCCGCCCCGACGATCTCACCCATGGTCGTTCCATCCCTTCGGCGCGGTGACCGTGTTCTTGAGGTCGCAGTAGAAGTCGAAGCTCCAGGTGCCGCCCTCGCGGCCGACCCCGGAGTGCCGGGAGCCGCCGAAGGGGGCCTTGAGGTCGCGGACGAAGAAGCAGTTGACCCAGACGGTGCCGGCGGTGAGCCGCCCGGTGACCCGGTCGGCGCGCTCGCGGTCGCCGGTGACGAGGGTGGCGGCGAGTCCGAAGCGCGTGTCGTCGGCGAGCTGGACGGCCTCGTCCTCGTCGGCGAAGGTCTGGAGCGTGAGGACTGGTCCGAACACCTCCTCCTGCACGATCTCGGAGTCCTGGGCGACCTCGGTGAGCAGGGTCGGCGCGTAATACCGCTCGTCCCGGCGGTGGCCGCCGACGACGACCCGGGCCCCGGCCTCGACCGCCCGGCGCACGAATCCGTCGATCTTCTCGAGCTGGCGGGGGTGGATGGTGGGCCCGATGTCGGTGGCCTCCTCGCGCGGGTCGCCCTGCACCAGCGCGCCCGCCTTCGCGACGAAGCGGCGGGTGAACTCCTCGGCGACCGTCTCCTCGACGAGGATCCGGGTGGCCGCCAGACAGACCTGGCCGGCGTTGTCGTACTGCTCCACCGCGAGGTCGACGGCGAGGTCCAGATCGGCGTCCGCGAAGACCAGCAGCGGTGACTTGCCGCCGAGTTCGAGGCTGAGCGGGGTGAGGTGGGCGGCGGCCGAGGCCGCGATGCGGCGGGCGGTCGGGACCGACCCAGTGAAGCTGATGCGCCGGACGTCCGGGTGCGAGGTGAGGGCGTCGCCGATCTCGGAGCCGTAGCCCTGGACGACGTTCAGCACTCCGGCGGGCAGTCCGGCCTCGGCGGCGATGTCGGCGAGCAGGGAGGCGGTCAGCGGGGACCATTCGGCGGGCTTGAGGACGACCGTGTTCCCGGCGGCGAGGGCCGGCGCGAGCTTCCAGGTGGCCAGCATCAGCGGCGCGTTCCACGGGGTGATCAGCACACAGGGGCCGGCCGGGTCCCAGGAGACGTGGTTGGTGTGCCCGCGGGTCTCGAAGTCCTCGTGGTCCAGGGTGAGCGACCAGTCGGCGAAGAAGCGGAAGTTGTGCGCCACGCGGGGCATGACGCCCCGGCGGTGGGAGCGGAGCAGGGCGCCGTTGTCGGCGGTCTCGACGATCGCCAGCTCTTCGAGGCGCTTCTCGACCCCGTCGGCGATCGCGTGCAGGATCCGGGCGCGTTCGGCGCGGGGGGTGGCGGCCCAGGCGGGAAAGGCGGCCTTGGCGGCGGCCACGGCGGCCGCGGCCTCGGCGGGGGTGCCGCGCGCGATCTCGCCGAGGGCGCGTCCGTCGATGGGTGAGACGTCGGTGAAGGTGCCGGCGGAAGCGACGCGTTCGCCGCCGATCCAGTGCCGGGGGTCGACGGCGACGCCGGCCACCGTGAGGGTGTGCTCGGTCATGTCGGGACTCCAAGTCCTGTGATGGATGCGGTGGTCGGGGTCACTCGGCGCCGGAGGTTCCGGACTCCAGAAGGCGTCCGCCGTCCCAGACGACGCCGACCTGTCGGTAGTAGGCGGCGATCGGTTCGCGGATCTCCAGCCGGGCCAGCTCCTCGGTGGGCGCCTCGAACAGCTCCAGGTCCGCGTCGCCGACCCAGGGCTGTCCGCCTTCGAAGGAGGCGGCGCCCGTCTCGATCAGTTCGTCGAGCGCGAGGCCCTCGCCCTTCTCGATGGAGGGCAGCCAGCGGTGGTGGGCCATGGGGTGACTGTTCACGAACCCGTTGGTCCCGGAGGGCTCCCGCAGGGTGACCACGGCCTGGGCGAGGCGCCGGTCGGCGGCGGCGAGGGTGGCGCCGAAGCGGGCGCCGGCCTCGATGCGCGGGGCCGGACCGTAGGGGTGCGGCCGGGTCTGGTGGATCGAGCCGAGCTTCTTCGGATAGCCCTGGTGCAGACCGCGCGCGATCGCGAAGTCCTTGTCGACCCAGATGTACACGCACCGCGAGTAGGTCCGGCCCCGGTAGGAGCAGCGGACGACCGCGAACGCCTCCTTGTACTGGGCGCGGACGGGGTCGAGGAGTTCCTCCCCGGTCGCCGAGCAGGACTGCCAGTCGGCCCAGATCAGCGCGACCGCGCCCGGGTCCTCGTCCGCCAACTCCAGCGGCGCGGGCAGGAGTTCACGCACGCGCGCGGGGTCCGTGCGGTACTCGACGGTGAGCAGGTCGCCGGAGTAGCGCCACGGCGGGGCGGGGATCAGGGACGAGGCGCCGCTCGCCGTCTTGGGGTGGAAGTAACCACGGACGGTGGTCATGTCGAATGCTCCTTGCGCGGTGAGGACGGGGTGCGTCACGCCGTGACGGCGGGCCGCGCCAGCAGCGCGGGGCGGTGGCGGGCGGCGGCCGACGCGGCGCCGGGGCCGCCGAGGGCGACGACGCCGACCAGCAGGCCGTCGCGGTGGTAGCCGACGACGAGGTCGCCGTCGCCGTCGGTCGTGCCGTCCAGGACCCGCACGTCGTCGGCGCCGTAGGAGGGCGCGCCGAAGGACTGGAGGCGGAAGTCGTGCTGGTCGCTCCAGAAGGTGGGCAGCGGCGCGAACGGCGCCGGCTCCTCCCCCGTGCCGTGCAGATGCGCGACGAGCGTCCGGGCGGCCTGCTTGGCGGTGTCGCCGGGGATGGACCAGTGCTCGACCCGGCGGGGTACGCCGTCGTAGCGGGCGTTGGGGAAGCGGGCCACGTCGCCGACCGCGACGGCCTCGGGGCGGCCCCCGGCGCGCAGCAGGGCGTCGGTGCGGACGCCGTCGGTGAGGTCGAGGCCGTTGCCGTCGAGCCACTCGGTGTTGGCGACCGAGCCGACCGACTCGACCACGACGTCCGCCGCGAGGACCCGCCCGTCGGACAGCTCCACGCCGGTGACGCGGTCGTCGCCGGTGAATCCGGCGACGCCGGTGCCGAGGGCGAAGCGCACCCCGCGTGCCTCGTGGCGGCGGAGCAGGGCGCGGCCGAGGAGCGGGCCGAGGGGGCCGGTCATGGGCAGCGGCAGCGGGTCGACGACGGTCACCTCGCGGACGCCGAGCGCGACGGCGGTGGCGGCGACCTCGCAGCCGATGAAGCCGGCGCCCACCACGACCACCCGGGCGCCGGGCCGGGTGAGGGCCTCGCGCAGGCCCTGGGCGTCGTCGAGGGTGCGGACGGTGTGCCGGCCGGGCAGCGGTCCGGGGCAGGTCAGCCGGCGGGGGCGCATACCGGTGGCGACGACGAGTCCGTCGTACGAGAGGGAGGTGCCGTCGTCGAGGACGACGGTGCGCTCGGGGAGCCGGGCGGTGACCGCGCGACGGCCGAGGAGCCAGGCGGCGTCGGCGACGGCGGGGCGGGGGCGGAAGGCGAGGGACGCGAAGGGCGCCTTGCCGGCCAGGACCTCCTTGGAGAGGGGCGGCCGGTTGTAGGGCATGTGGGGTTCGTCCCCGACGAGGGTGATCGCGCCGGTCCAGCCCGCCGCGCGGAGCTGTTCGGCGGCGCGCAGGCCGGCCATGGAGGCGCCGACGACCAGGACGCGTCCGGTGCTCTCGGATGCGGTCACGGCGTCAGTCCTCGATCCGGATGGCCTGGAGCGGGCAGACGTCGGCGGCTTCCTCGACCTCGTCGCGCAGGGCGTCGTCGGGGTCGGGGACGTAGAGCAGCCGGCCGTCGGCGTCCAGCGAGAAGACGTCCGGGGAGGCGAAGACGCACTGGCCGTGGTCCTGGCACTTGTTCATGTCGACGACGACCTTCATGGCCGGTCCTCCTGGGGGACGGGGGCGAAGGGGGAGGTGAGGGAGGGGATCGGGGCCCGGCCGCGGACGGCCGGGCCCCCGCCAAAGGTGTGCGGCGACCGCGGCGCGGGGCCGCACACCCAACTCGTTTGGCTTCAAACAACGTAGGGACGCGCCTCACCCCGGTCAAGACCTATCCACATGGATAAATTATTGGTCCGCACCCCTTGCGGAGCCCCCGGCCCGTGCCTAGCGTCTGTGCTCGTACAACGGCCCCGGCCGCCGTCCCTCCCGGACCGCGCGGCCCGTCCGGCGCCGTTCCCACCCCGCACGCCACCCGCCTCCCCGGCTGCCCTCCGGCGCCCCGGAGGTGCCCCGCCGTCCCCCGAGGAGACACCGGTGAGCGCTCAAGATCCCGGCCAGAACACCGCGCAGGACCCGGCGGCGGTCCGCCGCCGCATGGAGCGGCTCGCCGCCGACGGCATCGACGTCGTCCGGGTGACGTATCCCGATCTGATCGGCACCGAGCGGGCCCGCGACGTGCTGCTCGAAGAGCTGCCCCGGGCCGTCGAGCACGGCCTCGCCTTCTGCCGGGCCGTCTACCACACCACCCCGCAGGGCGATGTGGTGCCGGTGGCCGGCGGCCTGGAGGCGGGCCTGCCCGACATCTGCGTCCGCCCGGACCTGTCCACCCTGACCGCCCTGCCCTGGGAACCCGGGGTCGCCACCTGTCTCGCCGAGGTGACCGACCCGGCCACCGGCGCCCCGGCCCCCGAGTCGCCCCGCGATCTGCTCCGCTCCGTCCTGGACCGCTGTCACGAGCACGGACTGCGGCCGGTCGTCGGCCCCGAGCTGGAGTACTTCCTGTGCGAGCCGGACCCGGCCGGCGGCTGGCGCCGCTACGGCGCCGTCCCCGGAGTCGTCTACACGGCCGGGCTGCGCGCCGACCCCGACAACCATCTGCTGCGCACCCTCCGCCAGGTCCGCGGCCTGGACATCGGGGTGCTCAGCGGCAACCACGAGTTCGACGGCGGGCAGTTCGAGATCAACCTGCTGCACTCCGAGGCGCTCTCCGCCGCCGACCGGGCGTTCCGCTTCAAGGCCGCGATCAAGGAACTGGCCCGCCGGGAGGGCCGGCTCGCCACCTTCATGGCCAAGCCCTTCAACGACGCGGGCGGCTCCGGCTTCCATCTGCATCTGTCGGGCACGGACCCGGACGGGCGCAACGTCTTCGCCGACCCGGCGGCACCGCACGGACTGTCCGCCACCGCCCGGCACGCCGTGGCCGGTGTCCTCGCGCACGCCCCGGCCCTGGCCGCGCTCGCCAACCCCACCGTCAACTCCTACAAACGGTTCGGCCCCGACACGCTCGCGCCCTGGCTCGTCGACTGGGGCCTGGACAACCGCAGCGCGATGGTCCGCGTCCCGCCGGAGCGCGGCGCGGGCGCCCGCCTGGAGCTGCGGCTCGGCGACGCCGGCGCCAACCCCTATCTGCTGACCGCGGGCACCGTCGCCGCCGCGCTCCTCGGCGTCCTGGCCGGCGAGGAGCCGCCCGCCCCGCTGGAGGGCTACGGCTACGACCCGAGCGCCGCGGCCCTCCTGCCCACCAGCCTGTCCGCCGCCCTCGACGCCTTCGAGGCGGACACCGCCCTGACCGGCCTCCTCGGCAAGGACTTCGCCACCGCGTTCCTCAGCTACAAGCGGGACGAGGTGGAACGCTTCCAACGGCACGTCACCGACTGGGAGTTCACCGAGTACGGCTACCACCTGTGACGACGACCGGGAGACCCGCCACCATGACCGCCTCCGCCCATCTGCCTTCCGTGCCCGCCGCCCCCTCCACCCCTTCCGCCCCCTCCGCCCCTTCCGTCCGGGAGGCGCTCCGGGAACCGCTGCCGCTCGCGGAGGTGGACCTCGCCGACCTCGACCGCTTCACCGACGGGATCACCCCCTGGCGGATGTTCCACACCCTGCGCCACGAGGACCCGGTGCACTGGCAGCCCGAGGAGGCGCCCAACTCCGGCTTCTGGGCGGTGACCCGGCACGCCGACATCGCCCGCGTGGACCGCGACGCGGAGACCTTCACCTCCACCCGCTTCGTCAACCTGGAGGAGGTCGACGACGACCAGATCAAGAAGCGCGCCTCCATCCTGGAGCTGGACGGCGTCCGCCACCGCGCCCTGCGCAGCGTCATCCAGCGGCAGTTCGGCGCGGGCGTCATCAACAGCTACACCGACTTCCTGCGCGGTCTGACGGCCAGGACCCTGGACACGGCGCTGGCCAAGGGCCGTTTCGACTTCGTCGCCGACGTCTCCGCCGACTTCCCCATCAACGTCCTCGCCCGGCTGCTCGACGTCCCGCCGGAGGACAACCAGCGGCTGATCGACTGGGGCAACCGGATCATCGGCAACACCGACCCCGACTACGCGGACGTGCTGCTGCACAGCGCGGAGAGCGAGCGGTACCGCGATCTGCCGTTCCGCTCCCCCGCCTCGCTGGAGGTCTTCGAGTACGGCCGCGACCTGGCCCGGCGGCGACGCGGCGGCGCGGGCACCGACCTGGTGTCCAGGCTGGTCAACACCACCCCGCGCGACGGCGTTCCGCTGTCCGCGCAGGACTTCGACAACTACTTCCTGCTGCTGGTGGTGGCCGGCAACGAGACCACCCGGCACACCATCTCCCACTCGATGCTGGCGCTCCTCCAGCACCCCGAGCAGCTCGCCCGGCTGCGCGACGACCCCTCACTGATCCCGGCGGCGGTCGAGGAGTTCCTGCGCTGGGCCTCCCCCGTCTACCACTTCCGCCGTACGGCCACCCGGGACGTGGAGCTGGGCGGCAAACGGATCAGGGAGGGCGACAAGGTCGTCATGTGGTACGCCTCCGGCAACCGTGACGAGGAGGTCTTCGGCGACCCGTACGCCTTCGACGTCACCCGGGAGAACAACGACCACGTGACCTTCGGCAAGGGCAGTCCGCATCTGTGCCTGGGCAATCTGCTGGCCCGCACCGAGATCCGGATCATGTTCGAGGAGCTGATCCCCCGGCTCGCGGACATCCGGCTGACCGGCGAGGTGCCTCGGGTGCGCTCCAACTTCGTCAACGGCATCAAGAAGCTGCCCGTCGAGGTGACCCTGGCCTGATCACGACACGGGGTACTCGGTTCCCTCGGAGCAGGGAACCGAGTGCCGTTCCGCGTGTAACGTTCCGGGCATGAGCAGCACCACCAGCAGACCCGAGGCCGCGAAACCGCCGATGCGGGAGGCCCTGGTCGCGGCGGCCTTCCAGCTCTTCCTGGAGCGGGGCTACGAGCAGACCACCGTCGACGACATCGTGGCCCTCGCGGGTGTCGGCCGGCGCTCCTTCTTCCGCTACTTCCCCTCCAAGGAGGACGTGGTCTTCCCCGACCACGAGCGGTGCCTGGCCGACATGACCGCGTTCCTCGCGGCGAGCGAGCCGGACCACGAGCCGGTGCGGCGGGTCTGCGACGCCGCCCGGCTGGTGATGCTGATGTACGCCGAGAACCCGTCCTTCTCCGTGCAGCGCTACCGGCTCACCAAACGGGTGCCGGGGCTGCGGGCGTACGAACTGTCGGTGGTGTGGCGCTACGAGCGGGCGCTCGCCGCCTATCTGCGGGACCGGTTCGCCGGGACGCCGGACGGCGATCTGCGGGCCGATGTGATCGCCGCGGCCACGGTGGCCGCGCACAACAACGCGCTGCGCTCCTGGCTGTGGTCCGACGGACAGGGCGACGCGGCCGAGGCGGTGGACCACGCGCTGGGGTCCGTGCGGACGGCGTTCGGCGCGGCACCGGAACCCTCGGCGGACGCTCCGGGGGGCGCTCCGGCGGGCGTTCGGGCGGGCGTGGCCCCCGGGCTGCCGCTGGTGACCGCCCTACCGGACGAGGACGACGTCGTCGTGGTCGTCTCCCGGCGCGGAGCACCCCTGTGGCGTGTGGTGCAGGAGATCGAGACGACCCTCGCCCGGAAGTGAGCGGCAGGACGCGCATCTGAGCGATCCCCGCAATTTAGGGGTACCCAGTGCCTTTACGCATGGCACTGAGTGCCATACGCTGCACGTGTGCGCGGCGGCACGGTGAGCCGCGCATGTGCGTGCACGGGTGAGCCGCGCCCGTGGCATTCCGGCCCAGCGCAGGGAGTTGACCAGCGTGTACCACCACTCAGGAAGCGCCGTTCAGCAGACGTCCGGCTCCGCGGCGGGCGTGCTCGACCGCCAGGCCCCGGACACGGACACGATCCTCTTCCAACGCTGCACCTGGTGCGGCACCGCCATGTACCACCGGCTGCTCTGCCCGGTGTGCCAGGGCAGCGACCTGCGCACCGAGCGCAGCGAGGGCGTCGGAACGGTCCGCCACGCCACCGTGGTGCACCGCAACACCCCCTCCGCCCGCAATGTGTCCCTGGTCGAGATGGCCGAGGGGTTCGTGGTGCGCGGCCGCGTGATGGGCCCGCTCATCGGCATCCACAGCGGCGACCGTGTGCGGCTGTCCACCGTCAAGGACCCGGTGCGGGGCGAGCCGGTCTTCCAGCTCGTCGACGAGCCGTTCCGGGGCTGGCACTGACTCAGGTCGCCCGCGTGACCTGATTTCCTCCCTGCCGGGACGGTCCCCGGCGGCACAGGCAACCCACGGGTCCCGTTTCGCTTCCTCCGGGGAGTGAGGGGCTCCCGGTTCGGACGGGGTCCCCGCGCTCCCTGTGTGAGGAGGGGACCCTTGATCCATGCCCGGCGAACAGGTGTCACCGCCGTTGCCGCGCTCGCGGCCCTGGCGGTGTCACCGGTACCGGCCCTGGCCCAACAGCCGCCCGCGCCCCGGGTGTCGGCGACGGCGTCGTACGACGGCGGTCTGCCGGCGGGCTGGCGGCTCACCGGTGACGGCGACACGCGCACCCTGGTCTGGCGGTCGGCCGCACCCGTGCCCATCGGGGACTCGCGCGTCGAGTTCCACGCGGCGGGCCGGCTGCTCGGCACACCCCGGCCGGCCGCGGACGGGCACACGTTCCGGCTCACCCTGGACCGGGACACGCCACTGACGGGCCTTCAGGTGCGGTCCGGCGGCAGACGGTTGGACGCCCCGGACGACAACTCAGGCAGCGGCAGGCGGAATTCGCTGTCGTCGGCCCGTCCCGCCGCCCCCGCCCCGGCCCCCGCCAACCCGGTCGACCCCGGCAAGCCCGGCGCGTACCGCACGGTCAGCGGCTCGTACGCCCTCGACCCGGTGAAGCTGCCCGGCTTCCCCCAGCCGGTCGAGATGCAGGCCGTGGTGGTCGCGCCCAAGGGCGCCACCGGCAAGCGGCCGCTCGCGCTGTTCCTGCACGGCCGGCACGGCACCTGCTACAAGCCCGGCACCGACGACGTGACCGGCGACTGGCCCTGCCCCGCCGGAATGAAGGCGATCCCGAGCCACAAGGGCTACCTCCAGGACCAGAAGCTCCTGGCCTCGCAGGGCTATGTCACCGTCTCCGTCTCGGCGAACGGCATCAACGGCCAGGACTGGAACGCGGAGGACGGCGGCGCCCAGGCCCGCTCCTCGCTGGTGCGGCAGCACCTGGCCCGCTGGGCGGGCTGGGCCGCGAACCCGGCCGGCGCGCCCGCCGTCGTACGCGAGGCGCCGAAGGCAGACCTCTCGCGGGTGCTGCTCGTGGGCCACTCGCGCGGCGGCGAGGGCGTCAACCGCGCGGCCCTGGACAGCCTCTACCCGCCGCCCGCGGCCCAGGACGGCTACCGCGGCCCGGTCCGCTGGAAGATCCGCGGCACCGTGCTCGTCGGACCGACGATCTTCGGCCACAATCCGGTGGCCGACGTCCCGTCCGTGTCGGTCCTGCCCGGCTGCGACGGTGACGTGTCCGACCTGGAGGGCGAGGTCTTCG
Organism: Streptomyces antibioticus; assembly: GCF_002019855.1. Lineage (NCBI taxonomy): Bacteria > Bacillati > Actinomycetota > Actinomycetes > Kitasatosporales > Streptomycetaceae > Streptomyces > Streptomyces antibioticus. Next base: position 7,563,364 of record NZ_CM007717.1, on the reverse strand, counting down.
TCGACGGCACCCGCGGGGTGAGCCGCGGCACCGCCCTGCACAGCGCGGTGTACATGGTCGGCGCCAACCACAACTTCTTCAACTCCGAGTGGACACCGGGCCTTTCGGCGGCGCCGTCCTTCGACGACTTCTGGGACGACGGCCAGGGCGACCGGGACCCGGTGTGCTCCCCCGGCACCCGCACCCGGCTGACCGCCGCGCAGCAGCACCGCGCCGGCGCCACCTACATAGCCGCGGCGGCCCGGCTGTTCGTCGCCGGTGACGACCGGGTCCGCCCCCTCCTCGACGGCACGGGCCGCCGCGCCCCCTCCGCCGATCCGGCCCGGGTCCTGACCCACGCGGTCGGCGCCCGGCGCACCGGCGGCTTCCTCCAGGCGGCCGGGGTGAAGGTGACCGGCGGCCGGGTGTGCTGGGCGGACCCCAAACCGGCGAAGGCGTGTCTGAACGCGGAGACCGACGGCAGGTCACCGCACTTCGGCTGGTGGGCGCTGGACCGGGACACCGGTGTCAACGCGGTCGCCCTGAAGTGGTCCGCGCCGGGCAGGCCGACGAAGATCACCTCGAAGGCGCCCCTCTCCCTCGCCGGCTCCAGGAGCCTGGCGCTGCGGGTGTTCGTGCCGCCGAACACCACCGGGACCAAGCTGGACGTGACCGTCACCGACACCGCCGGGCGGCGCGCCAAGCTCGGGCGGGTCACGGCCGACGGACTGCCGGGCTCGGAGCGCACCGCGTCCTACTGGGCGCGTGAACTGCGTGTCCCGCTGACCGCCGCCACCCGCGCCGGGCTCGACCTCAAGCGGGTCAAGTCCCTTGAGCTGACCCCGCGTTCGGGTTCCGGGCGGGCCTGGTTCATGGACGCCTGGGGCTGGGCGCCGGGCACCCCGGCGGTCAAGGCGGCGGCGCTGCCGCGCGTCGACATCGGGCGCCTCACGGTCAAGGAGGGCGACTCCGGCACCCGCACCTACCGGGTCCCGGTGACGGTGTCCGGCCACGGCAAGGGCACGGTGCGCTTCTACGTCGTGAGCCCGGAGACCGGCGCGGCGCGGGAGAAGGTCGTCGCCGTCCGGCCCGGGGCCCGGCCGATCGACGTCCCGGTCGTGGTGAAGGGCGACACGCGCTTCGGCCACGGCAAGCAGCAGGACCTGCTGGTGAAGGCCGTGCGCGGCGCGGTCGTCGGCTCCGCCCAGGGCGGGGTCACGGCGGAGGAGGACGATCCGGCGCCGAAGGTCACGCTGACGCCGGTCGCCGACAAGGTGACCGAGGGGAAGCCGCTGATCTGGCGGATCTCGCTGTCCGAGGCGGCCGACGTGGAGATCTGGCAGCCGGTGCGGGTGCTGGCGCCCGCCGAGGGCGCGGAGCTGTCCACGAAGGACGTGGACCCGCGGTGGTTCACGGACACCTCGGGTGAGTCGCCCGATCCGGAGCGCCCGCTGTCCGGGGCGGGCCTGTGGGTGTGGCTGACCGTCCCGGCCGGGGCCACGGGCGTGGACGTCTCCGTGCCGACGGTGCGGGACCAGGTGGCCGAGCCGGCCGAGTCGCTGCGGCTCGCGCTCACCGACGAGGAGGGCGAGCCGCTGCCGGACTACCCGCCGCTGACGGGGACGGTCACGGACGTGCCGTAGCACCCGGCCGGCAGCGCGCAGGGGGCGTGGACCACTCGGTCCGCGCCCCCGTCGCGTTCACAGCGTGACGCGGATGCCGACCGTCCCGTCCAGACCCCGGCGCAGGCGGCTGCCGAGGAGGGTGAGACGGCCCGTGATGCCGTACTTGCGGGCGATCAGGGTGCGGTAGCGGGCGGTGGTCGCCGCGTCGCAGATCTCGGCGGTGGCCGGGATCTGCTCGCCCGTGGGGTTGCCGCGCAGATCGCAGGGGCCGACGAGGACCTCGCCGCGGGCCCTGATGCGCTTCACCTTCCAGGAGTCGGCGGCGGACCAGGCACCCAGCGCGTCACCGTCGCGGACCACCCACACGGGCGTGGCCACCGCGGATCCGTTCTTCCGATAGCTCGTGATCAGCAGGTACTTGCCCGCCGCCAGCCGGTCGAGCGCCGTGTCATCCATGACGGCAGTCTAGGCAGTGTCCCGCCGGGGTTCACCGGACGTGCCGGGTGGGAACGGGACAGTCGTGGAAGCGGCGTGCGACGAGTCCGGGTCCGACGGGGAGAATCTCACCGGCGGGAACACCGACGTGTTCGCGCACGCCAGTGTGGTGCTGCCGCAGGAGTCGGCGGCGGGGTACATCCGGGAGATACGGCGCCGGATCCGCTCGCCCGCCGAGGAGTACAAGGCGAACCATCTGCTGCGGGAGAAGCACCGGGCGGTGCTGGAGTGGCTGCTCGAACCGTCCGGGCCGCTGTACGGGCACGCCCATGTCCATCTGGTGGAGAAGGCGTTCTTCCTGGTGGACCGCACCGCGGACCTGCTGCTCGCCGATCCCGGCGCGGCGGCGCCCCTCTACACGGAGGGCCGCGCGACCCTCTCGCCCGCGGAGTGGCGGGAGTTCCTCGCGGCGGCGAACGGGATGCTGTGGGTGCGCTCGGGCAGCTCTCCCGGAGAGCCGGAGGAACCGGTCGAGGCGTTCTTCGGCACGGTCGCCGCCCTGCGGCGGGCGTACCCGGGCACGCCGGTGGCGGACGTGCTGGAGCGGTTCGGGGAGGGGCGGTCGCGGGCCCGCGACCGTCGGACGGCGATCCTGGCCGGACGGCCGCCGGTGGTCCCGGCGCTCAATCCGCTGCCGTCGTCGATCCTGTCCACGGCCGCGCACTGGAGCCGCGGCGGCCGGCCGGTCCGGCTCGCGCACGACCGGCAGAACATGCTCACCCCGGAGCGGATCGCCTGGATCGAGGAGGCGGCGCGGCGGGAGGGCATCGGGCTCACCGGGCTGCGTCTGGTGGTCGCGGGGGCGGACGCGCGCGTGCAGTTGGCCGACTTCCTGGCCGGGATCGCCCGCAGGTTCGCCTCCGACGAGCTGAACGGCACCGGCGACCCGGAACTGACCGCGCTGCTGCGTCCCTACACCGGGGAAACGGCCGTGTGGGGCGACCCCGGGAGCGGGGCGCGGCTCGGCACGGCACCGGTTTCGGCCAAGGAAGGGCGCGCGGGCGGCGAGGTGACGGGACCCGCCGCGCGGACCGGTTCGGCGCTCTAGATTTCTGGTCCACCGACCCCTTCCGCCCTCTCAGGAGCCCTCCATGACCGACACCCCGCCGGCCGCCGCCGGGGACGACCGGGACCCGTACCGCCGGATCGACACCACCCAGCCGCACACCGCCCGGATCTGGAACTACTGGCTCGGCGGCAAGGACCACTACGAGGTCGACCGGCTGACCGGCGACCGGATCAGGGAACTGCACCCGGGCATCGGCGCGTACGCCCGCGCCGACCGGCTCTTCCTGGGCCGGGCCGTGGAACACCTGGTGACGGAGGCCGGGTTACGGCAGTTCCTCGACATCGGCACCGGCCTGCCCAGCGCGGACAACACGCACGAGGTGGCGCAGCGGCTCGCCCCGGACGCCCGGGTGGTGTACGTCGACAACGACCCGCTGGTCCTGGCGCACGCGCGCGCCCTGCTGGCCGGTACCCCCGAGGGCCGTACCGACTATCTGGACGAGGATCTGCGCAACGTCGACTCGATCCTGCGGCACGCGGCGAAGACCCTGGACCTCAGCGAGCCCGTGGCGCTGATGCTGCTGGGGGTGGTCATCTTCATCGGCCCGGACGAGGACCCGTACGCGCTGGTGCGGGCGCTGCTCGACCGGCTGCCGTCGGGCAGCCATCTGGTGCTCTCGCACACCGTGACCAGTCCCGCGATGCCGGACGTCGACGAGGCGGTGCGGTTCTGGAACGAGCACGGCACACCGAAGCTCACCCAGCGCACGCCCGAGGAGGTCGCGCGCTTCTTCGACGGTCTCGAACTGCTGGAGCCGGGGGTGGTGTCCTGCTCGCGCTGGCGCCCCGAGGAGACGGGCCAACTCCCGGACGAGGTCGCGATGTTCGGCGCGGTGGCCCGTAAACCGTGAAGGTTCCGCGGGCATCGAGGCGATCGGCCGCGGGGTGAACGCGCGGGCGCCCCGGCACGTATGGAGTTGAGGGCACTCGACGACCGGAGGGCCTCCGCGGTGTCGACGCCGCGCGTTCGGGGTTTCGGGAGCCATACATGAGGCATGTACGACGACGGATCGTCAGGCGAGTGACACGGCTGGCGGCCGTCGGCGGACTCCTCCTGGGAGGGACCATGGTCACGCAGGCGGCCATGGCGAGCGAACCGCCCGCCGCCGGGGCGAGGACGCTCGGTACCTCGGAGGACTCGGTGGTGACGAATCCGGGGGCCGAACTGGTCGAGGAGCTGGGCGCGTCGAAGACGGCCGGCACCTGGATCGGCGACGACGGCAAGCCGGTGGTCGCGGTCACGGACGAGGACAGCGCCGCCGCCGTGCGCGAGGCCGGGGCGGAGGCGAAGGTCGTCGGGCACAGCATGAACGAGCTGAAGGCGGCCACCGAGGCGCTGCGTTCGGCGCCGACGGTGCCGGGCACCGCGTGGGTGCTGGACTACCGGACCAATGAGGTGGTCGTGCAGGGCGACACCACGGTGTCGGCCTCCGACTGGTCCCGGATGAGCGAGACCGCGGCGGACATCGGCAGCTTCGTGCGGATGGAGCGCACGAAGGGCACCTTCACCACCCGTCTCAACGGCGCCCTGCCGATCCTGTCGACGGCCGGGCGCTGTTCGGCGGGGTTCAACGTGACCAACGGCTCGAACGACTTCATCCTCACCGCCGGGCACTGCGGGCCCGACGGTTCCACCTGGTTCGCGGACAACCAGGGCAAGCAGGAGGTGGGCACCTCGCTCAACTCCACGTTCCCCGTCAGTGACTTCTCCCTCGTGCAGTACGCCGGCGGCAAGGCGGGCGCCGGGGCCGACATCGTGGCGATCGGCAACGGCGAGGGGGTGCGGATCACGGGCGCCGGCGACGCGGCCGTCGGTCAGCGGGTGTTCCGCAGCGGCAGCACCAGCGGGCTGCGCGACGGCGAGGTCACCGGTCTCGACGCGACGGTCAACTACCCGGAGGGCACGGTCAGCGGGCTCATCGAGACGACGGTGTGCGCCGAACCCGGTGACAGCGGCGGCCCGATGTTCTCGGAGGGCATCGCGCTCGGTATCACCTCGGGCGGCAGCGGCGACTGCACGACCGGCGGGACGACGTTCTTCCAGCCGGTGACGCGGGCGCTGGAGCAGCTCGGTGTGCAGCTCATCGTGGCCGCCCCGTCGGACGGCGCGGCGCAGGGCGGCGGGGCCGCGGCCGGGGACGGACCCGAGCCGTCGGTGTCGTCCACGGAGGCGGCGGCCGCGCCGGGTTCCGCGTCGCCCGGCTCGACCACTCCGGTGGGCGGTGGCGCCGGGCTGGACCTGGCGGCGCGGCTGACCGATCCGCGCACGATCGGACCGGGTCTGCTGGTGATCGCGGGCAGTCTGGTGGCGCTGGTCGCGACCCGGTACATCCGCGCGGAGCAGGACCGCAGGGCCTACCGGGACTACTACTCGGCGACCTGGGGATAGGCGGCCCCGGGAGGGGCGAGAGGCGGACAACGAAAAGGGCACCCGGTGAGGGTGCCCGCTTTCGACGGAGGACGAAGGTCCTCGGGGAGTGTCAGGCGGCGTTCTCCTGCTGGGGGGCCGAGGCCCACTCCAGGACGAGTCGCTGGTACTCCTCGCGCTGCTCGACGCTCAGTATCCCGCCCGACCGGAGCCACAGGGCCCGGATCTCCTCGTTGACCTCCGCGGCCGATCGCTCGGAGAGGGATTCAACAGTGGTGGACATGGTGTGAATCTTACGACGGCAGAGGTGAAGGCCCCGTGAGCAAGCGGGGACAAGGCGGACATACGGGACCGTGTCGCTGATCACGTCCATCTGGCAGGGGCGGCCGGTGAGTTCGCTCACAGCGGTCGGCCGCCCCGGGACGCGCGCCGCCCGTCAGGTGCCCGGCTTACGGCCGTAGACGAAGACGTCGTCGCCGTTCTTCAGCAGCGACCAGTACTTCTTGGCGGACGTCTTGGTCATGTTGACGCAGCCGTGCGAGCCCGGCGGGTTCCACATGCTGACGCCCACCGAGTGGAACGCCTGCCCGCCGTCGAAGAACTGGCTGTACGGCATGGGCACGTTGTAGATGCTGGACACGTGGTCGATGTTGCGCCAGTAGATCTTCTTCAGGCCGGTGCGGGTCTCGTACCCGTTGCGGCCGGTGCGCACCGGGACGGGCCCGTACACGAGCCGGCTGCCGTCCTGGATCCAACTGATCTGGAGCGTGAGGTTCACACAGGCGATGCGGCCCTTGTTGGTCGGGCACTTGCCGGCCTTGTTGGGCTTGGTGCCCACCGCCTTCTGCTTGTTCATGAGATCCATCACACCCCAGGTGACCGGCCCGGCGTAGCCGATGTTCGGGGTGATGCCGTGCTTGTTCTGGAACGCCTGGATGGCCTTGCAGTCGGCGCTCGACTGCTTGCCGTCCACGGGCCGGCCGAGGAACTTCTCGACCTTCTTCTGGTACGGGCCGGCCGAGGTGGTACAGCTCGCGGCCTGCGCCGGCGCCGCGCCCAGTGCGAGCGTCAGCGGTGCCAGCAGCCCCGTCACCCCGAGCACGACGGCCCCTCGTCTGCGTATGTCCCCCATGTCCAGCCCTCTTTCCGGCGCGATTGTGGCGATCTCCTCCTGGTAGACCGTCATGCTCGCGCATCGGTTGTAGGACCGCCCAGGCTGTGACGAAACGGTGAACTTCCGACGGACCGTCCGGTCCGGTCCGCGGTGATCGACACGCTGGATATCGTGCCGTCATGTCGGCGTTCATACAGCAACTCCCCGCGCTCATCGGTGTCGTGATCGGCGCCCTCGGCTCGTATCTGGCGATCGTGCGCAGCGACGGGGCCCGGTTCCGGCGGGAGACGGCGGCGCGCTGGGAGGAGCGCAGGCTCGCGGTGTACGCCGACTACGCGCGGGCGCTGAAGAAATCGGTGAACCTCACCTACCGCGTCGCCTCCCACCTCGGCAACGACCCGCACCCGCATCCGCTGTCCCCGGCGGCGGCCGAACCGCTGCTGGCGGAGGCCACCGACGGACGCGACCCGGCCGGCGAGGCGCTGATCATGCTGGGCAGCCGGGAGGTGGTGGAGCGGGCGCGGGTGTGGGTGACCGCGGTGATGGACATGGAACGCTTCATGCGCGAGGGGACCCGCGACCCGGAGGGCTGGCAGGCGCTGCTGGAACGGCAGCGGGCCGGCCGCGAGGGCTACTACACCGCCGTACGCGCGGATCTCGCGCTGCCGCCGGGGCACCCGGCGCGCTGGCCGACCCGGGTGGAGCCCGACGACGCCTGAGCGTCAGCGGTAGCCGGTGGTGTCGGCCGGGCGGCCCGGGTCCTGGACCTCGACCATGTACCGCCAGGCGTCCGGGCGGCTGCCGTCGAGGTCGGTGAAGCCGTACACCGGGGCGAGGCCGCCGCTGGAGAGGGACTGTCCGTTGAGCCGGGCCACCTCGGGGTCGGCGGCGAGCGCGGCGACGGCCCGGCCGACGTAGCGCGGGGTCTCCGAGATGGCGAAGTGCGGTTCGTTCCCGAGGGCGTCGCGCCAGTTGTCCTCGCGGACGCCGAACGCCTCCAGCATCATCTCCGAGCGCATCCAGCCCGGGGTCAGGGCGACGGCGGTGGCGCCGCGCGGGCCGATCTCGTGGGCGAGGGCGAAGGCCATCCGCAGCACGGACGCCTTGGCGAGGTCGTAGAAGAAGTTCACGCGGTAGGTGTCGCGGTTGTAGGCGGCGGTGCCGTCGGTCATCTCGACGACCAGTCCGCCGGGCCGGCGCAGCAGCAGCGGCAGGGCGTGGTGGCTGGTGATCGCGTGGGTCTCGACGGCCAGGCGCAGCAGCCTGAGGCCGTTGTCGAGGTCGTGCTCCCACACCGGGGTGTCCCACTGGAAGAGTTTCTCGCCGCCCCAGACGTCGTTGACGAGGACGTCGAGCCGGCCCTGCTCGGTGTCGATCCGCTCGACCAGGGCGCGCACCCGGGCGGGGTCGAGATGGTCGGTGGGGACGGCGATGCCGTGGCCGCCGGCCTCGGTGACCAGGTCGGCGGTGTCCTCGATGGTCTCGGGTCGGTCGTACTCGGAGCGGTGCTCGCGGGTGGTGCGGCCGGTGACGTAGACGGTGGCGCCGGCCGCGCCCAGTTCCACGGCGATGCCCCGTCCCGCGCCGCGGGTCGCCCCCGCGACCAGTGCGACCTTGCCCTCCAGCGGACCCGGCATGTCCGGCCTCCCTCTCCCTCACGGGTGTTCCCTCACGAGTGGTGTCACTGCGAGGGTGCCGGGGAAACCGGACATCTTCTGTCGTCTTTGCCGCGGGGGTCACCCGGACGGTCGGCCGGATGGCTCCGTGCCGTCAGTGGCCGCGGTCGATCCACTCCTGGAGGTGCGGGGCCTCCGCGCCGATGGTGGTGGGGTCGCCGTGGCCGGTGAGCACCTTCGTCTCGGGCGGCAGGGACAGCAGCCGGTCCCGGATCGAGGTGATGATCGTCGGGAAGTGGGAGTAGGAGCGGCCGGTGGCGCCGGGGCCGCCCTGGAAGAGGGTGTCGCCGGTGAACAGCACGCCGAGCCCGGGGTCGTACAGACAGACCGCGCCGGGCGCGTGCCCGGGGGTGTGCAGGACGGTCAGATCGGCGCCGGCGGCCTCGATGACCTGCCCGTCGGCCAGATGGGCGTCGGGTTCGCGGCCGGGGTGGGTGAGCTTCCACAGCGGCAGGTCGTCGGGGTGCAGCCAGATGGTCGCGCCGGTGAGGTCGGCGAGGGCGGGGGCCGCGTCGATGTGGTCGTTGTGGGCGTGGGTGCACACGATGGCGGTGAGCCTGCGGTCGCCCACGGCCTCGGCGATGGCGGCGGCGTCATGGGCGGCGTCGATGACGATCGCCTCGTGGTCGTCGCCGACGATCCAGACGTTGTTGTCGACGTCCCAGGTGCCGCCGTCGAGGCTGAACTGCCCGGAGGTGACGAGGCGTTCGATGCGCGCGGCCATCACAGCACCACCACCGAGCGCAGCACGTCGCCGTGGTGCATCCGCTCGAACGCCTTCTCCACCTCGTCGAGTCCGATGGTCTCGGTGACGAACGCGGCGAGATCCAGGCGGCCTTGGAGATGCAGGTCGATCAGCATGGGGAAGTCGCGGGAGGGCAGACAGTCGCCGTACCAGGAGGACTTGAGGGCCCCGCCACGCCCGAACACGTCCAGCAGCGGCAGTTCGAGCTTCATCTCGGGGGTGGGCACGCCGACCAGGACGACCGTGCCGGCCAAGTCACGTGCGTAGAAAGCCTGCTGGTAGGTCTCCGGGCGCCCTACGGCCTCGATGACGACGTCCGCGCCGAAGCCGCCGGTCAGTTCCCGGATCGCCTCGACGGGGTCGGTGTCCTTGGAGTTGACCGTGTGGGTGGCGCCCATGGTGCGGGCGGTGGCGAGCTTGCGGTCGTCGATGTCCACGGCGATGATCTTCGCGGCGCCGGCCAGGTTCGAGCCCGCGATCGCCGCGTCGCCGACGCCGCCGCAGCCGATCACCGCGACCGTGTCGCCGCGGCCGACGTTGCCGGTGTTGAGGGCGGCGCCGATGCCGGCCATCACCCCGCAGCCCAGCAGACCGGCCACGGCCGCCGACACGGACGGGTCCACCTTGGTGCACTGGCCGGCCGCCACCAGGGTCTTCTCCGCGAACGCGCCGATGCCCAGCGCCGGGGACAGTTCGGTGCCGTCGGTGAGCGTCATGCGCTGGGTGGCGTTGTGGGTGTCGAAGCAGTACCAGGGCCGCCCGCGCAGACAGGCGCGGCACTGTCCGCACACCGCACGCCAGTTGAGGATCACGAAGTCGCCGGGCGCCACGTCGGTGACGCCCTCGCCGACGCTCTCCACCACACCGGCCGCCTCATGGCCGAGCAGGAAGGGGAAGTCGTCGTTGATGCCGCCCTGCTTGTAGTGCAGATCGGTGTGACAGACCCCGCACGCCTGGATCTTCACCACGGCTTCGCCGGGGCCGGGATCGGGGATCACGATGGTCTCGACCCGCACCGGTTCGTTCTTGCCCGGCGCGATCACTCCGCGTACTTCCTGCGGCATGGTGCCTGCCCTTTCCTCGACGGTCGAAGTCCCCTGTCCGACCCTACGCGCGCCCGATCGATCAGGACACGGGACGGGCCGCCGGACCGCCGGACGGCCGCCAACACGGCTTTGGGGAGGCCGGGTTCGTACGTCCCGCGCCGAGCCGTCCGCAGGGGTGGAGAACGCGCGCGGGGCCGCCGTCCGGTGGTCCGGGCGGCGGCCCCGCGTGCGGTGTGCGCTCAGGTCTGGACGGCGGGCAGCAGGCCCGTGACCGGGGCGGCGAGATCGGTGACCTGGTGCAGTTCGTTCAGCCTGCTGAGCTGCTGGACGTTCTTCACTTCGGAGACCTGCCGGGAGACCTTCGGCAGTTGGCCCCGGCTCTCCGGCGGGAGCTGGCTCGCGCTGAGCGCGTCCAGGGCGGCGATCGGGTTCAGCTTGCCGGCGTCCGGGGCTTCGGCCGCGTTCGCCATGGGCGCGGCGAGACCGGTGAACCCGGCGGCGAGCGCGGCGGCGGCGACGATGCGTCGAGGGGAGATCATGACTGGGGCAACGGCGGCGGCGCCCCGCCGGACACGGGTGCGGTGCCGGGCTCACCCGTGAGGACGACGCCGCGGCTGCGCTTGCCGAGCCCGGTGCGGCGGAGGAGTCTCGAAGGTGAGGGCCGGGCGGTCCGGCTCCTTCGGTCCGCGGCCCTTCCGGGAGGTCACCATGGGCACCGCCGCAGGCTCCGCCTTCGACAGCGACACCCTGCGCAGGGGCGTCGAAGGGCAGACCGCGAACGTACTGCTGTCGCTCTACGCGGACGACGCCGAACTGCGCGTCGTCGACCAGAACACCCAGCCCAGCCATCCGCGGGTGCTGCGCGGCCGGGACGAGATCGCCGAGATGCTGGAGGACGTCTACAGCCGGGACATGTCCCACACGCTGGAGGAGTGCGTCGTCCAGGGCGACCGTGCCGCGTTCAGCGAGTCGTGCCGCTACGCGGACGGGGTGCGGGTCCTCTCCGAGTCGATGGTCACCCTGCGCGACGGCAAGATCGTCGAGCAGACGATGATCCAGGCATGGGACGCGTAGGAGGGAGGTTCGCAGGGGTCCGGTTCAGTTCCCGGCTGACCTGGGACGTCTCGTTCCGGGCCGGTCTCGGGCGGCGCCGCGCGCCCCGGCCCCTGCTGTCGGGCGCGGCGGCCCGGCGCGTGTCCGTGGCCCTGCTGCGCACCGCGCTGGAGGCGGCGCGCGCCCGCCCGCTGCCCCCTCCCCCACGGCCGCGCACGGTCCGGACGCGGCGGCGCTGAGCGGGCCGTGCGGCCGTGCGGCGGGCCATACTGTCGGTCGTGCGAGTGGCGGTCATCACGGCGGGCTCCCGGGGCGATGTCGCCCCCTTCACCGGACTCGGGCACGCGCTCGTGCGCGCGGGCCACGAGGTCACCCTGGTCACGCACGGACGGTTCGCGCCGCTCGTGGCGGGCTCGGGGGTGGCCTTCCACGCCCTCCCGGTCGATCCGCGCGCCGAACTGGAGTCGGTGCGCGGCCGGGGCCTGCGCCGCAGCACGACCGGCGCGGGCAAGCTGCTGCGGGTGGTGCGGATCGCCCGGGCACGGGTGGGCGAGCTGGCCGACGAGGTCCTGGCGGCGGCGCGCGGCAGCGAGGTGCTGCTGGTGTCCGCGTCGGTGGGGCCGCTCGGCCGTACGATCGCCGAGGGGCTCGGGCTCCCGGTGATCGAACTCCCGCTCCAACCGGTCGCACCCACGCGGGAGTTCGGGCCGCCGCTGCTCGGGGGCGGCTCCTTCGGCGGACCCGCCAACCGGCTCGCCGGGCATGGTGTGGAGTGGGCCGTCGACCGTGTCTTCGCCCCCGCCCTGCCGGCGCTGCGCTCCCGGCTCGGCCTGCCGCCCGGCCGCCCCCGCACCCCGCCTGCGGGACCGGTGCTGCACGGGTTCAGCCCCCTGGTCGTCCCCCGGCCCCGCGACTGGCGGCCGGACCTCGACATCACCGGCTACTGGTGGCCGTACGACGGTGAGCGCCGACTGCCGCCGCACGTACGGGAGTTCCTGGACGCGGGGCCGGCCCCGGTCTTCGTGGGCCTGGGCAGCGCGACCGTGCCGGATCCGGCGGGGCTGAGCCGGCTGGTCGTCGGGGCGCTGCGGCGGGCCGGGCTGCGCGGGGTGATCCAGCGCGGCTGGAGCGGTCTCGAGGCCGACGGCGACGACATGCTGACCGTCGGCGAGGTCCCGCACGCGCTGCTCTTCCCGGAGACGGCCGCGGTGGTCCACCACTGCGGCGCGGGCACCACGGCCGCCGGACTGCGGGCCGGGGTGCCCGCCGTGCCGGTACCGGTCCAGTTCGACGAGAGCTTCTGGGCCCACCGCCTGCTCACCCTCGGCGTGGCCCCGACCGCCCTCCCCACCCGCCGCCTCACCGCGGAGAACCTGGCGGCGGCCCTCACCCGCGCCACGGGCGACCCGCGATTCCGTGCGCGGGCCCGGGAGTTGGGCGCCCGGGTGCGCGAGGAGGACGGGACGGGCAGAGTGGTGGAGGCGGTCGGGCGGCTGGCCTGAGCGGTGGCCTAGGCGAACTTCTGGCCCACCCAGGAGGCCAGTTCGGTGCGGGCTGCGGCCAGCAGGGTCGCCGAGGGGGCCGTCGCGCCGTTGGTGATCAGGGCGTAGTGCACGGTGCCCTGGCCGGTGGTCGTGAGCAGGAGGCGTCGGCTGCCCGTGCCGCCCGGTTCGGGAGCCGTGGCGATCGGGGTGGTGGGGGTGTACGCCGGCGGACCGTGGGCCGTGCCGAGGTCGGAGACGACCGTCGTGGTGGAGGTTGGGAAGGACGCGGGGAGGTGCAGTTCGGTGGGTGCCGTGCCGGTGCCGGACCGCCAGACCAGCAGCCCGTACTGTCCGGAGCCGACCAGTGCGGCCACGTTGGGCAGGGCGGCGGGCACCGGGTTCCAGGTGAGGGTGGTGGAGCCGTCGCGGGAGCGGTCCTCGTAGGTGAAGGCGAGGGCGGTGCCCGAGGTGGCGCTCGGGTAGATCCGGTCGAGCAGCCGCGCGTCCTGACGGAGCGTCACCGTGCCGTTGTCGTCCAGGCGTACGGCGGAGAGGTCCTCGTCGTTCCAGGCGTCCCCGGCGGTGAGGACCTTGTCGGGGTTGCCGTTCATCAGCTCGTGATGACGGCCGTGGTAGATGTCCCACTGCCACTGCGCACCGGAGAGGACCGGTCCGGAGGCGGCCGGGGTGGTCCACCAACTCGCGCCCTTCACACGGGAGTCGAGCGCCTGGTACATCGCCTTCAGCACGGTGGGCGCCTTGTCGGAGACGAGGCCGGACAGCGGGTGCCCGAACTCGCTGACGAGCGCCGCGGTCCCGGCCGCCGACACGCGGTCGCGCAGGGCGCCGAAGTCGGTGACGTACTGGCCGTCGGCCGCCTTGCCGGGCATCAGGATCGCGGAGATGGCCTTCTGGTCGTAGAAGTGGGTGCTGAGGACGTATCGGGAGCCGAGGGTGCCCGCATCGAGGAGGCCGCCCTCCTGCCGCTGGGAGGTGATGTTGGCGTTCCAGAACAGGTTGGGTTCGACCAGGGCGGGCTTGTCCTGCCAGCCCGCCGCGTCCATCCGGGCCCGGAAGCGCACATAGAAGGGCCACAGCAGATCGCGTTCCCAAGTACGGCTGGTCTGGCCGGAGTCGTAGGTGCCAGCGTACGGCTCATTGTAGGGGTCGAAGCCGAGGACGCCCGCGAACTGCTCGGCGGTGAGGTGCTGCCGGATGTAGGTCATCGTCCGCTCGGCCATGGTGAGGAAGGAGTCCTGGAGGCCGTGGGCGTTGTGCCAGAAGTCGTACTGGGCGGCCTTCACCGCGCCGTTCTGGGTGATGTTCTGGCCCCAGAAGAAGCAGATCCCGCACGACTCCCGGGGGTAACCGCCCAGTTCCACGGCCCACTTGGGCGCGCCGTCGCCGGTGTACCAGCTTCCGGAGTTGAACAGGTACCGGGAGTACAGGTCCTGGTGGAAGTCGGGGTGGACCCGGACGCCCGCGTCGAGGAAGGCGCGGATCTGGTCGGTGGCGGCGGCCAGATAGGCGGTGTCGATCTGGCCGCGCACCGGCTCGGCGTAGGCCCAGGAGAGCAGGAAGCGGGCGGAGTTGCCGCCGCCGAGGGCACGCAGGGCGGTCGCCGACTTCCTGGCGTCGGCGACCGAGGCGAAGGGCAGGCCCTTGTTCTCGTCGAGTTTGGTCTCGCCGGAGACGTTGTAGCCGCGCAGGACGGCCTCGCGGCCGTGCCCGTCGACGAAGCGGCCGTTCGCGACGGTGAGCGCCGTGCCGTCGAACGGCAGGGAGTCGGGGAGGGCGGCGGCACCGGCGGCGGGGGTGCCCGCCGCCGTGAGGAAGCCGCAGAGTCCGCAGAGGACCACCAGAACAGCGAGCAGACGTGCTCGGATATTCGGCATGTCCACTACATTCCGGCGGCTTCCGGACACCGTCAATAGGTTCTGACTCGCGAGTAAGTTGACGATCAATCAGACCAGTTGCCCGGTGCGCCGTCTCAACCGCCCACCCGGCCCGTCACGTTCAGCAGGTACTCCTTGCGGTCCAGCGGATTGCGGTCCGTGCGCGGCCGTTCCGGCACCGCGCCGCCCGCCACCGGCGCGTAGTGGTCGAAGGCGCTCTCCCACTCCCCCTCGCCCCGCGTCAGTCCGGGGATCCGCTGCTCCAGCGCGTGCACCCGCGCGGCCGGCACCACCCCCTCCAGCACACACCGCGCCCCCTCGGTCCGGGTCGTGCCCGGTACGGCGTCCAGCGCGGCCAGCACCGGCAGCAGCGCGCCGAGCGTGTCCGCGGGGGCCTCCAGCCGGAAGCGGTGCATCGGCTCGTGCACCCGGGTGCCCGCTTGGCGCAGCGCGTCGACGAGGACCAGCGGGGTCAGACCGCGGAAGTCGTAGCCGGTGCTGGACATGCTCTTGTCGAAGCCCTGGTGGGCGTGGCTCTGCCGGGGCCAGTAGCCCGAGTGGGTCATGGTGACCGCGCAGTCGGTGACCCGCCAGCCGTGCAGCCCCTGGGCGAGGGTCTCGCGCACGGTGTCCTCGACCGCCTTGAAGAACGCGTACGGCATCGCGCCCAGCTCCACCTCCAGGCCGAAGGTCACCCCGGTGCCGGGCGGCGCGGGCTCCACCCGCAGACCGACGGTGGCGAGGAAGGGGTGATCGCCCTTCTTGATGAACTCGGCGGCCGCCCCGGTCCCGGCCGGGCGCTCCAGACAGAGCGGTGTCGTCTCCCGGAAGGTGACCGCGAGACCGTGCTCGTCGGCCAGGGTCGCCTGGAGGACCTCCTTCTGCACCTCGCCGTAGAGCGACACGGACGTCTCGGCGCGGACCTCGTCGTGGCGCAGGCCGATCAGCGGATCCTGTTCGGCGAGCCGGGTCAGGGCCAGGTGCAGGGCGCGGCGGTCGGTGCCGGGGCCCGGTACGACGACCGTCTCCAGGGTCGGCGGCGCGAAGAAGCGGCCGTGTCCGGGCCGGGGCGTGCCGAGGCTGTCGCCGACCCGGGCGTCGGTCAGGCCCCACAGGCGGGCGATCCGGCCGGCGGGCACCGCCTCGGCGCGCGTGTCCGCGCCGTCGGCGAAGACGCTGACCGCGGTGACCTTGCTCCGCGCGTCGTCGGCGCCGATCCGGTCGCGCACCCGCAGGGTGCCGGAGAAGAGCCGGGCGTAGGCGATCTTCTCGCCGGCCGGGCCGCGCTCCACCTTGAAGACGGTGCCGGACAGCGGGCCGTCGGGGTCACCGGCGGCCGGGGGCAGCAACTCCTTGATCCCGGCGACGAGTTCGGGCACCCCGGCACCGGTCGCGGCGGACCCGGCGTACACCGGGTGGACGACGCCCCGGTGGGCCTGGGCGCGCAGGGCGGCGCGCACCCGGGCGGGCGTGAGGGTGCCGTCGACGTACGCGGCGAGGAGGGTGTCGTCGTGGTCGGCGAGGACGTCGGGGGCCGGGTCCTCGGGTGTGAAGGCGGCGGCCGGTGTCCCGGGTGCCGTGACGGAGCCCATGGCGACGACCGGTACCGCGAGCCGCTCGGACAGCTCCCGCAGGACGCCCTCCGGGCGGGCGCCGCGCCGGTCGGTCTTGTTGACGAAGACCAGGGTGGGGATGCCCAGCCGGCGCAGGGTCCGCATCAGGACACGGGTCTGGGCCTGGACGCCCTCCACGGCCGACACGACCAGGACCGCGCCGTCGAGCACGCCGAGGACGCGCTCCACCTCGGCGATGAAGTCCGGGTGGCCGGGGGTGTCGATGAGGTTGACGGTGATGCCGTCGACCGGGAAGGAGACGACGGCGGCCTTGATGGTGATGCCGCGCTGCCGCTCCAGCGCGAGGGTGTCGGTCCGGGTGCTGCCGGCGTCGACACTGCCGAGTTCGTCGATGACCCCGGCGTGGTGCAGCAGCCGTTCGGTCAGGCTGGTCTTACCGGCGTCGACGTGCGCGAGGATCCCGAGGTTGAGCAGATGCACGAGGTGTCATGTCCTTGGAGAGAGGAGTGGTTCCTTCCTGCTGGGTGGACATGGACGTCGCTCGCATCTCGGCTCCTGTGCGGTGGGGTCGGTGGTACCCGCGCAGTGCAGCAGAACGGCGCGGGGCGCGGCAACGGATTAACGTTCAAGCATGCGCGAGATTCTTCCGGCGCTGTCCGGGTGGTACGCGGCCGGTGAGCCGTTCGGGCTCGCCACCGTGGTCGCCGTCAGCCGCAGCGCGCCGCGCGAGCCGGGGGCGGCGATGGCGGTGGGCCCGGACGACGCGGTGGTGGGCAGCGTGTCCGGCGGCTGCGTGGAGGGCGAGGTGTTCGAACTGGCCCGGGAGGTGGTGGCGAGCGGCCGGGCCCGCCTCGAGACCTTCGGCTACAGCGACGCGGACGCCTTCGCCGTCGGGCTGACCTGCGGCGGCGAGATCACCGTCCTGGTGCGGGCGGTCGACCCCGCGCGGGACGCCGTCCTCGGCGAGGTCGCCGACGCGGTGGCCGCGCACGAGCCGGTGATCGTGGCCACGGTGACCGACGGGCCCGCGCCGCGCGGCGCCACGCTCGCCGTCCGGCCGGACCGGACCGTCGGCACGCTCGGCACGGCGGGCCTGGACGCGGCGGTCACCGCCGACGCGCGCGGCGGACTCGCCCTCGGGGCGACCGGGCTGCGCCACTACGGGCCGCGCGGGCAGCGCCGCGAGGACTCCGTCACGGTCTTCCTGCACTCGTTCGCACCGCCGCCGCGGATGCTGGTGTTCGGGGCGATCGACTACGCGGCCGCCGTGGCCGGGATCGGCGCCTTCCTCGGCTACCGGGTCACGGTGTGCGACGCCCGCCCGGTCTTCGCGACGCCCCGGCGCTTCCCGGACGGCGTGGAGGTCGTCGTGGACTGGCCGCACCGCTATCTGCGCGGCACGGACACCGACGCCCGCACGGTGATCTGCGTCCTCACCCACGACCCGAAGTTCGACGTACCGCTGCTGGAGGAGGCGCTGCGCCGCCCGGCCGCGTACATCGGGGCGATGGGCAGCCGCCGCACCCACGAGGACCGGCACCGACGCCTGACCGAGGCCGGCCTCACCACCCCCGAACTGTCCCGCCTCCGCTCCCCGATCGGCCTCGACCTCGGCGCCCGCACCCCGGAGGAGGTGGCCGTATCCGTGGCCGCCGAGATCATCGCCCAGCGCTGGAACGGCACGGGGGCGCCCCTCTCCTCCACGACGGGCACGATCCACGGCGAACGACCGCAGAACTGACCGGGCACCCGGTGCACGACCACGCCCCGGCACCCGAACCCGGCCGAGCCGGCCCCCGACCCCGACCCCGGTCAACCGCGTCGCGGCAACCGGTGCAGGGCCACATCCGTCAGGCGGCCGTTCGTGATCGTCGTCGTGAGGTACGTGCAGTGGGGCTGGTGGCGGCGGTCCGTCGGGGAGCCCGGGTTCAGGAGGCGGAGGCCGCCGGGGGCCGTCGTGTCCCAGGGGATGTGGCTGTGGCCGAAGACCAGGACGTCCACCCCGGGAAAGTCCGCCGCGCAGCGCGCCTCCCGGCCCCGGGCGGGACCCGTCTCGTGGACGACCGCGAAGCGCAGGCCGCCGAGGTCGGCGTACGCCACCTCGGGCAGCCGGGACCGCAGCTCGGGGCCGTCGTTGTTGCCGTACACGGCGACCAGGCGGCGGCTGCGGCTCTCCAGCAGGTCGAGGGTGGCGGTGTCGACCCAGTCCCCGGCGTGGAACACCACGTCCGCGCGGGGGATCTCGTCGAGCAGCGGGGCGGGCAGCGCCCTGGCGCGGCGCGGGAGGTGGGTGTCGGACATGAGGAGCAGTCGCACGGTGTCAGGCTACGCGTGGCCCCTCCCCCGGCCGGGCGAACCGGGTCCGACGGGTCCGGGCCGTGAACGGTCGGCGAAGTCCGGGGTGCGGCGCGGAACAGAACAGGTGGGCCCCGTTCCGCGGGGTTAGCATCGGGCCACGCGCCCGTCCCACGGCGAGAACAGAGGGGGCCAGGAGCCCGATGCCGGTCAAGGTCAGCGTCATCGTCCCGGTCTACAACCCCGGCCGCTACATCGAGGACTGCATCGCCTCGCTGCTCGGGCAGTCGCTGCCGCCCGACGCGTACGAGGTGATCTTCGTCGACGACGGTTCGACCGACGCCACCCCGGCCCGGCTCGACGCCCTCGCCGCCGAGGACCCCCGGGTGACGGTGATCCACCAGGAGAACTCCGGCTGGTCGGGCAAGCCGCGCAACGTCGGCATCGACGCCGCGCGCGGCGAGTACGTGATGTTCGTCGACAACGACGACCACCTCGGCCCCGAGGCCCTGGAGCGGATGTACGACTACGGCGTCGCGAACGACGCGGACGTGGTCGTGGGCAAGATGGCCGGCCGGGGCCGCGGCGTGCCGGTGGAGCTGTTCCGGACCGACCGGCCACGCGCCACCGTGGAGAACGCGCCGCTCATCGACAGCCTCACCCCGCACAAGATGGTCCGCCGCGCGTTCCTGGAACGCACCGGGCTCCGCTTCCCCGAGGGGCGGCGCCGCCTCGAGGACCATGTCTTCGTCACCGAGGCGTATCTGCGCGCGAGCAATGTCTCCGTGCTCGGCAACTACGTCTGCTACTACCACGTGCGGCGCGACGACGCCGCGAACGCCGGGTTCCAGCGCTTCGACCCGGTCGGCTACTTCAAGAACCTGCGCGAGGCCCTGGACGTCGTCGAGAAGTACACCGAGCCCGGCCCGCTGCGCGACAAGCTGTTCCGCCGCTGGCTGCGCGTGGAGATGGTGGAGCGGCTGCGCGGCCGGCGCTTCCTGAACCTGCCGGAGGACTACCGCAGGGAGCTGTTCGACGAGATCCACGCCGTGGTCACCGAGCGGTTCGGGCCGGGCGTGGCGGCCCCGCTCCAGCCCACCCAGCGGGTCGTCGCCGCCCTGGTCGCGGACGGCCGCTACGACGACACGGTGGCGTTCGCGGAGTGGGAGGCCGGGGTCGCGCTCACCGTCGAACCGGAGTCCGTGCGCTGGCAGGGCGGCCTGCTGCGGATCGCCTTCGCCGCCGAACTCACCCACGACGGCCGCCCGATGACCTTCCCCTCCGCCGGGGGCTCCCCGCCGTGGCCGCCGCACGACGTCGCCGAGGCGGTGCGCTGGCTCGGCGAGGACGTCGTGGTCCGGTTCGGCCGCGCCCGGCCGGACCTGCTGCTGCGCGAACGCGCCAGCGCCGCCCAGTACTTCCAGCCGGGAGAGGTGGTCCGGGAGACCGTCCCGGTGGGCGACGGCAGCCGGGTACGGCTGGTGCTGCGCGGTACGGCGGCCGTGGACCCCGGCGCCCGCGAGGTGCTGCCCGCCGACGGCCTGTGGGACGCCTACGTGCGGGTCGGCATCGGCGGCTGGACGAAGGAACTGCGGCTCGGCCCCGCCCCGCGTCACGACGTGCCCGCCCCGCCCGCCGGGGTGGTCGCGGGCCGGGTGGTGCTGCCGTACTGGACCGAGCGGCACGGCTCGCTCGCGCTGGACGTCGGCCGGGCGGGCAAGCGGCTCGGGCTGGGGCGGCTCACGCCCGCCGACGTCACGGTGGACGGCGACCGGCTGGGCGTGGACCTGCCGCTGTACGTGCCCGCCCCGGCGGAGGCGGTGCTGCGGCTGACCGGCCCCGGCGCCCAGGACGTACCGGCCGTGCTCACCGCGGGCGGCCGTCTGGAGGCCGTCCTGCCCACGGCCGCCCTCACCGGACGGACCTGGCGGGCGTCCCTGTGCCTCGCGCCGGGCGCCCGGGAGGGCGAGGCGGACCGCTTCCATCCGCTGCCGTTCGCGCTGCGGGCCGGCGCCGACCGGGTGCGCGCGGTGCCGGCGCACCGGCCCGGACGGGTGCGCCGGCTGGTCCGCCGGACGCGGCGCGCCCTGCACCGGATCGTCGGCAGGATCACCGCGCGGACGGGGTGAGGCGACGGCGCCTTCGCCAGCGGAACAAAAAAGGGGGGAGGCGTCCGGGCTGCCGCCGTCGTACGCCTCCCGCCCCTGATGCCGTGGTGGCTCAGCCGCCGACGGCGATCCGCTCCAGCGCGGCGCGCAGCGGCTCCCAGCCCCGGGAGCGGGGCAGACCGAGGTTGCGGGCGCGGACCAGCGGGCGCCACAGACCGGCGTCGAGCAGGACCTCCGGCGGGACCGCGCGGACCCGGTCCAGGACGGACTCGGGGACCTTCTGCGGGTCCGGCACGTCGTACTCGGCGATGATCTCGTCGTACTTCTGGGAGAGCACCCGGTTGCGCGGATCGGCGCCGAAGACCACCAGTTGGCCGGTGGGCTGGGTGTCGACCAGGACGGTGACCAGGTCGGGCCGGTAGCGGTTGAGGATCTCGCCGACCTTGTAGACGTCGCCGGTCCAGGCGGTGGTGTGCCGCTCGCGCGCCGCCTCGTCGACGGTGCGCGGCAGCATGTCGTCCAGGACGATCACGCTCGACCAGTCGGCGTGCCGCTCGACGTTGACGAAGTCGCGCAGCGCGTACTCGAAGAGGTGCATGCCGTCGATGAAGGCGAGGTCGAGGGTGGTGCGCCGCCAGTGTCCGAGCGGATGGCGGCCGCGGCGCAGATTGCGCCAGGGGTGGCGGCCGCCCCTGAGATGGGCGAGCGGGTCGGCGCGGGCGAAGAAGTCGTCGCTGGTCGCCTTGACCAGGTGGACGTCGCAGCGCAGCTCCGAGGTCACCTTGAAGGCGGGGTCCACGGCGATGCTGGGGACCCGGGACAGCCGCAGGCTGCGGCCGTCGTTGACCCCGATCTCCAGGTAGTTGCGGTTGGCGGTGGCCTTGTGCAGGGCGCGCAGGAAGTCGTGGCGTTTCACGCGGCTTCTCCTCGGGTCTCCTCGCGGATGAGGGGCAGTGCTTCGAGCAGGGCGGTGCGCCAGTCGCGGGGCGGCGGCAGGCCCGCCTCCCGCCAGCGGCCGTGGGCGAGGACGCTGTACGCCGGGCGGGGCGCGGGCCGCCGGAAGGCGTCGGAGGTGGTGGGGCGGACCCGCCCGGGGTCGGCGCCGATGCCGCGGAACACCTCGCGGGCCAGGTCGTACCAGGTGGCCTCGCCGGCGGCGGTGGCGTGGAAGACGCCGTGCGCGCCACGGCCGACGTGCGGGCCGAGGTCGGCGAGGCGGGCGGCGACGTCGGCGCTCCAGGTGGGCTGGCCGCGCTGGTCGTCGACGACGTCGAGGGTGTCGCGGCGGGCCTCCAGGTCGAGCATGGTGCGCACGAAGCTGGTGCCGTGGACGCCGTAGAGCCAGGCGGTGCGCACCACGGCGGAGGCGTCGGGGAGTGCGGTGAGGACGGCCCGCTCGCCGGCGAGTTTGGTGCGGCCGTAGGCGGAGCGGGGTGCGGGCGGGTGGTCCTCGGGGTAGGGGGCGGTGCGGGCGGCGCCGTCGAAGACGTAGTCGGTGGAGACGTGCAGCAGCCGGGCGCCGTGCTCTGCGCAGGCGCGGGCCAGCAGCCGGGGGCCCTCGCCGTTGACGGCCAGGGCGCGCGGCTCGTCGGTCTCGGCGTCGTCGACGGCCGTGTAGGCGGCGCAGTTGACCACCAGGTCGGGGCGGTGCGCGGCGAAGGCGTGCGCGACGGACTCGGGGTGGGTGATGTCGAGGTCGGCGCGGCCGAGTCCGGTCACGTCGGCGCCGCGGCGGGCCAGTTCGGCGACGGTGTCGCGGCCGAGCATGCCGCCGGCGCCGGTGACGAGCCAGCGGGTCATGGGCGCGCCCCCCGTTTGAGGGGTTCCCACCAGTCGCGGTGGTCCCGGTACCAGGCGACGGTGTCGGCGAGGCCCGTCGTGAAGTCGTGGCGGGGCCGGTAGCCGAGTTCGGTGCGGGCCTTGCTCCAGTCGACGCTGTAGCGCAGGTCGTGGCCCTTGCGGTCGGCGACGTGGTCGACCCGGTCCCAGCCGGCCCCGCAGGCGTCGAGGAGCAGGCCGGTCAGCTCGCGGTTGCTCAGTTCGGTGCCGCCGCCGATGTTGTAGACCTCCCCGGCACGGCCCTTGGTGCGGACGAGGTCGACGCCCTGGCAGTGGTCCTCGACGTGCAGCCAGTCGCGGACGTTGCGGCCGTCGCCGTAGAGCGGGACCCGCCCGCCGTCGAGGAGGTTGGTCACGAAGAGCGGGATCACCTTCTCGGGGAACTGGTGGGGCCCGTAGTTGTTGGAGCAACGGGTGACGCGCACGTCCAGGCCGTGGGTGCGGTGGTAGGCGAGCGCGATGAGGTCGGAGGACGCCTTGGACGCGGAGTACGGCGAGTTGGGCGCGAGCGGACGGTCCTCGGACCAGGAGCCCGTCTCGATGGAGCCGTAGACCTCGTCCGTCGACACGTGCACGAACGGCCCGGCACCGTGCCGCAGGGCGGCGTCCAGCAGGGTCTGGGTGCCGAGCACATTGGTGCGCACGAACGTGCCCGCGCCGTCGATGGAGCGGTCCACATGGGACTCGGCGGCGAAGTGCACGATCTGATCGGCCCCGGCGACCACCTTGTCGACGAGATCGGCGTCGCAGACGTCGCCCTGCACGAACTCCAGCCGGGGATGGCCGATCGGCAGATTGCTGAGCGTGCCCGCGTAGGTGAGCTTGTCCAGCACGGTGACATCGACGTCCCCGCCCGCGGCGAGCAGCCCGCGCACATAGGCGGACCCGATGAATCCGGCGGCCCCGGTGACGAGGAGGTTCATCTGTGGATCTGCACCTTGCTGTGGTCGCCCAGGACGAGGCAGTGGGCGCTGGGGACGCCGGGGGCCGGGGTGACCTCGACGTGGCGGCCGATGAGGGAGTTCTCGATGCGGCCGACGCCGTCGATGGAGGAGTCGCGCAGGACGATGGAGAACTCCAGCTCGCTGTCGGTGATGCGGCAGTTCTCGGCGACGGAGGTGAAGGGGCCGACGTAGGAGTCGCGGACCTCGGTGCCGGCGCCGATCACGACGGGGCCGACCAGCCGGGAGTTGACGACGGTCGCGCCGGCCTCGACGATCACGCGGCCGACGGTCTCGGAGGCGTCGTCGACGCGGCCGTCGATCCGGCGGTCGAGGCTCTCCAGGACGGTCCGGTTGACCTCCAGCATGTCGACGACGTTGCCGGTGTCCTTCCAGTAGCCCTTGATGATGGTGGAGCGGACGTCGGCGCCCTGGTCGATGAGGTGCTGGATGGCGTGGGTGATCTCCAGCTCGCCGCGGAAGGAGGGCCGTACCGCCCGGACGGCCTCGTGGATCGCGGGGGTGAAGAGGTAGACGCCGACGAGCGCGAGGTCGCTCTTGGGCGCCCGCGGCTTCTCCTCCAGGCCCACGACCTGTCCTGCGGCATCGAGTTCGGCGACGCCGAAGGCGCGGGGGTCGGGGACGCGGGTGAGGAGGATCTGGGCGTCGGGGCGGGTGCGGCGGAACTCGTCGACGAGGTCCGTGATGCCGCCGACGATGAAGTTGTCGCCGAGGTACATGACGAAGTCGTCGTCGCCGAGCCAGTCGCGGGCGATCAGGACGGCGTGCGCGAGGCCGAGGGGCCGTTCCTGGGGGATGTAGGTGATGCGCAGGCCGAAGCGGGAGCCGTCGCCGACGGCTTCGCGGATCTCGTCGGCCGTGTCGCCGACGATCACCCCGACCTCGGTGACGCCCGCGGCGGCGATGGATTCGAGGCCGTAGAAGAGGACGGCCTTGTTGGCGACGGGGACGAGCTGTTTGGCCGAGGTGTGGGTGATCGGCCTCAGCCGGGTACCGGCACCTCCGGACAGCACGAGAGCCTTCATCTGCCTCACCCTAGCCCTGGATGTCCGGATCGGATCGTTCATTCATCGGTTTGCCCGATTGTCGCCTGATTGTCGGGGAGCGGCGAGTCCGGTCACGCGCTCAGTACGTGAGCTGGAGTTCGCACCACACCTGCTTGCCGCCGCTGACCGGGACCGTGCCCCAGGCGTCGGACATGGCCTCCACGAGCAGGATGCCGCGCCCGCCGGTGGACTCCCAGCCCAGATGGGTGGGTTTGACGGGGGTGCGCGGGGAGGTGTCGGTGACGGCGATCCGCAGCCGGCGGTGGATCAGGGTGAGGTCCAGCCTGACCCGGCCGTCGGTGTGCACGAGCGCGTTGGTGACCAGTTCGGAGACGGCCAGCAGCGCGGTGTCCATGGCCTCCGCGGGCACCCCCCAGGACCGCAGGGAGCGCTTGGTGAAGCGGCGGGCGTGCCGGGCCGCCTCGGGTACCCGCCACACCGTCCAGCCCTCCCGCAGCGGCCGGACGGCCATGCCGTCGTAGCGCATCAGGAGCAGGGCCACGTCGTCGCCCCGGTGGGCGTTGCCGAGCAGCGCGTCGGCGACGAGGCCCAGGTGGGCGGGGTCGGAGACGGACAGTTCGTGGGCGAGCCGGTCCAGGCCGGTGTCCATGTCCAGCTCGGCGGACTCCACCAGCCCGTCGGTGGTCAGCGCGATCACCGTGCCGGGCAGCAGCCGCAGCGGGGTCATCGGGAACTCGGCCCGGTCCAGCACGCCCAGCGGGGGCCCGCCGTCGGCCTCGGCGATGTCGGTTGCGCCGTCCGGGTGGCGCAGCACGGGCGGCGGGTGTCCGGCGCGCACGCACCAGGCGGTGCCGGCCTCCATGTCGACGTCGACATAGCAGCAGGTGGCGAAGAGGTCGGTCTCCAGCTCCATGAGGAGACGGTTGGCGTGGGCGACGACCACGTCCGGCGGGTGGCCCTCGGCGGCGTAGGCGCGCAGCGCGGTGCGCATCTGGCCCATCAGGGTGGCGGCGCCCGCGCTGTGCCCCTGGACGTCCCCGATGACCAGGGCCACATGGTGGTCGGGCAGCGGGATGACGTCGTACCAGTCGCCGCCGACCTCCAGGCCCGCGGTGGCGGGCAGATAGCGGGCCACGGCGACCCCGCCGGGGAGCTTGGGCAGCCGGCGCGGCAGGAGCTGGCGCTGAAGCATGGCGACGAGTTCGTGCTCGGCGTCGAAGGCGTGGGCACGTGTCAGCGCCTGCCCGGCGAGTCCGGCGGACGCGGTGAGCAGGGCGCGTTCGTCGGGGCCGAAGTCGTGCGGGGTGTCCCAGCCGATCAGACAGGCGCCGGCCATCCGGCCCACGCCGGGCAGCGGCAGCACGGCGAGCCCGCCGGGGCCGACCTCGGCGAGGGCGGGTTCCAGGTCGGCGGAGCCGGCCGGCCAGATCCGGGCCCGGCCGTCGCGCAGCGCGGCGGCGAGGGTGGGCATGGCGCGCACGGGCGCGTCGGGCCACTCGGTGCGCCACTCCGACTGCCACAGCTCGGGCCAGGACTCCGGGGCGGGCGGGTCGAGGACGGTGACGACGAGCCGGTCGTTCTCCAGCTCGGCCAGGGCGATCCGGTCGGCGCGCAGCGGCTTGCGCAGCGCGGCGACGACGGCCTGTCCGACGTCACGGACGGTGCCGGCGGTGGCGAGCGCGGCGGCCAGCTTCTGCACCCGGGCGACGTCGGTGACCTCGGGGCGCAGCGCGGAGGCGTCGGCGACGGTGCCGGCCAGCCGGACCGGACGGCCCTCCCCGCCGGGCAGCAGCCGGCCGCGCAGCCGCAGCCAGCGGGGCGGGCCGTCGGGCCGCAGCACCCGGAACTCCAGTTCGCGTTCGCCGATCGACATGTGGTCGGCCTCGACCACCGACATCAGGGACGGCAGGTCCTCGGGGACGGTGAGCCCGAGCAGGGTCTCCACCCGCCCGTCGAACGCCTCCCGCTCCAGCCCGAACAGGTCGAGGAGGTCGTCGCCGACCTCCACCCGGCCGGAGTCCATGGCGAGGGAGAAGGCGTTGCCGTGCGGTGTCTCGCTCTCGGCCGCGCCGGTTCCGGCGGCGGGGCCGGCGGTCCGGGCGAGGGCCTCCGCGACGAGCGCGAGGGCGGTGCGGTCGTCGGGGCCGAAGCCGGCGGGGCGCTCCCCCATGGCGAGCAGACAGCCGCCGCCCCCGGGTACGGGCAGGGCCGCCAGATGGATGTCCCGTACGGGCATCCGCCGCGCGTCGGGGAAGCCGGCCAGCTCGGCGGGGCCCAGCCACAGGGGGCGTCCGGTGCGGTGCGCCTCGGCGGCCGGGGAGAGGCCGTCGACGGGGTAGCCCTCGCGCAGCCCGTACAGGGTGCGCGGGACACCGGCGGACTCGGCCAGGCAGAGGGTCCGTCCGTCGTCGCCTCGCAGGTAGACGGCGGCGAGGGCCGCGCCCGAGAAGACCAGTGCCTGTTCGAGGACGCGGCGCGTCCGCTCGGGGGTGGCGGGGGCGGCGGTGACGGTCTTCAGGGCGATCTCGGCACGCGGCGGTGCGGAATCGCTCCGCGTCGCACCCGTATCCGCATCGACCACGTCCGTCATTACAGCGCGGTTGGCGAGGTGACGCAGCCCCTGTGACGGGTCGAGTGCGGGTGCGGGTCCGGTGGGGGCCGGTCGCGCAGTTCCCCGCGCCCCTGGGTGGGCATGGTGGACGTCGGGTGAGGGGGTGCTCGCCGTGCGCGGTGGGCCCGTAGGGGGCAGATTTGGGTTCGGGGGTCGTGCGGCCTGGTGAGGAGGTGGTCGCCGTGGTCGATGCGCAGGGCGCGGCCGCCGTTCGGCCACCGATCCGGGAGCCGCTGCTGTCGTTGGCGCTGACCTCGATGATGGACGCCGTCGGGGCGCACTCGGGGGCCGTCTATCTGCGGCCCGGTGACGAGCCGCTGCTGGAGATGGCGGTGATGGCGGGGCTGCCCCGGTCCTTCGCGGCGCCCTGGGAGCGAGTGGGACTGAGCGCGCCCATCCCGGTGGCGGACGCCGTGCGCGAGCGGCGGCTGGTGTGGGTGGGCGGGCAGGAGGAGATGGCCCGGCGCTATCCGCGGATCGCCGTCGTCCTGCCGTATCCCTTCGCGCTCGCCGCCGTACCGCTCGCGACCGCCGAACGGGTGTACGGCGCCGTCTTCATGACCTGGCCCGGCTCGCGGCCGCCGGAGCTGACCGAGCGGGAGCGCCGGGAGCTGACCTCGGCCTGTGACCGGCTGGCGGCCCGGCTGGAGCGGGCGGCGCAGGAGAACCGGACCGTGCGCGCCGAGTCCGATCTGCTGGACGCGGGGCCGGTGGGCGGCGCCGCGCGCACCCTGGGCCCGGTGGAGGCGGCCCGGATGGTGGCCCGGCTGCCGTACGGGCTGTGCTCGCTGGATCTGGGCGGACGGGTGGGGTTCGTCAACGCGGCCGCGGCGGAGATGCTCGGCGTCCCGGCCACCAGGCTGCT
Source organism: Streptomyces antibioticus (assembly GCF_002019855.1). Classification (NCBI taxonomy): domain Bacteria; kingdom Bacillati; phylum Actinomycetota; class Actinomycetes; order Kitasatosporales; family Streptomycetaceae; genus Streptomyces; species Streptomyces antibioticus. The sequence continues at coordinate 7,535,555 of NZ_CM007717.1, read as the reverse complement.
CGGCACCCAGTTGTGGGCGTCGGTGCCCTGGCTGAACGACCCTTCCTACGAGGAGCGCTACCGGGCGGCGCTGATCAGCCAGGACGCGGTGTCGTTCGTGGCGCTGCGGCCGCCCTCGGACTGGCTGTCGTTCCGGCTGTATCCGAGCACCACCGGGATCAGCGTGCGGATCTCCCGGGCCCGGGCGGTGACGGAGAACAGACCGTCGGGCCCGCGGTCGGGGGACGCGCCGACCCGGCTGGTGTCGATGTCGCAGGCGCTGAGCCTGGCGGGGGCGCTCACCGAGACGGTGAGCGTGCAGGACGTGGTGGGGCTGGTGGCGGACGAGATCGCCCCGGCCGTGGGCAGCCAGGCGCTGGCGCTGCTGGGGGCGCGGGCGGGACGGCTGCACGTGCTGGGCCATCACGGGTATCCCGATCCGCGGGTCGTGCAGCGGTTCGACGGGATGCCGTTGTCCTCGCAGACGCCGGGCGCGCACACCGTCGTCCACGGGGTGCCCGCGTTCTTCGAGTCACGACGACAGCTCGAACATCTGTACCCGGCCCGGCAGGAGAGCCCCGACGGGTTCGCGTCCTGGGCGTTCCTGCCGCTGATCGCCTCCGGCCGCCCGGTGGGCGCCTGTGTGCTGGCGTACGCCACCCCGCACCTGTTCTCCACCCATGAGCGGGCGGTGCTCACCAGCCTGGCGGGCCTGATCGCGCAGGCGCTGGACCGTGCGCTGCTCTACGACGCCAAGCACCAGCTCGCGCACGGGCTCCAGGCGGCCCTGCTGCCGCCCTCCCTGCCCGCGCTGCCCGGCATCGAGGCGACGGCCCGCTATCTGCCGGCCACCCGGGGCATGGAGATCGGCGGCGACTTCTACGACCTGGTGCCCTCCCGGCCGCTGCCCGCGGCGGTGATCGGGGACGTCCAGGGGCACAACGTGACGGCGGCCGGGCTGATGGGCCAGATCCGTACCGCCGTCCGCGCGTACACGACGGTCGGGCAGGAGCCGGGGGAGGTCATGCGCAGCACCAACCGGCTGCTGATCGATCTGGGCTCGGACCGGTTCGCGAGTTGTCTGTATCTGCGGCTGGATCCGGAGCGGCACCGGGCGGTCATGGCCCGCGCGGGCCATCCGCCGCCGCTGCTGCGCCGGGCGGACGGCCGGGTGCGGGTCCTGGACCTCGCCGGCGGACCGCCGCTGGGCATCGTCCCGACGGCCACCTATCCGACGACGGAGGTCGACCTGTCGCCCGGCAGTGTCCTCGCCCTCTACACCGACGGGCTGATCGAGTCGCCGGGGGTGGACATCGAGGACGCGATCGCGGATCTGGGGCGGCGGCTCGGCGAGGCCGGGGACCGTCCGCTGGAGGAGGTGGCCGACGAGCTGGTGGGCCACTACGCGGCGGCCGAGGAGCGCATCGACGACGTGGCGCTGCTGTTGCTGCGGGCGGCGCGGGAGGACGGCTGACCGCACCGCAGACGGAAGTCCGGCCCTCCCGCCGGAGGGCCGGACCGTCACTGGGTGTCCGGGTCAGTGCCCGCCCGCACCGGCGCCGTTGCCGCCGTTGCCGCCGCGTGCCTTGCCGTGGCCGCCGCCGTTGCCGCCCGCGTCGCCGGCCTGCTGGTCCGCACCGGCCTGGTCGTCGGCACCGGCCTCCTGGCCCGCGCCCGCCTCCTGGCCCGCGCCGGCCTCTTCACCGGCACCGGCACCGGCGTCGGCACCCGCGCCTTCCTCCGCACCGGCGCCCGCGCCCGCACCGGCCTCCTCGCCGCCGACCTGGTCGTCGGCACCGAGGCCGCCGCCCGCGCCCGCGCCGCCGTCGCCGAGGGTCGCGCCGACCGCCTGGAGGGCGGTGGTCACCGGCTGGAAGAACGTCTCGCCGCCCACCGTGCAGTCACCGCTGCCGCCGGAGGTCAGACCGATCGCCAGACCGTCCTGGGTGAACAGGGAACCGCCGCTGTCGCCGGGCTCGGCGCACACGTTGGTCTGGATGAGGCCGGTGACCGTGCCCTCGGGGTAGTTCACGGTGGCGTCGAGTCCGAGCACCTGACCGTCGGACAGGCCGGTGGTGCTGCCCATCCGGAAGACCTGGGTGCCCACGGTCGCGTCGGCGGCCCCGCTGATCTGCACCGTCTGCTGGCCGAGGTTGACCTCGCTCGGCGCCTGCGTGTTGGGGTCGTCGTACTTCACGAGTGCGAAGTCGCCGTCGCCGGGGAAGGTCGCCTGGTCGACGGTGGCGATCGGCGCGCCGTTCTGCGCGTCCGACCACTGCTCGGCCGCGACACCGCAGTGACCGGCCGTCAGGAAGGCCGGGGAGCCGTCGCCCGCGGTCACGTTGAAGCCGAGGGAACAGCGCGCCCCGCCGGCGAAGATGGCGTCGCCGCCGGAGGCGAAGGTCTTGAAGGTGCCGGCCGACTTCTTGATGGTCGCCACGCCCGAGCCGAGGCTCTGGACGGTGGACTCCAGGCGGTCCCACTTGCCGCCGGTGACCGTGGAGTCGGCGGTGACCAGGATCTGGTTGGTGCGCGGATCGACGGCCCACGAGGTGCCGGGTATGGTCGCGCGGGCCTTGAGGGTCTGGGCCGCGGTCTTCAGCTCGGCCGTGCTGTTCTCCACCTCACGGACCTTGGCGCCGGCCTTCTGGGCCTGCACGATGACGTTGTTCTTGTCGCCGGAGACGTCGATGACATTGACCACGAGCTGCTGCTGCGCGGCGTCGTAGTACGAACCGGCGAAGGCGTCGCCGAGCAGTTCCTGGAGCCGGGAGGCGAGATCCGAGGCGTCGCCCGCCTTGAGGGTCTTCACCGCGGCGGCGTCGCCCGAGCCGTCCTGCGAGGCGTTGGCGTGGGGAAGCAGGAATGCCGCCGCTCCGAGCGCCGCCACACCGCCGACCGCGATCACGGCCTTGCGCTTCGAAACTCGCTTGTGACTCAAAAAACTCGACCTCCTGGGGGGCGGGGTCCGGCTGCCGGCGTTCGGCAGCCCCGTCGTACAGCGGCGCCTGGTTGGCCATAGGTACGCGGGAGGCGGGTGATGCGTTCATCGCGATTGCCAACTTCCTTTGCGGGTCCGGGAATCCGCCGGTTCGACGGGGGTGTGTCCGGGTGGTGACGGTCCGTCGACATCTGGGAGCGGAATCCCGGCTTCAGGGAATCTGCACATGGATTGCCCAAGCGGGTCACGGGGTGCGGCGGTTCTGCACAACCGGGTGGTGTCCCGCGGGCCGGCGGGCCGGGAGTGTCCGATTCGCGGCCCCGGTCCCCGCACCCGTCCCGGCCGTTACCGGCAAAGCTGTGGAGAAGTGGCCGACATCGGGTGCGCGCGTCTGCACGGTTTCCCGCGTCTGTGCCGCAAGTGCCCAGGTGAGGAGGGTGCGTGGGTGGCTGCGCGCGCCGCGGACCTGCTTTGATCCATCGCACCGCGGGAAGCCGGGGGCGTCCGGGAACGGGCGCTCAGGGCCCGCGGTCCGCGGCCGTCTGTCCCCAGAGGGGGCCGCTCCCCCTTGTAGAGATTTCCATGTGAAGGGAAGTTCCCCATGACCTCCATCCCCCAGGTCGAGACCGCCGAGATCGCCGACGCCGAGCTGGACAACGTCTCCGGCGGTCTGTCCCTCAACGCCCTGGGTGCCGTCACCGGCCTGGTGGACGGCGTCGCCCCGGTCTCCGGCCTGGTCGACACGGCCGTCGGCACGGTCGAGGGCGTCACCGGCCTGAGCACCGCCCCGGTCACCAACCTGGTCGCCGGTCTCTGACCGCACCCGTGTGACCTTCCGGGTCCCGGAGCCGGTGTCCGGCTCCGGGACCCGTCGGCGTACCCGGCCCTCCCCGAGAAGTCCGGTCGTCCCACCCCGGCCCCCCTTCGTCCCGCCCCCGAGAGAAGCCCGTGCAGTTCCGACAACAGGCCCTCGCCAGACTCCAGTCGCCGGAGGAGCTCGACCTTCCGGTGCGTTTCGCACGCCCGCAGGGCTGGCTGGTGCTGTCCGTGACCGTGGTCGTCATGGCGGCCGCGTCCGTGTGGGCGGTGACCGGTTCGGTCTCCTCCACGGTGGACGCGCCGGCCGTCCTCACCCACGGCGAGGGCAGCTACATCCTCCAGAGCCCGGCCGCCGGCCAGGTCACCGCCGTCCTCGCGAAGGAGGGCGAACGGCTGCCCGCCGACGCGCCCGTGCTGAAGGTGCGTACGGCCGACGGCGAGGCCGTGGTGCGCACGGTCGCCGCGGGGCGGATCACGGCACTGGCCGCCACCCTCGGCCAGATCATCGCCACCGGCGCGAACGTCGCCGCCGTCGAGAAGGTCGCCGACGCCGACGACCCGCTGTACGCCACGGTGTACGTGCCGGCGCAGCACGCCGCGTCGGTGGCGGAGGGCGCGGCGGTCGATCTGACCGTGCAGACCGTGCCGTCCCAGGAGTACGGCGTGCTGCGCGGCCATGTGAAGTCGGTGGACCGCACCGCCCAGTCGGCGCAGCGCATCGCCGCGTTCCTCGGCGACAGCGGGCTCGGCGAGCAGTTCACGAAGGACGGCCGCCCGGTGGCCGTCCTGGTCCGCCTCGATCCGTCGCCGTCGACGAAGAGCGGCTACCGCTGGTCCTCCAAGGACGGGCCGCCCTACCGGCTGACCTCCATGACCCTGGCCTCCGGCGCGATCCGGGTGGCCGCGCAGCGCCCGGTCGACTGGCTGCTGCCGTGACCGCCGTCCGACACGACCGACGCGACCGTCACGAGGGGCGCGGACGGCGCCGGGCCGCGCCGACCCGCCGCACGACCGTCCCCCGGAGCCGGGTGAAGACGGTCCGGACGCCCACCGTGCTCCAGATGGAGGCCGTCGAGTGCGGCGCGGCCTCGCTCGCCATGGTCCTCGCCCACTACGGCCGGCACGTCCCGCTGGAGGAGCTGCGCATCGCGTGCGGCGTCTCGCGGGACGGCTCACGCGCCGGCAACCTGCTGAAGGCGGCCCGCGGTTACGGGCTGACGGCCAAGGGCATGCAGATGGACCTGGCCGCGCTCGCGGCGGTGCGATCGCCCGCGATCCTGTTCTGGGAGTTCAACCACTACGTCGTCTACGACGGGATGGGCCGCCGTTTCGGACGCCGCGGGGTGTTCGTCAACGACCCCGGCAAGGGGCGGCGGTTCGTGCCGATGGAGGACTTCGACGGCAGCTTCACCGGGGTGGTCCTGGTGCTGGAACCCGGTGAGGGTTTCGAGCGGGGCGGCCGCCGCCCCGGGGTGCTGGGCGCACTGCCGGCCCGGCTGCGCGGCACCGCGGGCACCCTGCCGGCCGCCGTGCTGGCGAGCCTGCTGCTGGTCGTGGTGGGCGCCGCCGTACCGGCGTTGAGCCGGACCTGGATCGACACGTATCTGATCGGCGGTCAGACCTCGCTGCTGGGAACGCTGTTCGCGGCCATGGGCGCCTGCGTCCTGCTGTCCCTGGTGCTGACCTGGCTCCAGCAGGCCAATCTGCACCACGGCCGGATCGTCTCCTCGACGCTCTCCAGCGCCCGCTTCCTGCGGCATCTGCTGCGGCTGCCGGTCACCTTCTTCTCCCAGCGCAGCCCCGCCGACCTGGTCCAGCGTCTCCAGTCCAACGACGCCGTGGCCGAGACCCTCGCCCGGGACCTGGCGGCGGCGGGCGTGGACGCGGTCGTCGTCGTCCTGTACGCCGTGCTCCTCTACACCTACGACCCCCAACTGACCTTTGTCGGCGTCGGGGTGGCGCTGCTGAACGTCGTCGCCATGCGGGTCGTCGTACGGATGCGGGCGACACGCACGGCGAAACTGCGCGCCGACTCGGCGCGGCTCACCAACACGGCGTACACCGGGCTCCAGTTGATCGAGACGATGAAGGCGACCGGCGGTGAGGACGCCTACTTCCGCAAGTGGGCGGGGCAGCACGCGACCACGCTGGAGGAGCAGCAGCGGCTCGGGGTGCCGAGCGCCTGGCTGGGGGTGGTGGCGCCGACGCTGGCCTCGCTCAACAGCGCGCTGATCCTGTGGATCGGCGGGGTGCGGGCGATCGAGGGCGGTATCTCGGTGGGTCTGCTGGTCGCGTTCCAGGCGCTCGTCACCCGGTTCACCGCGCCGCTGACCCGGCTGAACGGGGTGGCGGGGCGGATCCAGGACTTCGCGGCGGACGTGGCGCGGCTGAAGGACGTGGAGAACTTCCGCGCCGATCCGCTCTACGACCGCCCGGCCGGTGCCGACGGCTCGACGCGCCGGCTGCGCGGCCTGGTGGAGCTGGTGGACGTCACGTTCGGCTACAGCCCGCTGGACAAGCCGCTGTTGTCCGGTTTCGACCTGACGGTCGGTCCGGGGCAGCAGGTGGCGCTGGTGGGCGGTTCGGGCAGCGGCAAGTCGACCGTGTCACGGCTGATCTCGGGCCTGTACGCGCCGTGGGAGGGGGTGATCCGGATCGACGGGCGGCGTCTGGACGACATTCCGCGCGGGGCGCTGGCCGCCTCCGTCTCCTTCGTGGACCAGGAGGTGTTCCTCTTCGAGGGCACGGTCCGCGACAACGTGGCGCTGTGGGATCCGTCCGTGCCGGACGAGGCGGTCGTGGCGGCGCTGCGCGACGCGGCCCTGTACGACATCGTGACGCGGCGTCCGGGCGGGATCCACAGCCGGGTCGAGCAGGACGGGCGGAACTTCTCGGGCGGCCAGCGCCAGCGGCTGGAGATCGCGCGGGCGCTGGTGCGCCGGCCGAGCATCCTGGTGCTGGACGAGGTGACGAGCGCGCTGGACGCGGAGACGGAACGGGTCGTCATGGGCAACCTGCGGCGGCGCGGCTGCGCCTGTGTGGTGATCGCGCACCGGCTGAGCACGGTCCGCGACAGCGACGAGATCGTCGTCCTCCAGCACGGCACGGTGGTCGAACGCGGGCGGCACGACGACCTCGTGGCGCGCGGCGGGGCGTACGCGGCGCTGGTCGGGGAGCGGTGAGATGACCGACGTACGGCAGCAGGGCGACCAGGTGCTCGCCGCGCTCGGGCAGTCGGGCGTGCGCGTCGACTGCGCGGGCCTCGCCCGGCTCGACCTGGCGGGCCCCCAGGTGCTGTGGCTGGTGGTGTCCGGGGCGCTGGACCTGTTCGCGGTGGACGTCGCCGAGCAGGGGCACTGGCATCATCTGGGCCGGCTGGAGGCGGGCGCCCTGCTGCTCGGCCCGGTCACCGGCGCCCGGCACACGCTGGTGGCCCGCCCGTCCCGCGACTGCGTGGTGCACCGCATCGGCCTGCGCGAGCTGTACCGGCAGGCGGACACCGGGACCTGGGCCCACGACGCGTACGGCCCCTACGACTCCTACGGCGCGCCCCAGTACGTCCCACCGGCGTCGAGCCCGCTGGAGTACGCGCTCGCGCTCGGCGTGGGCCGCGCCCTGTCCGTCCTGTTCCAGGCGCCGACGGCCACCGGCGAGAGCGGCGCGGCGGAGCTGACCGACGACGACGTGTTCTGGATGCCGGTGCCGCCGGGCAGCGTGCGGTACGGGTCGCTGTACGGCCCGGAGGCGGCCGCCGATCTGCTGATGGACCCGGCGGTGTGGCAGAGCATGGTCGACCAGCAGTACCGGCTGCTGACCACGCTGGACCGGTGGATCGAGCAGATCGAACGGACCCACGAGACACGGGCCGCCGCCGGGATCGAGGCCGGTGAGGCGGTCCGGGCCCGGGCCGACCGCACGCTCCTCGCGTCCATCGGCCGCAAGGCGGGGCCGCGTTCCGGCCGGACGACCGCCGACGACGCGGACGCCACGTTCGCCGCGTGCCGGCTGGTGGCGCGGGCGGCCGGGATCGCCCTCGTCGAACCGTCCCGCAGTGCGGCGGACGGCGACCGGCCGGACGACCGGCTGGACCCGGTCGAGCGGATCGCCGTGGCCTCCCGGGTCCGCACCCGGGCGGTCCGGCTCGACGGGCGCTGGTGGCGCGACGACGTGGGTCCGCTGGTGGGCCGGCGGGCCCTGTCCGGGGCGCCGGTCGCGCTGCTGTGGCGGCGCGGCGGCTATGTGAGCGTCCATCCGTCGACGGGGCGCGAGACGCCCGTCGAGAAGGCCAACGCGGCGGAGTTCGAGCCGCGGGCCGTCATGTTCTACCGGCCGCTGCCCGAACGGCGGCTCGGTCCGCTCGGGCTGCTGCGGTTCAGTGTGCGGAGCACCGGCGGTGACCTGGCCCATCTGCTGCTGAGCGGGCTGGTGACGGTGGCGATCGGGGCGCTGGTGCCGGTCGCCACCGGAAAGGTGCTCGGCGAGTACGTGCCGAGGGCCCAGGAGGGGCTGATCGCGCAGGTGTGTGTGGCGGTGCTGATCGGCGCGCTGGTGGCGGCGGTGTTCACGCTCCTTCAGAACCTGACGATCCTGCGCCTGGAGGGCCGGATCGAGGCCACCCTGCAACCGGCCGTGTGGGACCGGCTGCTGAGACTGCCGACGGCCTTCTTCGCCGAGCGCTCGACCGGCGAACTGGCGAGCGCGGCCATGGGGATCAGCGCGATCCGCCGGCTCCTCGCGGGCCTGGGTCCCTCGGTGGCGCAGTCGGTGACGGTCGGCGCGATGAACCTGGGGCTGCTGCTCTGGTACAGCGTGCCGCTGGCGCTGGCGGCGGTCGGGATGCTGGTCGTCGTGGCGGCCGTGTTCCTGGGGCTCGGGCTGTGGCAGGTGCGCTGGCAGCGGCGGCTGGTGGTGCTCTCCAACAAGCTGAACAACCAGGCGTTCCAGACCCTGCGCGGGCTGCCGAAGCTACGGGTGGCGGCCGCCGAGAACTACGCCTACGCGGCCTGGGCCGAGGAGTTCGCGCGCAGCCGGGAGCTCCAGCAGCGGCTGGGCCGGATCAAGAACCTCAGCACGGTGCTCGGCGCGGTCCATCTGCCGCTGTGCTCCCTGCTGATGTTCATGCTGCTGTCCGGTCCGGCGCGGGGCGCGCTGTCGGCGGCGGACTTCCTCACCTTCCACACCTCGGTGACGATGCTGCTGACCGCGGTCACCTCGCTGACCGGCGCGTTCGTGGCGGCGGTGGCGGCGCTGCCGCTGTTCGAGGAGATCCGGCCGGTCCTGGAGGCGGCGCCCGAGGTGCGAGCCGCGAGCACCCGCCCGGGTCCGCTGTCGGGCGCGCTGGAGGCCCGTCGGCTGTCGTTCCGCTACTCCGACGACGGGCCGCTCGTCCTGGACGACGTGTCCTTCGCGGTGCGGCCGGGCGAGTTCACGGCCGTCGTCGGCCCGAGCGGCTGCGGCAAGTCGACCTTGCTGAGACTGCTGATCGGCTTCGACCGCCCCGCGTCGGGCAGTGTGCTCTACGACGGCCAGGACCTGTCCGCGCTGGACCTGGCGGCGGTGCGCCGGCAGTGCGGGGTGGTGCTCCAGCACGCCCAGCCCTTCACCAGTTCGATCATGGACGTCATCTCGGGGACCGGTTCGTATCCGCCGGAGGAGGTGCTGGCGGCAGCCGAACTGGCGGGGCTGGCGCGGGACATCGAGCGGATGCCGATGGGACTGCACACGATCGTCGCCGGCAGCGGTTCGGTCTCCGGGGGCCAGCGTCAGCGGCTGATGATCGCGCAGGCGCTGATCCGCCGGCCGCGCATCCTGTTCTTCGACGAGGCGACCAGCGCGCTGGACAACGACACCCAGCGCACGGTCATCGAGAGCACCCGCAAGCTGAACGCGACCCGTGTCGTGATCGCGCACCGGCTGTCGACGGTCATGGACGCCGACCGGGTGATCGTCATGGAACACGGCAGGATCGTCGAACAGGGCCCCCCGGCCGCACTGCTCGCCGCCCCGGACGGCCGGCTACGGGAGCTGGTACGGCGGCAGTTGGCGTAGGGGTGGGGGTGGGGGCGGGCCGTGGATCCGGGGGCGGCGGCGGGCGGTCCTCGTGGGCGGCGGGTGGTCCGGCTGCGGCGGGTGGTCCGACAGCGGCGGTCATCGGCCCGGCAGCCGCGGGCGGTCCACGGACGCCGGGCGTCGGGCGTCGGGCGTCGGGCGTCGGGCGTCGGCCCGCGGACGGCGGGCGTCCGTGCGGTCGCGGACGGCGGGCGTCCGTGCGGTCGCGGACGGCGGGCGTCTGTCCGGTCGCGGGCGGTCCGGCTGCGGCAGTCGTCTGCCCGGACGCCGGCGGTCCGCGGACGTCGGGCTCGGTCCTTGGACGGCGGGCGTCCGTCCGGCTGGGGGCACGAGAAGGCCGCCGTCCGGGATGGACGGCGGCTCTTCCCGCGACCGGGGAGGGAAGCCTCCGCCGGCGGGAGGCACGACGCCCGGGGAGAGGCGTCGGGACCCGGCGGGTTCCCCGGTGCCCGGGACGAAAATGACCCCAGGGGCCGGACGGCGGCCCCACTCCGCCTCTTCCGGCCCCTGGGTACGAGATCGCGGTCGCCCCGTGTTCAGTGGCTCGCACTCCCCACGTCACGAGCCTGTCGCGGCGTCCACGGGGGGTACGCGATCCCGGTCTCAGAACGCGAAGAGCGTGCTCACGGCAGCGTTCTTCACGCATTCGTTGGCGAAGGTGCGCTCGAAGGAGACGCGCTTGCCCTGCCACACTCCGTCGGCGGTGACGACGACGGGGTCGTACTGCTTGGTACACACCCTGCCGCTCGTGCTCCCCGCCAGCAGCTCCAGGTCGCCTCCCGCGGCGCGCAGTTCGGCACAGGCCAGGGCCGGTGCCGGGTGGGTGCCGGAGGCACCGGGCGCGCAGTTCAGGGTGACGGCACGAGCCGCGTTGACGGTGGCGGCGCTCTCGCCGTGGCCCATGGTGAGCACCAGGGCCGACGGGGCGTAGAGCGAGGCCGGTGCTGCGGCCGGGGCGGCGAGCGCGGACCCGGTGAGGGGTCCGCAGACGGCGGCGGCCGTGAGGCCGAGAGTCGCTGCCCAGCGCGCGGTGTTCCGCATTGTGTGCATCCTTCCGCTCGATTCGGGGGGTGCCGGCCGATGCGATCGGCGTCGGATCCGGCGAGCGCCACTCTGCCGAGTCCGGCGCCGAAACTCACATCGACCCCACGCGTTTCAGTAACATTGCGTATTCAAACAGTGGCGTGAAGTCACAGAATTCGAACGTTACAACGCCGAAAGCAAGGGCTTCCGGAGCCCCGAAGTCGGCCACTTGGCTGGTTTCCCTAGCTTGCTTAATCGGCCTGAAACATTCCGCTCGGACCGTGATTCGCCCCTGCGAACTTTGCTGCAACGCCGAAACGCCAGGACGATTCATCCATCTGGGCCGCGAAAAAAGGATGATCCGCCTGCTGGTCGAGGGCTTGTCATGACCCGTACCTTCGGCGCACCCCGTCCCCGGACGGCGTCCGCCCGCACCGCCCACCCGGCGGCGGCACCGGCCGTCCGCGTTCCACACGCGCCACCCCGCGCTCCACCGTCGAACACCCGCTGCTGGAGCCTGCCTTGACCGCACCCACCCCCTCCCCCGGCCCTTCCCCCGCCCCCGTCACGCCTCCCCCGGCTCTCACCGAGGTCGAGAGCCACGGCGTGGACCGCATCCCCGACGCCGAGCGCACCGCGACCCCGTTCGACCTGTTCCGGCTGGCCTTCGGCGGGGCGAACACCTTCTCCACCTGCGTCCTCGGCGCCTTCCCGATCCTCTTCGGCCTGTCCTTCTGGCAGGGCCTGGCCGCCACCCTCCTCGGGGTCGTCGTCGGCGCCCTGATCCTGTGCCCGATGGCGGTCTTCGGACCGGTCAACGGCACCAACAACGCCGTCTCGTCCTCCGCGCACCTGGGCGTGCACGGCCGGATCGTCGGCTCGTTCCTCTCCCTGCTGACCGCCGTCGCGTTCTTCTCCATCTCGGTGTGGAGCTCCGGAGACGCGCTGGTCGGCGGCGCCCACCGGCTGTTCGGCCTGCCGCGCGGCGACCTCACCTACGCCGTCGCGTACGCGCTGTTCGCCGCGCTGGTGCTCGCGGTCTGCGTCTACGGCTTCCGGTTCATGCTGTTCGTCAACAAGATCGCGGTGACCTCGGCGACCGTGCTGTTCCTGGTCGGCGCGATCGCGTTCGCCGGGGACTTCGACGCCTCCTACGCCGGTGTCTTCACCGACTCCGCGGACGCGGCGACCCGTTCACTGTTCTGGCCGTCGTTCATCGGCGCGGCCCTGATCGTGCTGTCCAACCCGGTGTCGTTCGGGGCGTTCCTCGGCGACTGGTCGCGCTACATCCCGGCCGACACCCCGCGCCGCCGGGTGATCGGCGCCGCGTTCCTCTCCCAGCTCGCGACGCTGCTGCCGTTCCTCTTCGGTCTGGGCACGGCGAGCATCATCGCCGCGCGGGCCCCCGAGTACGTCGACCCGGCCGCCCCCGACTTCGTGGGCGGGCTGCTGGCGATCTCGCCCGGCTGGTTCTTCCTGCCGGTGTGTCTGCTCGCCCTGATCGGCGGCATGTCCACCGGCACGACCTCGCTGTACGGCACGGGGCTGGACTTCTCCTCGGTGTTCCCCCGGCTGTCCCGGGTCCGGGCCACGGTGCTGGTCGGCCTGGTGTCGATCGGCTTCATCTTCGTCGGCCGGTTCGCCCTGGACCTCGTCCAGTCCATCTCCACCTTCGCCACCATGATCATCACGTGTACGACGCCCTGGATGGTCGTCATGATGCTGGGCTTCCTCACCCGGCGCGGCTGGTACGACCCGGAGGCGCTCCAGGTCTTCAACCGCCGTCAGCGCGGCGGGCGTTACTGGTTCGCGCACGGCTGGAACTGGCGCGGCATGACCGCGTGGTGGGTCTCGGCGCTGCTCGGGGTGCTGTTCACCAACATCCCGGGCCAGTTCGTGGGCCCGCTCGGCGATCTCGCGAACGGCGTCGACATCGGCCTGCCGCTGTCCCTGGCCGTCGCCGCCGTGCTCTACCTGACCCTGCTGCGGCTCTTCCCCGAACCTCGCGCGGTGTACGGCCCCGAGGGCGCCCGGCTGGCCAGAACGGTGGACGTGCCGGTGCGGCCCATCACCGGACCCGGTGCGGAGGGCGAGGAGCGGTCGGAGGAGGGACCGGAGGAGGGGGCGTTGTCAGACCCCTCCGCCACGCTGCCCGCGTGACTCATTTCGTGGTGGTGCCGGGGGCCTGGCTGGGCGCGTGGGCGTGGGACGAGGTCGCGGCCGAGCTGCGCGCCGCCGGGGACCACGCCCATCCGGTCGGACAGGCTGCGGAGCGGATCGGGGACCGGGTGAGACGGGTGGTGTACGTCGACGCGAGCGTCCCCTTCGACGGGGAGGACTTCCTGTCTGGGCCGGTCCAGCGATCCGGTCCGCGCCGCGATCGAGGAGCACGGCGGGCTGTGGCCGGTCCCGGCCGCTGAGGAGTTCGCGGGGGCAGGGGCTCACGGACGCGCAGAGCGCCCGGATCCTGGTCGAGGGCACCCCGCACCCGGGCGCCACGCTCACCGCGTCGGCCGAACCGAAGGGCTCGCCGGGTGACGTGCCCGCCACGCACGTCAAGTGCCTCCTGGACGGGGCCGTTCCGCCGCCCGCGGTGGCCGGCCCGGTCGAAGGCGGCCGATGGGAGCTGGTGGAACTGGACACCGGCCACTGGCCGATGTTCTCGCAGCCACGCCAACTGGCCTGCGTCCCGCGCGAGTCGGCCGCCGCGGACTGAGCCCGTGGGCCGAGCCACCGGACTGATCCCTCGGGCCGAGCCACCGGACGAAGTCCCCGGCCAGAGCCCCTGACCGGAGTCCCTGACCGGACCCCGCCCGCCCCCTCCTCCGCCCCGCTACCGGCGGGTATCGTCGCCGTGCACGCGAGCTCGACGACGAGAGGCGGGACGGGCGGATGGCCAAGCACTGGGCCGACTTCCAGTACGAGATCTATCTGAACGGCATGACGGGCGCCGTCCCCCGGCTGCCCACCGATCTGACCCGGCTGGAGGAACTGACCGAGCGTCGGCTCGGGCCGGGTCCGGTCGGCTATGTGGCGGGCAGCGCGGGCGACGGCAGCACGGCCCGCGCCAACCGGCGGGCCCTGGAGCGCCGCCGGATCGTGCCGCGGATGCTGCGGGACGTGCACGAGCGGGACCTGTCGGTGGAGGTGCTGGGCCGGGCGCTGCCCGCCCCGCTGGCGCTGGCGCCGGTCGGGGTGCTGTCGATCATGCATCCGGAGGCGGAGCGGGCGGCCGCGCGGGCCGCCGCCGCGCAGGGCGTGCCGTTCGTCCTCTCCTCCGCCTCCAGCACCCCGATCGAGCAGGTGGCCGAGGCGATGGGGGACGCGGAGCGCTGGTTCCAGCTCTACTGGTCCAAGGACCGCGAGGTGACCCGGAGTTTCCTGGACCGGGCGCGGGCGAGCGGCTTCTCGGTGCTGGTGGTCACCCTGGACACCCCGCTCCTCGCCTGGCGGCCGCGCGATCTCGACCAGGCGTATCTGCCGTTCCTGCACGGCGTCGGCACCGCCAACTACTTCTCCGACCCGGCGTTCCTGGCGGGCCTGGCCAAGCCGGTGCACGAGGACCCGAACGCCGCCGTGCTGCACTTCACCGGCCTGTTCGCGGACCCCGGGAAGACCTGGCCGGATCTGGCGTTCCTGCGCGAGCACTGGGACGGTCCGATCGTCCTGAAGGGCGTCCTGCACCCGGACGACGCCCGGCTGGCCGCCGACGCCGGGATGGACGGCGTGGTGGTGTCCAACCACGGCGGCCGGCAGGTGGCCGGTTCGGTCGCCGCCGCCGACGCGCTGCCCCGGGTGGCACAGGCGGTCGGCGACCGGCTGACCGTGCTGTTCGACAGCGGGATCCGCACCGGCGACGACGTGTTCAAGGCCCTCGCGCTGGGCGCCCGCGCCGTGCTGCTGGGCCGGCCGTACGTCTACGGCCTCGGCCTGGACGGACAGCCCGGCGTCGAGCACGTGATCCGCTGTCTGCTGGCCGAACTGGACCTCACCCTCGCCCTCTCCGGCCACGCGAGCCCGACGACGGTCGGACCGCACGACCTGGAGACGGCCGAAGGATGACGGCGCCTCAGGTCGGGCATCGCAGGCCGGACGCCTCAGGCCGGGGGTTCGGGCCGGGCGCCTCACGCCGGGCGCCTCACGCCGGGCGCCTCCGGCCTGGCGTCTCCGGCCGAGGGCTCAGGCCGGGCGCCTCAGGCGGGTGTCTCAGGCCGTGTCGTCGGGGAAGCCCGCCGGGTGGGCCGCCGGGTGGGCCGCCGGCGGGGTGACCGCCAGTGAGCCGGGTGTGGCGGAGACGGCCTCGGTGGCCCAGCGTTGCGAGGGCGAACGGTCGCGGACCTTCACCACCACGTCGGCGCCCGGCTCCTCACCGGCCGGCGCGAGCGCCAGGGCGTCGTCCCAGCGGGGCAGCAACTCGCCCTGGGCGGTGAGGTCGTAGCGCACGTCGTCGGCGCGCGGGTCGCCGGTGTCGGCGCAGTCGCCCAGGATGACGACCCCGGCGTCCGCGTGCGCGTCCACGCACAGGCCGGGGTCGGCGACACTGCTCAGCATGCCGTCGTCGGAGTACGACCACTGCTGGGTGGCCTCGCCCGAGCACTCCGCGAGCTGGACGGCGGCCCCGGCGGCCGGCTCGCCCTGCACGTCGAGACAGAGGTCGGTGCCGATGTTGCGCAGGGTGGTCCGGCCGGACGCGGTGGGCAGTTGCGCGGGGTTGGTGGGCGAGCCGGTGGCGGCCCGGGAGTCGGTGCCGGGGGCGGACCCGCTGGTGGCGGCGGCCGGGTCGGCGCCGCCGTCGTCGGACCACACGCCGGCCGCGAGCAGGGTGGTGAGCAGCCCGGCCGAGGCGAGGCCGACGCCGGTGAACAGGGCGCGCGGCGAACGGGGTCCGCCGGACGCCCCCCGGCGGGGCGCGGACAGGCGCGAGAGCAGGGTGGAGCGCCGGCCACGGGTCCCGCCGCCGCCCCGGTGCCGGGCGGAGCCGCGCAGCCGTACGGACTGCTGCTTGTCGCGGCCGGGTCGGGTGTCGTGGTAGCGGCGGGCGCCCCAGCCGAGCACGGCCTCGGTGAGCAGGACGCCCAAGCCGTTCTCGAAATGGCCGAGTTGTTCGGCGGCGGCACGGCAGTAGCGGCATTCGTCCAGGTGCGAGCGGACGTCCGGGAGGAGGTCGCCGCCACGCCGGATGGGGACGTCGAGGAGCCGGTTGTAGAAGCGGCAGTCCTTGCTGGGGGCGAGTTCGCGGTGGGCGCGCACCAGGCCCTCGCGCAGCTTGTCCCGGGCCTGTTCGAGGGTGCCGGTGACGGTCTCGTAGTCCATGCCGAGCAGTCCGGCGGCGACGGTGATGTCCTCGGCCTCGACCTCCACGTGCCACAGGACGCAGCGGGCGACCGCGGGCAGGCCCTGGAAGGAGCGTTCGGCGAGGACGCGGTTGTCGGGGATCAGCGACTTCGAGGTGCGCATGCCGCGGGCGCCGGCCGGTTTGGTCAGCACCGGAAGGACGTCGGAGATACCGGGGTCGGCGGCCCACAGCCGGGCCATGTCCCGTACGGTCACCAGGAGTCGGGGGCGCAGCGCGGTGCCGGGCTCGCCGAGCTTCACCCGGTCGAAGACCTGGTGGAAGGCGGCCGCGGTGAGCATGTTGGACACGTTCCCGCCGGACGCGAGGCAGATGACCGCGTACTCGTGCACCGGCCGCCAGTGCCGGGCGATCAGCAGCGCGGTGGACTGGGCCACTTCGCTGTCCGTGCCGCCGCGTATCCCCGCGGCGAGCGACTCGTCGGATTCGCCGGGGGCCCCGCCTGGCGGCGGGTAGGGGGGACGAGGAGGCTGGGGGGTGGGCACTGAGGGTTTCCTTTGGTACGTACCTGGTCGACGCGACGGGGAGCGCGAAACTCGACTCCGCCGGCGAACGCGGAGATCCCGCTTTCACCCCCCGCCCCACGCGTCACCCTCGCACAACTGAGTCGTACGCAACAAGGCGCGAGGACAAGCGGGCCCTTGTTGAAAGAAAGTCGACAGACGGGACCGTCGGCATGCCCCTCGGCACCCCTTTCCTCCGCTCTTGCGCCCCGTGTGAAACGCGCGCACCCGCCGGGCCCTCGCGCACCTTCCCGCGCGCGGTGCCGCGTAGTGGACTGGAACCGGCCACTTCCTCGGAAGGCCCCGCGCGGGACGGCGGCTCTCCCGCGCGCCCTGGCCGCCGGCCGTGCTCCTCCCGCCCTCGGCCGGCGGCCCACGAGGTTTCAGGGGTGGCCGGGGGGTGTCAGATCTGCCAGGACCGCAGCCGGTCCGCGGCGCCGTAGACGTCCGTCTTGCCGTCGATCAGGTCCCGGGTGAGGTCGACTAGGGCGCCGTAGGGCGGGTCGATGCCGACGCCGCTGACGAACATGTAGGCCACCGCCGTCGCGCAGGCGAAGCGGGCGTTGGCCGCGGGCAGGGGTCTGAGCAGGGCGAGCGTGTGCAGCAGCGCGGTGGCCCGCCAGGCCGGGTCGGAGTTCACACCGAGCCGGGGCGGGTCGACCCGGTGCCGGGCGACGGCGGCGACCAGCGCCGAGAAGTCGTCGATGGCGGGCTGCTCCGGCAGCACCTCCTCGTGGCGCCGGAGCAGCCAGGGCACGTCGATGTGGAGGACGGCTGCCATCGGTCAGACGACCCGCCCCGTGCCCCTGGCGGAGGGTTCGTCCTCGGGGAAGGCGGCCGCGAACTCGTCGGCGTGGGCCGTGAAGAACGTCCGAAACGCTTCGGCGCCCTCCTGGAGCGCCCGGTGCCGCGCGATGTCCGCGGCGGCGGCCTGCCGGACGAGCGTCTTCATCGAGATGCCGCGTTCCTTGGCGATCCGCCGCAGGTCCTCCAGCTCGCGATCGCTGAACTCCACATTGAGGGCTGGCATGCCCCTCACGGTAGCGCCCGGGTACTCGGCCGTAAATGTCCCCAGCTCAGCGGGGTGCCGATGCGGTACCGACGGTAAGGGGCGCGTGCCGCACATCGTGCGCCCTTGTTGCCGGGCCGGACCGGACGCATCCTGCTCGTCACCGGGGGTGGGGCATGACGGAGAACGAGACGGGGCCGGAGCCGGAGCCGGACACCGAACGGCGGCGGGAGCTGCTGGCCGCTGTCGAGGAGCGGATACGGCGGTGGGAGCGGGACGGGGACCGCACGGCGCTCTCCGTCGACGGGTACGTCGAGGCCGGGCGGCTGGTGGCGAGCGTGGGCGCGTCGCTCCGCGGTGATCACGAGGTGCGCCGGGCGGCCGGGCTGTTCTTCTGGTACCGGCACACGGCGGCCCGCCTCACGCGGCGCGGACAGTCCCGGGAGGCGGCGCTCGGCCTGCTGGAGACGGTGTGGCTGGACGCCCCCGAGCGACTTCCGCCCGAGGTCGGGGCGCGACTGAGCGACGCCTACCGGCCGCAGGGCGGCCCCCTGCAGTGGCAGCGGCGGGCCGCGGTCCTGGTGGACCGGTACGAGCGGACCGGGGACGTCGACGCCCTGTTGACCGCGGTCCTGCTGCTCCGGCACGTATGCGAGGCGCTGCCCCTGCGCCATCCGCAGCGCCCCGAGTACTTCTCCCACACCGCCCGCCAGTTGGAGCGGCTGCACGACCGGACCGGTGAGGTCACCCTGGGGGCGGCGCTGCACTGGCGGCGCGCGGCCGTGGCGGCGGCCCCGGACGGCGATCCGCGCCGGGCGCCGGTGTTGCGCGAGCTGGCGAGGACCCTGCACGACCTGGCGAAGGAGACGGATGACCTCCAAGTGGCGGAGGAGTCCCTGACCACCGCCCGCGCCGCGGTCGCGCTGCTGCCGGAGGGCGCGGAGCTGCGCCCGTTGGCGTTGCACGTGCTGGGGGCCGCGCTGACGCTGATCCATCAGCTCCGGGCCGATCCGGCCGTACTGGCGGAGGCCGTGGCGGTGACCCGGGATGTGACCCGGCAGACGTCCGAGGAACTCTCCGCCGCCACGGCCCTGCGGAACCTGTACATCGTCCTGCTCGTCGAGGGGCCCGACGAGGCCGCCAGGCGGAGGGAGCGCGCCGACGTCCTGCGGCGCTTCCTCGACGCGGCCGGACCGCGGGAACGGGCCGAGGCGCTCCTCGACTTCGCCCGAGCGCTGACCACCAACGCCGTGGAGAGGCCCTCCGCCGAGGCCCGGCGGGAGGCCCTGGACGTCGTCGGCAGGGCGTGGGAGGAGCGTGCCGTCGGCACGGAGGCCGAGACCCACTGCCGCCAACTGCTGCGGGCGCTCTGCCGTACTTCCGATGACACGGAGGACCTGCTGCGGCGGCAGGTGGCGCTGTGCCGGGCGGTCCTGGACGGGACTTTGCCCGGTGATCCCTGCGAACTCGACCTGCGGACCGCGCTCTACAACGGCCTTCGCCAACTGCTCCTGCTGACCGGGTCGCCCGAGACGCTGAGCGACCTCACGCGTCTGACCCGCTCCTTCCTGCCGACGCCGACGGAACGGGGCCCGGAGCGAGCGGCCGGCCTGTGGCGCTTCGTCCAGGCGGCGATGGGCGTCGTCCAGCACGGCGACGACCGTGCGCTGATGTCGGACGCCCTCGCAGCGGGACGGGAGGCCACCGCGCTCACCCCGGCCGACGCCCCCGGGCAACTGCACGGTCAGGCCGACCGGGCGTCGCTCGTGCTCCTCGCCCATCAGCGCCACGGTGAGCCCGAGGCCCTGGCCGAGGTGGTGGCCGACCTGCGCCGGCTCGTCCACGCGCCGCTTCCGCACGACGACAGGTACACCCGGTGCCTGGCCCGGCTTGCGGAGTGCCTTCAGGCGCAGGCCGAGGCGTCTGACGCCCCCGACGCGCCGCGGGAGGCCGCGGACGTCCTGCGGGCGGGCCTGGCCGAGTCGTCCGTGAGCAGGCCCGAACTCCTGCGCGCCAACCTGGCCCCGATCCTCCACGACTGGTACGAGCGGACGGGCCGGCTCGCCCTGCTGGAGGAGGCCGTCACCGTCGGCCGGGCCGCGGTCCACGCCTACGGCGAACCGGTGCGCGACACCGTCACCGTCTTCTCCGCCCTGGGTCTGGCACTGCACGACACGTTCCTGCTCACCCGGGACGCGGCCGTCCTCGAGGAGGCCGTGACGTACGCCCGGAGCGCCGCAGCGGCCTCCTCGGAACACGACTGGCACCGCAGCCTGGTGCTGACGAACCTCGCGCTGCTGCTGAACACCCGGTTCCTGGTGACGGGCGACCGGGACGCGCTGGAGGAGGCCGTCACCGCCGCCCGCTCGTCGGTGCGGGAAGGAATCCGGCATGTCGACGTCCACGCCTGGTCCAACCTCTGTATGGTCCTCACCCGCTTGCATCAGGCGACGGACTCCCCCGAAGCGCTGGCCGAGGCGGAGGAGGCGGGTCGCCGGGCGCTGGCCACGCAGGACCCGCCCTTGGCCACGACCTGGAACAACCTTGCCATCGTGGTCCGTTCACGGTTCGACACCAGTGGGGACGTCGCGTTCCTGCGGCAGGCGGCGCAGCACCTGCGCAACGCCGTCGACCGCACCGCCCCCGGCCATGTGGACCGGCCGGTGTATCTGACCAACCTCAGCGGCACCCTGGGCCTGCTGCACGAGGCCACCGGCGATCTGGGCCCGCTGGAGGAGAGCGTCGCCACCGCGCGTCAGGCCATCGAGGACTCCCCGCGCGGGGACCACTGGTCCGCCGAGCACCTGTCGGCCTACACCCGCGCCGCGCTCCGGTTCCACCAGCGCACGGGGGACACGGGTTCGCTGGAGGCGGCCGCGGAGTCCGGCCGGCAGTCGCTCGAACTGACCTCTGACGGCCATGTGCTGCGACCCCAGATCCTCAACGAACTGGCACTCGTGTTCCAGGAGATCGCTGAGGTCACCGAGAACCCGGACGCCCACGACGCGGGAACGGCTCTGCTGCGCGCCGCGGCGGCGACCGGCTCTCCGACGCTGCGTCACGCGGCTCTCACCAACCTGGCGATGGGCCACATCGAACGGTACGGACAAACGGACGACCCCGGCCGACTCGACGAAGCCGAACGGAGCATCGCCGAGGCGGCCCTGCTGACGACCGGCGACGCCGTCGACCGCTTCACGGTACTGGTGCTCCAGGGACGCGTCCGCTGGCAGCGGTACCTCCGCGGCCAGGACCCGGCCGTGCTGGACGAGGCGCTCGCCGCCCTGCGCGCCGCCGTCGGTGTCCGCGCAGGCGAGGTGTCGCGGCGTCTGGAGACCGCCTGGTACTGGGGCGTGTGCGCGCACGAGGCCGGGCGGCTGGACGAGGCGCGCGAAGCCTTCGACCGGGCGATGGAGCTGCTGGTGGGCGTCGTCCCCTGGACGCTGGACCGGGAGGACCGCGAGCACCGGCTCGGTCGGCTCACGGGGCTGGCCTCCGCCGCGGCGGCCGCCGCGCTCGACGCCGGACTGCCCGAACGGGCCGTGGAGCTCCTGGAGCAGAGCCGGGGTGTCCTGATGGCCGAGTCCGTGGACGCGCGCGGCGATCTCGCCCGGCTGCGGCGGAGCCGGCCTGGGCTCGCCGAGGCGTTCGACGCGTGGGGCGAGCGGGCGCGCGCCCTGGACAACCTCGCCGCGGCGCCGGACTCCTTCGTCCGGCTGGCCTCCACCGTCGGCGGCCCGCGCGACGAGGCGGACGACCGCAGGCGCAGGACCGCCGAGCGGCGCCTCTCCCTCGCCGCCGAACGCGACGCCCTGCTCGGGGAGATCCGCGCGCTGCCCGGCTTCGAACGGTTCCTGCTGCCGCCCACCTGGGCCGAGCTGAGCGGACAGGCCGCCGAGGGGCCGGTGGTGTACGTCAACGCGACGCGCGGGCGGTGCGACGCGCTCGCCGTGACGCGCACCGGGCTGTGCGCGATCCCGCTGCCCGGCCTGGAGTGGAAGGCGATCGAGCGGGAGGCGAACCGGCTGCTGGACGCCACCCTGGCCGAAGCCCAGCCCGCCGAACCGTTGCGGGAGATCCTCGGGTGGCTGTGGGACACCGTGACGGGTCCGGTGCTCGACGCGCTGGAGTCGGGCGGTCATCTCCCGGCGGGCCCGGAGGGCGGGCCGCCGCGGCTGTGGTGGTGTCCGACGGGGCCGATGGTCTGGTTCCCGCTGCACGCGGCCGGGCACCGGCCCGGTGCCGTGATGGACCGTGTCGTCTCCTCGTACACGCCCACGCTGCGCGCCCTGGCGTCGGCGCGGCTGGCCCGCCGCGAGGCCGGCGCCGACGGGCCCCGGCGCACGCTCGTGGTCGCGATGCCGGACACCCCGCTGGCCTCGGCGCTGCCCGGGGTGCGGCGCGAGGCGGATCGGCTGCGCGCGCTCGTGCCGGACGCCCGCCTCCTGAAGAGTCCGGACACGGTCCGGGACACGGTGCTCGGCGCGCTGCCCGGGCACCGCATCGCCCACTTCGCCTGTCACTCCGTCAGCGACTGGGGCTCCCCGCGGCAGAGCCGGCTCCTCCTCGACGACCACGAGACCCGGCCGCTCACCCTGGGCGCGGTCTCGCAGTTGCGGCTCCGCGGCGACCTCGCCTTCCTCTCGGCGTGCAGCACCGCGGGCGCCGCCCCCGACCGCGTCGACGAGGTGCTCCAGCTCACCTCCTCCTTCCTGCTCGCCGGGTACGCCCAGGTCGTGGGGACGCTGTGGCCGGTGCAGGACGCTACGGCAGCGGCGCTGACGGACGCCTTCTACACGGACCTCACCGACGACGGCACCGGCCCGCCGGACGTCGGGCGGGCGGCCAGGGCCCTGCACCGCGCCGTCCTCGCGCGGCGCGACGCCCGGCCCGACAACCCTTGGCTGTGGGCCGCGCACGTCCACGTCGGCGTCTGACCGGGCGCACGTGCGCGGAGCGTCCGACCCTCAACCGCTCACCCCTCGACCGCCCGCTCAGCCCTGGTCCGCCACGAACGACGCCAGGCGGACCAGGGCCGCGTTCCAGTTGATCGCGGTCTCGTTGGTCGACCAGGACTGGATGTCGTCGATGTAGCAGAACTGGCCGACGCAGCCCTGGAGCAGGCTCTGCGCGTAGGGGTCCTGGATGCTGGAGTTGGGGCCGCCCGCGAGGGTGCCGGCCGGTGGGCCCGGGAGCGCCGGGTCCAACTGGTGGGCGTACCAGCGGCTGTGCTGGTTGCGGGCCGCGACCTCGCCGTAGCCGGTGACGTAGGAGATGTTGAGGGCGTTGCGGCCGAGGACGTGGTCGATGCTCTGGACCGCGCCGTCGCGGTACTTGGTGGCGCCGGTGAGGTCATGGGCGGTGGCGATGACGACGGCGTTGTTGAGGACCTGGTGGGCGGAGCCCCAGTCGTAGAGGTTGCCGGCGGGGGCGTAGGGCATGCCGTACGGCTGGGCGGCCAGGGTGGCGAGGTAGGTGTCGGCGCCCCGGACCACCGAGCGCCGGACCGCGTCGCGGCCGGGGAGCCCGTTGGGGACGAGCGCGAGGTCGAGGCGGCCGGCGGCGGCCGTGCGGGACCAGTCGAAGCCGTTGGGGACGAAGATGTCGGCGGTGTGCGCCGGGGAGGCGAGCACATGGTCGGCGAAGCGCTGTTCGCCGGTGGTGAGGTACAGCTCGGCGGCCGCCCAGTAGAACTCGTCGGTGGCGTCGTCGTCGGGGTAGGCGCCGCCGCCGGTGCCGTCGGCGGGGTCGGCGTAGAGGTGCGGGTGGGCGAGCGCGGCGGCCCAGGCCATGCGGGCGGCGTTCAGCGCCCGCTGGGCGAACGCCTTGTCGTAGGGGCGGTAGAGGCGGGCGGCCTGGGCGGCGGTGGCGGCCAGGTTGAGGGTGGCCGTGGTGGTCGGCGGGTGGAGTTCGCGTTTCTGCGGATCGGCGGCGGGCAGCAGGGGCAGCCCGGTCCACTGCTCGTCGTGGACCTTGTGGTGGGCCATGCCGGCCAGCGGCTGTCCGGCGGGCACCTGCATCTTCAGCAGGAAGTCGAGTTCCCAGCGGGCCTCGTCGAGGAGGTCCGGGACGCGGTTGCCGCTCTCGGGGAGGGCGAGGGTGCCGTCGCCGAACCGGGAGGGGCGGCCGGTGCGGGCGTGCAGGGAGCGTTCGTAGGTGCTGAGCAGTTCCCAGGTGGTGATGCCGCCGTTGACGACGTACTTGCCGTGGTCGCCGGCGTCGTACCAGCCGCCGCTGACGTCGAGGGTGTAGTCGCAGACTCCCGGCTGACAGGGCACGGCCGTGTCGCCCTGGTTGGGGGCGACGCCGAGGTGACCTGCGGCCCTGCCGTAGCCGGGGCGCAGGTCGTCGCGGATCGGGGTGCCGCTGCGCTGGGTGTAGTAGTACTTGGCCGCGTCCAGGCGGAGCCGCTCGTAGCGGGCAGTGCCGATGTCGAAGGGGCGGCTGGTCTCGCCGTCCGCGACCAGGGTGAGGCCGGTGCCGCGGGCCCGGTGGGCGCCGAAGTCGATGGAGTGGACGCGCTGTCCGGAGGAGACGTCGAGGCCGCGCGGTACGGTCCAGCCGTGCGCGACGGTCCTCCCGGCGGCGTCGCGCAGCCGCCAGGGCAGCCGGGTGGTGGCGTCGGTGACGAGGGTGGCGTTCTTCGGGCCGTCCGGGAGGTAGGCGACCTGGTTGACGCGCACCCGTGGCCCGGTGTCGGGCTCGTACACCTCGGGCGGCACCCCGCCGAGCAGGGACACGTCGTCCAGGCAGAACCGCCAGGGGTCGGCGGCGCCGCCGACCTGGAAGGCGACCTGGGCGCGGGTGGAGTCGACGGGCGCGGTGAAGGTGGCGGAGTACGTGGTGCCCGACTCCCCCAGTGCGGGCGTCACTTCGTACCAGGTGTCGTAGGGGGCGTCCGCGAGCCCCACGATCGCCCGCACCACCTGTCCCTCGGGGGCCCCGGAGGCGGTGAAGGAGAACCGGTACGAGGTGCCCTTCACCAGGGTGAGGCCGTTCTGGCCGACGGCGGCGTCCCAGCGTTCGGCGGTGCCGCCCGGGACGTCGGCGCAGAGCCGGCCGTCGGTGAGTCCGGCGGTGACGTTGCTGGTCCACCAGGGGTCGGCGGTGCCGTCGAAGCCGCCGTTCCTCACCTGTTCGACCTCGTCGGCGGCCCCGGCCGGCGCCACGGGCAGCGCGGTGAGCGCCGCGCCCAGCAGGGCCGCGAGGGACAGCAGGGCGGTGCTGCGTCGTTTCACGTCCGGGCTCCTCGGGGATTTACGGGACGCGTCCCACGACGATTCCATGGGAGCGCTCCCAAAGAAGGGTCGTCCGCTATGTTTGTCGCAGTCATGACACCCCGTCAACGGTCCGGACGACATCCACCCGGTCGCCGGACCACATGCCCCCGAACGGCCCTTGACGCCGCGCGGCACCCACGGTCCCCGCACCTGCGGGGGTTCCGGTCCGCCCGGCAGCCGGACGGACTAGGCTGGAACGGATGTGACAGCGCCCGTTCACTGTGAGTGTCCGCGATGGAGTGGCGACGATGACCCCCGAGTATCCCTTCGACGAGGCCGCGACGGCCCGGGTGGTCGTCGACGACACCGGCACGCTCGTCGACTGGAACGAGGGCGCGCGCACCCTGCTCGGCTGGAGCCCGGCGGAGGTGGTCGGCCGCCCCGCGGGGGATCTCCTCGCCGACGGTCCGCTCCCGCTCCCGGTCATGGGCCGCTGGGACGGCACGGTCACCCTGCGCCACCGTGACGGCCGTGCCGTGCCGGTGTGGCTGCTCGCCCACCGCCGGCCGCCGCACGACGACGCCCCGGGCCGGTGGCTCGTCGTCGCCCCGCTGCCCGACGCCCCGCGTCCCGCCGACGACCTGCTGACCACGGCCGCGCTGCTGCAGTCCCCGTGCGCGATCGCCGTCTACGACGAACGGCTGCGGCTGGTGCGGATCAACGCCGCGATGGCCCGGGCCATAGGTCTGCCCGAGGAGCGGGTGCGGGGGCTGCGGCCCTCCGAGATCGGCGGCCGGCCGCAGAGCACCGACCTGGAACGGCACATGCTGCGGGTGCTCGCCACCGGCCGCGCCCAGGACGTCCAGACGTACACCCGCAGCGGCGGCGAGGCGCGGGCGCACGCCTGGCTGGCCCGGCTGGCGCCGGTGACCGACGCCGAGGGCCGGGTGCGGGGCGTGTGTCTGTCCGCCCACGACTTCACCGACAACTACCTCGCCCGCGAACGGCTCCGCCTGGTCAACGAGGCGAGTGTGCGGATCGGCACCACCCTGGACGTCACCCGCACCGCGCAGGAGCTGGCGGACGTGTGCGTGCCCGCGCTCGCCGACTTCGTCAGCGTCGACCTGCTGGAGCCGCAGGACGGCGGGGAGCCCCCCACCCGCTTCTCGGCGCCCGTCGGACTGCGCCGCTGCGCACACCGCTCGATCACCCCCGGCGAACCGGAGGCCGTGGCCAAGCCCGGCGAGGTGCAGGAGTATCCGGCCGGTTCCCCGCAGGCCGACTCGCTGCTCGCGGGCCGCACCACGGTCGGCTCGGTGCGGCAGGGCCGGCTCGACGACTGGCTCGCCCAGGACGCCCCGCGGCACGCGCGCGTGCGCGAGATCGGCATCCACTCCACGATGTCCGTGCCGATCCGGGCCCGCGGCACGACCCTCGGGGTGGCCGTCCTCACCCGGTTCCGGCGGCCCGACCCCTTCACCCCGGACGACGTGCTGCTCGCCGAGGAGATCACCGCCCGGGCCGCCGTCTGCATCGACAACGCGCGCCGCTTCTCCCGGGAGCGCGAGACGGCCCTCGCCCTCCAGCGCAGCCTGCTCCCGCGCACCCTGCCGCGCACCGCCGCCGTCGACGCGGCGTCCCGCTATCTGCCGGCCTCGCGGGCCGGGGTGGGCGGCGACTGGTTCGACGTCATCCCGCTGTCCGGGATGCGGGTCGCCATGGTCGTCGGCGACGTCGTGGGCAGCGGTGTGCAGGCGTCGGCCACGATGGGCCGGCTGCGGACCGCCGTGCGCACGCTCGCCGACATCGACCTCGCCCCCGACGAACTCCTCACCCACCTCGACGACCTGGTGGTCCGGCTCTCCGAGGAGGCGGCGGGCGGCGAGGGCGGCAGCCCGGGCGAGGTGGGCGCGAGCTGTCTGTACGCGGTGTACGACCCGGTGTCGCGGCGCTGCACCATGGCCGGGGCGGACCATCCCTCGCCGGTGCTGCTGCGGCCCGGCGGCGTGCCGCGCGAGGTCGAGCTGCCGCCGGGCCCGCCGCTGGGCGTGGGCGGTCTGCCCTTCGAGTCGACCGAGCTGGAGCTGCCCGAGGGCAGTGTCCTCGCCTTCTACACCGACGGTCTGCTCGACTGCGGCGAGCGGGGACCGGCGGTCGGCAGACGGCGGCTGACCGAGGCGCTCGCCGCGTTCTCCGGCTCCCTGGACGAGACCTGCGACCGGGTGCTGCACGCCCTGCTGCCGGTCGGCAACGCCGCCGACGACGTGGCCCTGCTGCTCGCCCGCACCCGGGGGCTGCCCGCCTCGCAGGTCGCCACCTGGGACATCCCCTCCGATCCGGCGCTGGTCGCGCCGATCCGCAAACAGGTCGTGGACCAGCTCGCGCGCTGGGAGCTGAGCGAGGCGTCGTTCACGACCGAGCTGGTGGTGAGCGAGCTGGTCACCAACGCCATCCGCTACGGCTCCCACCCCATCCGGCTCCGGCTGATCCATGACGCGGAGACCCTGATCTGCGAGGTCTCCGACACCAGCCACACCGCCCCGCATCTGCGCCGGGCGAAGACCTGGGACGAGGGCGGCCGCGGTCTGCTGCTGGTGGCCCAGCTCACCCAGCGCTGGGGCAGCCGGCACACCGGCGACGGCAAGACGATCTGGGCGGAACTGACCCTGCTCGACCAGGAGTGAGCGCACCGGTCACTTGGCAAGCGCTTTACGCCGGCGTGTTTACATGGACGGCACACCCGAACCCGCACGTCCTGGGGCGGGGCACGCCCTCACCCCGCCGCCCGGAGATCCACCCTGAACGCGCCGCTCGCCGAAACCCTGTCCGCCGCCCTGCTCGTCGCCTCGCTCGGCTGGGCGGTGCTGCGCCCCGCCGGACGCTCGGAGGCCCTCGTCGCCGTCCCCGCGGCGGCCGCCCTCATCGCCCTCGGCGCGATCTCGCCGGAGCACGCGCTCGCGGAGGCCGAACGGCTCGGACCGGTGGTGGGGTTCCTCGCGGCCGTCCTGGTCCTCGCGCACCTGTGTGACGTCGAGGGGCTCTTCACCGCGTGCGGTGCCTGGATGGCTCGGCGGGCGGCGGGACGCCCCCGCACCCTGCTCACCGCCGTGTTCGTGCTGGCGTCCGTGATCACCGCCGTGCTCAGTCTGGACGCCACGGTGGTGCTGCTCACCCCGGTGGTGTTCGCCACCGCCGCCCGGATGGGGGTGCGGGCGAAACCGCACGTCTACGCCTGCGCCCATCTGTCGAACACGGCCTCGCTGCTGCTGCCGGTGTCCAACCTGACCAACCTGCTGGCGTTCACGGCGAGCGGGCTGAGCTTCACCCGGTTCACCGCGCTGATGGCGCTGCCGTGGCTGGTCGCGATCAGCGTCGAGTACGCGGTGTTCCGGCGCTTCTTCGCCGCCGACCTGCCCGCCGCCGAGCCCGTCGAGGACACCGGCCCGGCGCCCGAGGTGCCGGTGTTCGCGCTGGTCACCGTGGCCTGCACGCTCGCCGGGTTCGTGGTGGCCTCGGCCGTCGGCGTCGAACCGGCGTGGGCGGCCTGCGCCGGGGCGCTGGTCATGGCGGGGCGGGCGCTGGCCCGGCGCCGGGTGACACCGGCGGCCGTCGCGCGGTCCGCCGCGCCGGGGTTCCTGGCGTTCGTGCTCGCCCTCGGCGTCGTCGTCCGCGCGGTCGTCGACAACGGCCTGGCCACCGCGCTGCGGCACGCCCTGCCCGACGGCACGGGACTGCTCGCCCTGCTCGCCGTCGCCGCGGTCGCCGCCGTCCTGGCCAACCTGATCAACAACCTGCCGGCGGTCCTGGTCCTGGTCCCGCTGGCCGCCCCGGCCGGCGCCGGGGCGGTGCTCGCGGTCCTGATCGGCGTGAACATCGGCCCCAACCTGACCTACGCCGGCTCGCTGGCCACCCTGCTGTGGCGCCGGGTGGTGCACGAGCGCGCGCAACGGGTCGCGGTCGGCGAGTTCACCCGCCTGGGACTCCTCACGGTGCCGGCCACCCTGGTACCGGCGGTGGTGACGCTGTGGGTGTCGCTCCAGGTGGTGTGAGGCGGCCCAGGGCGTGTCCGCGAAGTCCCGTCCGGCTCGCGACGCCTGGCACGCGCTCCCCCGGAGGGGGACCCCCAGCCGCGTTGCCGGGCCACCCGCGTCCCACGGGTACGCGGGCAGCCCTGCGCCTTGCGATCGCACGCACCGGACGCCGCGAGCCCTGCCCTGCGGGCAGACGACGCCACTTCGCGGACCCGCCCTAGTCGCGTCCGTCCCCGTGCCGGCCGCGGCCGTCGCCGTAGCCTCCTCGGTCGTCGTCCTCGCAGCCGTGGTGGTCGCCGTACGAGCATCCTGTGCCGTCGGTGGCGGACGGGGTGGTCGTCGGGGCGGAGGCCGAGGGCGTGCTGCTCGGCTGCGGGGCCGGGGTGGCCGTTCCGGCGGTGGGGGCCGGGGTGACGCCGGGGCTGCCGGTCTCGCCCCAGTTGACGAGCTGCATCCGGGCGTCGGACTGCGAGGTGTCGATCACCCAGCGCTGTTCGGGGCCGTCCTCGCGGTTCTTCAGGACGAGCGCGCCGGATCCGTCGGTGGCGGCGGGTGCCAGCGCCAGGTCCTGGCCCGAGCGGGGGACGAGCGTGCCCTGCAGGGTGAAGTCGTAGCGCAGGTCGCGGGTGTCCGTCCGGGCGCCGCCCGTGCAGGGGGCGAGCCGCACGGAGTAGCCGAGGCGGGAGTCCAGGCACAGTCCGGTGTCGGCCGTGCTGCGCAGCAGCCCGTCGGTCTCGTACGACCACTGCTGGCCGAGCGCGCTGGAACAGGTGGCGAGTTCGGCCTCGGCGCCCTCGACGGCCCGGTCGCCCGCGATGCCGATGCAGAGCCCGGAGGAGACGTTGCGCAGTCCGCCGCGCAGGGTGCCCTGGGGGTCCTGGGCACCGATCCAGGACGGGTCGGAGCTGGTGGAGCCGGTGCCCGCGCCGGGGCTCGTCGCGGCCTTGCCGTCGCCCCGGCCGCCGGCCTGGGTGTCGGACCGGCCGTCCGCCTGCCCGTCGGTGTGGCCGGAGCCCTCGCCGGAACCGAGGGTGGCCCACAGCACGAGGGGCAGGACGACAAGTCCGCTCACGGTGAGGACGGCGGCGGCCAGATGGCGGCGCCGGGCCCGGCGGACCGCCTTCTGCACGGAGCGGCGGGACCCGGCCGGGGCGTCGCCCGCAGGGCCCGCGGCGGACCGCGCGGCGCTCCGGGAGACACCGGAGGTGGTGGCGGGGGCGGTGCGGGAACCGCGGGCGGCGCGGGCCGGGCGTGCCGGGGCCGTGGGGAGGGGTGCGGCCGGACCGGTCGGCAGGCCGGTCTCGTCGGTGAAGGGCTCGCCGGGCGCGGCGGTCGCCTCCGCCACAAACGCCTCGGCGGTCTCCGCGGCCGCGGCCCTCGCCGCCAGGTACGCGTGGGCGGCCCAGCCCAGGACGCCCTCGGCCAGCGCGACCCCGAGCAGCCCCTCGAACTGGAGGAGCTGGTCGGCGGTGTGGGCGCAGTGCCGGCACCGCTCGGTGTGGGCGCGCAGATCGGCGTCGAGGTCGACGCCGCCGCGCCGGCAGGTGACGTCCAGGAGCCGGTGGTAGCGGTGGCACTCCTCGTCGGTGGCCAGCTCGTTGTGGACCTGGAGGACCTCCTCGCGCAACCGGGCGCGGGCGCGCCGGAGTTCGACACGGGCGCCGTCGTCGTCGAGGCCGAGCAGCGCGGCGGGCGTCGCCAGCGGTTCGGTCTCCACCTCGGTGTGCCACAGCAGACAGCGGGCGGACTGGGGCAGCCGCTGGAAGGCCCGGGACAGCATGCGCCGGTTGGCGGGCGGCAGCAGCCGGGCGGCGACTCGCTCGCCGTCGCCGTGGTGGGAGCGCAGTTCGGGGTGGAGCAGGTCGCGGGGGCCGTCGGCGTCCCATTCGGCGGCGAGCCGGCGGATGGTCACCAGGAGGTGGGGGCGCCAGGCGGCGGTGGGGCCGTCCTGGCGCAGGGTCGCGCCGAAGAGGCGGGTGAAGGCGGCGGTGGTGAGCATGCCCGCCGCGCGTTCCCCGTCCGTGCACAGCCGCGCGTAGGCGAAGGCCGCCTCCCAGTGCCGGTCGAGGAGTTCGCCGACGGGGTACGGGGCGGGCGACGCTCCCGTCCACTGCTGCTTCAGCTCGGCGCCGAGCTGTTCGTCCGTCGCGTCCAGGCGGCGCGCCGAAGGGGAATTCGACATGCCTGCGTGATTCACGAGTGCATTCCTCCTGGGGGCATGCGTCATCAAGTCCGGACCATGGAAAAGTCCAGACCAATAGATTTGCTTCGGTGAAGCGTGGGGGGTGCGGACGCCGAAGAGGGGCCTCTCGCGCACGGCGCGGGACAGCACGACCCGTGCGCGACACGGCACACCTTTGCACAGCCTGACCAAGCGGAACAAGAGATACCGTCGTTTCGTGCGCCGGGCGCGGCCACAACGGAATTGATGAGGCGTCAAAACGGGACGATATAAAGGGGGTTATCGGAGACGCTCGCGGCAGCGAACGCCGGACCGGTCAGTGTCCGGCGATCGGATGCGGGCTATAGGGCTGCTCCAGCTCCGCCAACTCCTTTTCGCTCAGCTCCAGTTCCAGTGCGGCCACCGCGTCGTCGAGATGGTGGGGCTTGGCGGCGCCGACGATCGGGGCGGTGACCGTGCTCCGGCTCAGCAGCCAGGCGAGGGCCACCCGGGCGCGGGGGACGCCGCGTCCGGCCGCGATCCGGGAGACGGCGGCGACGATCGCGTGGTCGCCGTCCAGGTAGAGACGGCCGCCGAAGTCGTCGGTCGCGCTGCGCTCGGTGACGGTGCCCCAGTCGCGGGTCAGCCGGCCGCGGGCCAGCGGACTCCAGGGCAGTACGCCGACACCCTGGTCCGCGCAGAGCGGCAGCATCTCGCGCTCCTCCTCGCGGTAGAGGAGGTTGTAGTGGTTCTGCATGGAGACGAAGCGCGTCCAGCCGTGCAGTTCGGCGGCGTGCTGCATCTTGGCGAACTGCCAGGCGTACATCGAACTGGCCCCGAGATAGCGGACCTTGCCCGCCTTCACCACGTCGTGCAGCGCCTCCATGGTCTCCTCGACCGGGGTGTGCGGGTCGAAGCGGTGGATCTGGTAGAGGTCGACGTGGTCGGTGCCGAGCCGGCGCAGGCTGTTGTCCAGCTCGGACAGGATCGCCTTGCGGGACAGTCCCGCGCCGTTGGGCCCGGTCCGCATCCGGCTGTGCACCTTCGTGGCGAGGACGATCTCGTCGCGCCGGGCGAAGTCGCGCAGCGCCCTGCCGACGATCTCCTCGCTGGTGCCGTCGGAGTAGACGTTCGCGGTGTCGAAGAAGGTGACGCCGGCCTCCAGCGCCTGCCGGATCAGCGGACGGGACGCCTCCTCGTCGAGGGTCCACTCGTGCACGCCCCGGTCGGGCAGACCGTAGGTCATGCAGCCCAGACAGATCCGCGACACGTCCAGACCCGTCGAACCGAGCTTCACGTACTGCATCGTCACCGCTCCTGACGTACCAGGTCCAACGCCGGCTTCCACCCGAACTCTGTGCCGTCCGCGCCGTCGTAGGGGGATCCGAAGCGTACGCCCATCCCGCGCAGCCGTATCAGGCTTTCCCGGTAGGCCGGATGGGTGGCGAGGGCGGCGGAGACGCACGGCTGGACGCCGACCGGGACGCCCGTCGCCGTCACCTCGCACAGGGTGCCGAGCGCCAGGGTGTCGGCGATGCCGGCCGCCCACTTGTTGATCGTGTTGAAGGTGGCCGGGGCGACCACGACCGCGTCGGGGTCGGGGAAGGGACGGGGATCGTCCGGGCGCCGCCAGGCGGAGCGGATCGGGCGTCCGGTCAGCGCCTCCACGGCGGCGGTGTCGAAGAAGCCGTTCATGGCGTGCGGCGTCGCGATGACCCCGACCCGCCACCCCCGCTCGCGGGCGGCGCCGATCAGCGTGCCGACACCCGAGGCGATCCCGGCGGCGCAGACGACGACGTAGAGGAAGGGCCGCTGCTCGTCCTGTTCGGTCATCCGCGCACCCTACTGAACGGGGCCCTCGGGACGGGGTCTGGGCCGTGTGCAGTAGTCCGGGAGGCAGGGCGGTGCCGGTGTCCGAAGGCTTGACCTCCGGTAGGTCCGTCCGTCTTCCGGGAGCCCCGATGTCCATGTCCTCGCGCCCTGCCCCGCCGCGGTCGCGGCTGCGGGCGGTGACCGTCGTCGCCCTCTGTCTGGGGGCGCTGATCCCGGCGGTGGCCGGGGCCGGGCCGGCCGGTGCCACGGCCGCGCCGCCGCCGGACGAAAGCGCCCTCCAGCGCCGGCTCGCCGCGTTCGTGGCCTCGCCGGGCGGTCCGCCCGGGGCGATCGCCGTGCTGCGGCGCGACAAGGAGACCCGGATCGTGCGGGCGGGCGTGGCCGACCTCGCCACCGGGCGCGCGCCCCGCCCGGACGACCACATGCGGATCGCCAGCACCGCCAAGGCGTTCAGCGGCGCGGTGGCGCTGTCCCTGGTCGACCGGCACGCGCTGCGGCTGGACGACACCCTGCGCAAGCGGCTCCCCCGACTGCCGCGCGCCTGGGGCTCGGTGACGCTGCGTCAGCTCCTGAACCACACCAGCGGGCTGCCGGACTACACCGAGTCGCCCGCGTTCCTGAGGGTGCTGACCGCCGACCCGCGCCACCGCTTCGACTCACGGCGGCTCCTCGACTACGTGGCCGGCGAGCCGCTGCGGTTCCGGCCGGGCAGCCGGTACCGGTACTCCAACTCCGACAACATCGCCGTCGCGCTGATGGCCGAGGCCGCCACCGGCACCCGGTACGAGGAGCTGCTGCGCAAGCTGGTCTACCGGCCGCTGGACCTGCGGCGCACCAGCCTGCCGCAGGGCTACCGGATGCCGGCGCCGTATCTGCACGGCTACGACGTGAGCCCGCCCGCCCCGCCCGAGGACGTCAGCGAGGTGCTGAGCGCCTCCGGCGTCTGGGCGTCCGGCGGGATCGTCTCCACGCCCTCCGACGCGACGCGTTTCGTGCGCGGGTACGTCGGCGGGGCGCTGTACGGCAAGCAGGTCGTTCGGGAGCAACGGCGCTGGATCCAGGGCGCGTCGGAACCGGCGGGGCCGGGCCGCAACACCGCCGGCCTGGCCGTCTTCCGCTACCAGACGCGCTGCGGCACGGTCCTCGGCCACACCGGCAACTTCCCCGGCTACACCCAGCTCATGGCCGCCACCCCCGACGGCCGCCGCTCCCTGACGTTCTCCGTGACCTCCCAGATCAACAAGACCGTGGCCCCGGCCCGCCTGGAACGGCTGCGGGCCCTCCAGGAGGACTTCGTCTGCGCCCTGCTGCGCGACGGACGCTGATCCGGCCGGGCGGCCGGGCGGCCGTTAGGGGCGAGAGGGGGTCGAGACCGTCGCGGGCCGAGACCGTCGCGGGCCGAGACCGTCGCGGGCCGAGACCGTCGCGGGCCGAGACCGTCGCGGGCCGAGACCGTCGCGGGTCGAGACCGTCGCGGGCCGGGATGTGAGCGGGTCAGGGCAGTCACAGGCCCGGCCGGCGGCGGGCCGCGGCGGGAGCGCGCCGCGGGGCGGGCACGACCGGCGCAGCCCGCGGGCCCGGGCAGGCGCAAGCCGGGCCCGCGCAGCCCGCGGGCCGGGACACGCACACACCAGGTCGGCGCAGCCCGGACAGGCGCGGGCCAGGCAACCGCAACCCGGGCAAGCAGGCCGCCGAGCGAGCAGGCCGCCGGGCAAGCACTCGCCGATGCGCCGGCAGGTGAAATCCGCTTGCCGGAAGGTGGGCCGGGACCGCAGGATCCGGCCATGTTCATGAAGCACACCCTTCTGCCGCTGACGCCCGCCGACGCCGTTCCCGCGCGGCGACAGCAGCAGTCCGGCGGCCGGCGGAGGCTCGATCCCTCGCACCCGTGACGGGCGCGCTCGTCGCGGGGCTGGTCGCCGGGTACGGGATCGCCGTACCGGTCGGGGCCGTCGCGACCTACCTCGTCTCGCTGACCGCGCGGACCTCCCTGCGTACCGGGGTGTGCGCCGCCCTCGGGGTCGCCACCGCCGACGGGCTGTACGCCCTGCTGGCCACCGTCGGCGGCTCGGCCGTCGCGGTCGCGCTGCGGCCGGTGCTGGTGCCGCTGCGCTGGGCCTCGGCCCTGGTCCTGCTGGCGCTGGCCGCCCGGGGCGCGCTGACCGCCGTACGCCGGTACCGGGCGCGGTATCTCGCCGTGCGGGCCGTGCCGCCACCGCCGTCCGCCCGGCGGGCCTTTCTGAGTCTGCTGGGGATCACCCTGCTCAATCCGGCCACCGTGGTCTACTTCGCCGCCCTGGTCCTCGGCAGCGGGGCCTCCGAGGCCGTACGGCCCCTGGAACAAGGGGTGTTCGTGGGAGCGGCGTTCGCCGCGTCGGCGAGCTGGCAGGTGCTGGTCGCCGGGGGCGGGGCGCTGCTCGGGCGGGCTCTGACGGGTCACCGGGGGCGGCTGGTCACGGCGCTGGTGTCGAGCGCGGTGATGACCGTGCTGGCGGTGGGCACGGTGGCCTGAGGGCCGGGAGGTGAAGAGGTGGCCGGGGCTCGGCCCGGTGCGGACGAATCCCGGGCGGGCCGTTGTTGAATCGAGGCGTCAGCCGACGCTACGAAGAGGACGGAGAGCCATGCCGCTCGAAGGCGAGTACGAGCCGAGTCCGACCCAGTGGGTGCGTGAGCAGGTGGAGCTGTACGAGAGCTCCGGCGGCACCGAGGGGACGACCTTGCAGGACACGGGGCTGCCCGTGATCCTGCTGACCACGCGGGGCGCCCGCAGCGGGAAGATCCGCAAGACGCCGCTGATGCGGGTCGAGCACGACGGGGAGTACGCCCTGGTCGCCTCGAAGGGCGGGGCGCCCGAGCACCCGGTCTGGTACCACAACGTCAAGGCCGACCCCCATGTGGAGCTGCGGGACCGCACGGTCAAGCAGGACATGACGGCCCGTGAGGTCACCGGCGAGGAGAAGGCGCGGTGGTGGGAGCGGGCCGTCGCCGCGTTCCCGCCCTACGCCGACTACCAGAAGAAGACGGATCGGGAGATTCCGGTCTTCGTGCTGACACCGGCGGCCGACTGACCTGGGCGGACGGCACCCGGCGGCGGACGCGTAGAAAAATCTACCGCCGGGCGCGCATGAACCCTCGCGGACCGGGCACCGGACTGTCGGGCCCCGCCGCGCTCCCCCGTCGCGGCGGGGCTTTCCGCTGCCCCGAGGCCCCGGCGCGGGACTCCTGCGGTGCGTACGCGGAGATCGGGGAACGCGGTGAGGGGAACACGCGACCGCGAGCGACGGGAGGATCTCCATGAGCGGGGGAAACAGCGCGTACGGCCATCAGAAGTTCACCCGGTCCAGGAGCCGGTTCACCGACCGGATCACCGCGGACGGCCGGGACGGCTGGCCGGTGGAGGCGGGACGCTACCGGCTGGTGGTCAGCCGGGCCTGTCCGTGGGCGAGCCGGGCGGTGATCTCACGGCGGCTGCTCGGGCTGGAGGACGCGCTGTCGATGGCGATCGCCGATCCGATCCAGGACGACCGGAGCTGGCGCTTCACCCTCGACCCCGACGGCCGCGACCCGGTCCTCGGCATCCGCTACCTCGGCGAGGCGTACGAACGCCGGGAACCCGGCCACCCGGGCGGGGTCAGCGTTCCGGCGGTGGTCGACGTGGAGAGCGGGCGGCTCGTGACCAACGACTACCAGCGGCTCACCCTCGACCTCGCAACCGAGTGGCGGGACCTGCACCGGCCCGGCGCGCCCGACCTCTACCCGGAGAAGCTGCGGGACGAGATCGACACGGTCATGGCCGAGGTGTACGAGGACGTCAACAACGGCGTGTACCGGGCCGGGTTCGCGAGCGGGCAGGACGAGTACGAGGCGGCCTGCGCGGGTGTCTTCCGGCGGCTGGAGCGGCTCGCGTCGCGGCTCGCCGGGCAGCGGTACCTGGTCGGTGCGACGATCACCGAGGCGGACATCCGGCTGTTCACCACGCTGGTCCGTTTCGACGCGGTGTACCACGGCCACTTCAAGTGCAACCGGTGGAAACTGGCGGAGAACCAGGTGCTGTGGGCGTACGCGCGGGATCTCTACCAGACGCCGGGCTTCGGCGACACGGTCGACTTCGACCACATCAAACGGCACTACTACCAGGTGCACACCGGGATCAACCCGACCCGGATCGTCCCGCTCGGCCCCGACCTGTCCGGCTGGCTCGCCCCGCACGGGCGGGAGACGCTGGGCGGACGGCCGTTCGGGAACGGGACGCCGCCGGGTCCGGTCCGCGCCGACGAGAGGGTCCCGGCCCGGGGCCGGCCCTGAACAGTGAGGAGAGCCACGTGAGCAAGAAGAACGCGAAGCGGAAACTGCCCCTCGTCTACCAGCCCGTCGGATTCCTCTTCGGCTGGGCGGGCGGCCTGCTGGCCGGCTACGCCTTCCGTACGGCGTGGCGGGCGCTGCGGCACGAGGACGACGCCCCGGACGCCCTGGACCGCGACCGCGGCTGGGGCGAGGTGATCCTCGCGGCGGCGGTCCAGGGCGCGATCTTCGCCGCGGCCCGCAGCGCGGCCGACCGCACGGGCGCGGTGGCCATCGAACGCCGTACGGGGGTCTGGCCGGCGAAGGAGAAGGAGAAGGGGAAGAAGGGCCGGGACTGACGACGGCACGGGGCCGGACCCGGCCGGGACCGGCCCCGTGGGGAGGGGCGGGAGGGGCGGGCACGCGGCGGGTCAGCCCTGCTTCGGCGCCGTGGAGACGGTCCGGCGCAGGGTGAAGGAGTGCCCCGCCGGGTCCGAGAAGAGGCGCTCCTCATGGGCTTCGGGGGCCGGCTTGGCCTCCAGGGGGCGGCCGCCCAGGCCGACGACCCGGCGCTCGGCCTCGTCGAGGTCCTCGACCAGGAACTCCAGGTGGGCCTGGAGGGCGTTCTCGGGGCGGGGCCAGCTCGGCGGGGTGGCGTTGGCGTCGCGGCGGAAGGCCAACCGGGTGCCGTCGCCGCCCCGGATCTCCAGCCGGTTGGCGCTCACCTCGCTCTCCTCCCCCTCCAGCAGCCCCTTGTAGAACTCGGCGAGCTTCTCGGGCTCCGCGCAGTCGAGCATCACCACACCCGCAGTCACCAGTGCCATGTCGTCCCTCCCGGGGTTTCGCGGTCCGGGACGGCGGTCGCGGCCCCGGACCTTGCGGATACCCCGGTTTCGGACGGTCACCGGCGTTCCCGGCGGCCGCCGACGTCTCAGTCGGCCACCAGCCAGGTGCCGTCCCGCATCAGCTCGCGGTCCGGGAGTTCCTCGCGGGTCCGCCACGCCTGGACGCGGCGCGGGTGGACGTGGAAGTACAGGTAGGGCTCGGGGAGTTCGCGGGGGTCGAAGCCGGTCTTGCCGGCGAAGATCTCGGCGTCCTCCTCGGGCAGTTCGGTGGGGTGGACGGCCGTGGCGGTGCCCTCGATCATCACGACGTCGGTCGTCGCGCCGATACCGAGCCGTACCGCACCGCCCGCCAGCAGGTTGCGGCCGGTGACGCCCGCGGCCGGGGTCGCGAGGAGGAGGGTGGCGCCGTCCCAGACGAAGGACAGCGGCACGAGCCAGGGCACGGCGCCGTCCGCGCCGTCGTCGGTGGGCGGCGCGGCCGTGGCGACCCACGCGTGGTCGTCGTGTTCGAGCCGGTGGAGCGTGTCGTGCTTGCGCTGCCGCGCGGGGCGGACCGGTGCTCGGGTCATGCTTCCAGTGTGGCCGTCAGCCGTCCGTCCGCCCGCCGACCGCCGCCAGTCGGGCCGCGGCCGCGTCGAGCAGCAGGTCGAGCGCGGCCGGGTAGGAGCTGTGCCGCATGGACTCCCGCAGATACCGGGCGGTCGCCGCGACATGCGGGTGGGTGGCGGCGGGCAGCGT
The DNA here is from genome assembly GCF_002019855.1 of Streptomyces antibioticus. Taxonomy (NCBI): domain Bacteria; kingdom Bacillati; phylum Actinomycetota; class Actinomycetes; order Kitasatosporales; family Streptomycetaceae; genus Streptomyces; species Streptomyces antibioticus. The sequence goes on along the minus strand of NZ_CM007717.1, from coordinate 7,496,750 downwards.
GCCGTACGTGGTCCGCCACACCTCGGCCTCCGCCTCCCGGGCCGCCTTCGGCAGGGCGACGTGCGCCGAGTCCAGGGCGCCGAAGGCGAGGGTCTGGTCCACGAAGGCGTGGTAGATCCGCACCGCCTCCGGGTCGGGGAACCCGGCCCCGCGCAGCACGCCGAGGATGGTCTCCACGGCCTGGATCTCATGGACCCGCCCGGTCACCCGATAGGCGCTGAGGATGGCCGCCCTGGGGTGCGCGAGGGCGCCCGCGTGCATCCGCAGGCCGAGTTCGCGCAGGTCGGCCAGCCAGTCGCCGGTGGGCCGCCAGGCGCGCAGGGTGCGGCCGATCAGCTCGTCGGCGATGGCGAGCATCAGGTCGTCGGTGTGCCGGAAGTACCGGTAGAGGCTGCTGGGGTCGGCGCCCAGGGCGCGGCCGAGGCGGCGCACGGAGAGGGCCTCGGCGCCGTGCTCCTCGATCAGCCGCAGCGCCGTCGCGACGATCAGTTCCTCGGAGAGCACGACGCCTTGCTTGGTGGGACGGCGGCGTCTGCGGGCGTCCGGTGCGACGACTCGCTCGGTCATGGGATCCCTCCGGTGCCTGGGGCCGGGAACACGGTCCGCATGGTCCGCATGGTCGGCACCTTACGACAACACCGTTGACCTGTTAAGTCCCCCGCCGGTTTCATCTGCGTTCACCGGGGCCGCCCAGGCCCCTCCGGTGCGAGCGGAGTGCTGGCCATGACCGACAAGCCCTACGGCGTCGACCCTCCCGCGCGGCCCGTGCTGCGCAGGTCCCTCGGTGTGATCGACGGGATCGCCATCGCCGCGTCCAGTACGGCGGCGACCACCAGCATCGGCATCGGCCTCGGGGTCACGGCCGGTGTGGTGGGACTGCATCTGCCCGCGATCATGCTGCTGGCGTTCCTGCCGGTGCTGGGCATCGCGGGGGCCTACACCCGGCTCAACCGGGTGGAGCCGAACGCCGGCAACGGCTATGTGTGGGTGGGCCGTTCCCTCAATCCGTGGCTCGGCTTCATGGTGGGCTGGGTGAGCATCGTGGCGACGATCGCGTTCCTCGCGTACACCACGGCGGTGACCGGCTCGGCGCTGATCCAGCTCGCCGGGGACGCCGGGATCCACTCGCTCGGCGGCCTCGCGCTGGACCCGGGGTCCACCGCCCAGACGACCCTGCTGGGCCTGGCCGTGCTGCTCGCGGTGACCCTGACCGCCGTCACCGGTGTGCGCACGGCGGCCCGGCTCCAGACCTGGCTGCTGGTCTTCGAGTACGTCGTGCTGCTGGGCTTCTGCGGCTACGGCATCGTCACCGGCCCGCACGCCTTCAGCCTGAGCTGGTTCAACCCGTTCGGCATCCCCTCGGCGACGGCGCTGGCGCAGGGGCTGCTGCTGTCGGTGTTCTGTTACTGGGGCTTCGAGGCCGCGTTCACCGTCACCGAGGAGGTCCGCGATCCGCGCGACGCGTCCCGGGCGGGTCTGATCACGCTGGTCACGATGGTGCTGCTGTTCCTGCTCGGCTCGGTCGCCTTCCAGCGGGTGCTGTCCGAGGAGGAGCTGGCCGGGCACGGCGCGGAGGGCCTCGCCTTCTTCGGCGAACGGCTCGCCTCGCAGCCGCTGGCCGCGCTGCCCCTGGTCGCGCTGATGTTCTCGGCGGTGGCCTCGCTCCAGGCGGGGGTCATCCCGACGGCGCGGGGCATGTTCGCGATGAGCCGGGACCGTACGCTCGGGCCGGTCTGGTCGCGGGTCAGCCCGCGCTACGGCACCCCGGCCGCCGGGACCGTGCTGATCGGGGCGCTGGCCGCGGCGGTGGCGGCGCTGGCCCTGGTGATCCCGCGCCTGGCCGACATGATCATGGCGACGGTGAACGCGGTCGGCATCATCGTCGCCCTGTCCTACGCGCTCACCGCCCTCGCGGCCGCGGTGCGTTTCCGGGGGCTGCTGCGGGAGGACTGGCGGCAGGGTCTGCGGGCGGTGGTGGCGCCGGTGCTGAGCGCCGCGGCGCTGCTCTGTCTCGGCGGCTATCTCTGCTGGTCCTTCTACACCTCCACCGACCATCTGGAGATCAGCCCGGACAACGGCTGGTTCCTGCTGCTCACTCCCCTGGTGATGATCGCGTCCGGTCTGGTGGCCGCGGCCTGGGCCAAGTGGGTGCGCAGGTCCCCGTACTTCCGCACGGGCACCGGGACCGACGCGGACGCGCCCCGGCTGCTGGCCACCCACTGACCCAGCCCCCCCCCCCACCACGCACAAGGAACGGATCATGCACGCAGACCTGCTGTTCATCGGCGGCCCCGTCTTCACCCCCGACGGCGGAGAGACCCCCGACGGCCCGACGGCCCCCAGTGGCCGGGTGACCCCCGACGGCCGGGTGTCCGCCGTGGCCGTCACCGGCGACCGGATCACGGCCGTCGGCGGTCCGGAGCTGCGCGAGCTGGCCGGGCCGCGCACCGAGGTCGTGGACCTCGCCGGACGGCTGCTGCTGCCGGGCTTCCAGGACGCGCACGTCCACCCGGTGCCGGCCGGGCTCGAACTCGCCCGGTGCGATCTGACGAAGGCGAGGACCGCGCGGGAGACCCTCGCCGCCGTCCGCGCCTACGCCGACGCGCATCCCGAGCGGGAGTGGATCACCGGCGGCGGCTGGTCGATGGAGGCGTTCGAGGGCGGTACGCCGACCAGGGAACTCCTCGACTCCGTCGTCCCTGACCGGCCGGTCTATCTGCCCAACCGCGACCATCACGGCGCCTGGGTGAACTCGCGCGCGCTGGAGATCGCCGGCATCACCCGGGACACCCCCGACCCGGCCGACGGGCGGATCGAGCGGACCGCGTCCGGGGAGCCGGCCGGCACGCTCCAGGAGGGCGCGATGCAGCTCGTCGGCCGGCTCGCCCCGCCCGACACGGCGGCCGACCGGCTGGCCGCCCTGCTGCACGCCCAGCGCCGGCTGCACGCGCTCGGCGTCACGGCCTGGCAGGACGCGCTGATCGGCGTCTTCCCGGGGATGCCGGACCCGACGGACGCGTACCTCACGGCCGCGCGGGACGGATCGCTGACCGCGCGGGTCGTCGGCGCCCTGTGGTGGGACCGGACGCGCGGGGCCGAGCAGATACCGGAGCTGGTCGAGCTGCGGGCGCGGTCGGCGCACGGCCGGTTCCGGGCGGACAGCGTGAAGCTGATGCTGGACGGGGTCGCCGAGAACGGCACGGCCGCGCTGCTGGACCCGTATCTCGACGCGTGCGGCTGCGCGACGGCCAACCGGGGCACGAGTTTCGTCGACCCGGAGCAACTGCCCAAGTACGTGACCGAGTTGGACGCGCTCGGCTTCCAGTGCCACTTCCACGCGCTGGGCGACCGGGCCGTACGGGACGCGCTGGACGCCGTGGAGGCGGCGCGGGCGGCGAACGGGCCGAGCGACACCCGGCCGCATCTGGCGCACCTCCAGGTGGTGCATCCGGACGACGTGCCGCGGTTCGCTGCGCTCGGGGCGACGGCGAACATCCAGCCGCTGTGGGCGGCGCACGAACCCCAGATGGACGAGCTGACGATCCCCTTCCTCGGGGCGGAACGGGCGGGGTGGCAGTACCCGTTCGGGGCGCTGCTGCGCTCGGGGGCCCGGCTGGCGGCGGGCAGCGACTGGCCGGTCAGCAGCCCCGATCCGCTCCAGGGCGTCCATGTCGCGGTCAACCGGGTCGAACCCGGCGGCTCGCGGCCGGTGTTCCTGCCTCGGGAGCGGATCTCCCTGGCCCGGGCGCTGACGGCGTACACGGCGGGTTCGGCGTACGTGAACCGGCTCGACGACACCGGCGTGGTGCGGCCGGGCGCGCTGGCCGACCTGGTCGTCCTGGACCGGGACCCGTTCGCGGGGCCGCCGGAGGCGATCGCGGGGACGGGGGTGGCCCTGACGTACGTGGGCGGCGAGCGGGTGTACGCGGCGCCGGACGCGTGAGGCTCCCGGCTGGACTTCTTGGACAGGTGTCCCGCTATGATGGACACCTGTCCAAGAAGTTGAGGGAGTCGGAGTCCATGGAGATCCTGGCGAACGTGCTCGTCGCGCTGGTGGCCGCGCTGCACGTCTACATCCTGGTGATGGAGATGTTCCTGTGGCAGCGGAGGCCGGGGATGTCCTTCCATGGCTTCGACGCCGAGATGGCACGGCGGACCGCCCCGCTCGCCGCCAACCAGGGCCTCTACAACGGCTTCCTCGCGGCCGGTCTGGTGTGGGGGCTGATCGCCGCCGACCCGACCGGGTTCCGCGCCCAGGTGTTCTTCCTGTCGTGCGTGATCGTCGCGGGCGTGTACGGCGGGGTCACCGCGAACCGCCGGATCCTGCTCGCCCAGGCCCTGCCCGGCGCGGTGGCGCTGGCCGCGGTCCTCGCCGCACGATGACCCGCGCGGAGCCCGAGGACCCGCGGGCGGCACGCACCCGGGCACGGCTGCGCGAGGCACTGCTCCAGGAGTGCGCGGAGCGGCCGTTGGCGGAGGTCGGCGTGGCCGCGCTGGTACGGCGGGCGGGCGTCGGCCGGGCCACGTTCTACGTGCACTACGCCGACCTGGAGGCCCTCGCGGTCGACGCCTGCGCGGACGTCGTACGCGAGGCGGTGGAGGCGCTGCACGCCTGGCGGGGCCGCCCGGACCCGGTACGCGCACCGGCCGCGCTCCCGGAGTTCTTCGCCTCCCTGACCCCGCACCTGGCGCTGTACCGCACCCTGCTCCCCCCGGGCGGCGGCGGCCCCCTGGGCCAGGTCCTGTACCGCGACCTCCGCGCGTACAGCCTCCGCGAACGAGAACGCGCGGGCGCACGGGACGCCCCGCTGATCGCCTCGGCGGTCGCCGCAACCTTCACCGGAGTCCTCGCCGACTGGCTCCACGGCACCCTCCCGGGCACGCCTGAGGAAATCGCGGACCAGGTATGGCAATTGCTGGTGGCGCTGCACGCCAGCCGCTGAGAGAGAGGGGGGCGGGGGCGGTGACGCGGGGGGCACTGGAACGGCGGCCCGCGCGCGGTGCGCCACTCGCCCCTGCCGGGCACCCCCGGCATGCGCCCGAGACAGGCGGCAGGGCCGCACGGCGGCCGCTGACGCGGGGGGGGAACGGCGGCCTCGCAACCTGCCGGACGGACGGTGACACCCGGGGGGCGACGGGACAAGCGGCCCGCCCCGGGCGCCCCCGGCCCACGCCCGAGCCAACCGGGTTCCGCGCACGCCGGACGCGTGGCACACGGCGCGGCCACCGGTCGTCGCGGGCACCCACGCCGATGCGCAGGACGAACGCCCCTGCCCGCGCACGCCTGCCGCCGACGCGAGCCACCAAGCGGTCCGCATGCAAGTGCCGCACGGCGGGGCCGCCGGGTGTCACACCCGCCTGGCCGCTGGGGGGTGAGGGCCCCGGGTCCCCCGTCCATGGCAGCCGGGCCCGCTCCTACCGACCGGTGGCCCCAGGCGCCGGCCGCCCGCCCTCACCGCACGGCCCCCCGTGCCCTGGACGCGTGGCAGCCGCCGACACGAGGACCGACCACCCACCCTCAGACCGACGCCGCAGGCCCCGTCACCGGGTCGTCTGGAACGTCCTTCGATACGTCTGTGGGGACACGCCGATCGCCGCGTGGAGGTGCTGGCGCAGGGACGCGGACGTGGCGAAGCCGGAGCGGGTGGCCAGTTCGTCGATGGGGAGGTCGGTGGATTCCAGCAGGTGGCGGGCGTGGGCGACGCGTTGCTGGATGAGCCAGCGGCCGGGGCTGAGGCCGACCTCGTGGTGGAAGCGGCGGGCGAAGGTGCGCAGGCTCATGCGGGCGTGGGCGGCGAGGTCGGTCAGGGTGAGGGGGTCGGCGAGGCGTTCCAGCGCCCACGCGCGGGTGGCCGCCGTGCTCGCCGCGCCGGTCTCGGGCACGGGCTGTTCGATGTACTGGGCCTGGCCGCCGTCCCGGAACGGCGGGACCACGCAGCGCCGGGCCACCCGGTTGGCGAGGTCGCTGCCGTGGTCCTCGCGGAGGAGGTGCAGACAGGCGTCCACCCCGGACGCGGCCCCCGCCGAGGTCAGCACCCCGCCGTCGTCGACGAACAGCACACCGGGGTCCAGTTCGACCTGCGGGAACTGCCGGCGGAAGCGGTCGGCGAACTGCCAGTGGGTGGTGGCGCGGCGCCCGTCGAGGAGACCGGCGGCGGCGAGCACGAAGGCGCCGGTGCAGATGGAGACCAGCCGGGCGCCGGGCCGGATCCTGGCGAGGGCGGCGCGGACGGGCTCCGGCAGCTCGGCCGTGACCCAGTCGGTGCCGGGGGCGATCACCACCGTGTCGGCGTCGTCCAGCGCCGCCGGGCCGTGTTCGACGCCCACCGTGAAGTCGGCGCTGGTGCGGACCGGGAGGCCGTCGACGGAGCAGGTCAGCACCTCGTAGCGGCCGTCGGCCGAGCCGAGGACCCGGCTCGGGATGCCCAGTTCGAAGGGGTAGACGCCGTCGAGGGCGAGGACGACCACACGATGGGGACGCCCTTCGGCCCGCTGTGCCACCCGCCGTTCGTCTCGCATGGCAGAATCTTATCGAAGAATGGCAATCATGCCATTCCCCGGAGGGCAGGACCCCGGCAGGCTGGTCCGCATGACCACCACGAACACCCAGACCCTCACCATGCGCGCCCTCACCCAGGACTCCCTCGGGGGACCCGAGGTCCTCACCCTCAGGGACGTCCCGCGGCCCGAACCCCGTACCAACCAGGTCCTCGTCCGCGTCCGCGCCGCCGGCCTCAACCCCACCGACTGGAAGCACCGCGCGACCGGCGGCCACCTGGGCGGCCCGCCGTTCGTCCTGGGCTGGGACCTCTCCGGCACCGTCGAGTCCGTCGGCATCGGCGTGGCGGACTTCGCGCCCGGCGACGAGGTCTTCGGCATGCTGCCGTACCCGTACGGCCACGGCTCGCACGCGGAGTACGCCGTCGCCCCGGCCCGCGCCCTGTGGCACAAGCCGGCCGCCCTGGACCACGTCCAGGCGGCCGCCCTGCCGCTGGTCTCGCTCACCGCCTGGCAGACCCTCGTGGAGACCGCCGGACTCGAACCGGGCCGGCGGGTCCTGATCCACGCCGCCGCCGGCGGAGTCGGCCATGTGGCCGTGCAGATCGCCAAGGAGCGCGGCGCGTACGTCATCGGCACCGCGAGCGCCGCCAAGCACGGCTTCCTGCGCGAGCTGGGCGCCGACGAGGTGATCGACTACCGGGAGACCGACGTCACCGAGGCGGTCGAGGACGTCGACGTCGTCCTGGACACCCTCGGCGGCGACACCTCCGTGCGCTCGCTGCGAGTGCTGCGCGAGGGCGGGATCGTGGTGTCGATCCTCCCGGTCGGCACCCGGGAGTTCTACGACGAGGCCGAGCGGCTCGGGGTCCGGGCGGTCCGCACGGTGGTGGACGCCGACCGGACCGGCATGCGCACGATCGCCGCGCTGGCCGAGGCGGGAAAGCTGCGCGCCACCATCGCGGGAACGTTCCCGCTGGCGGACGCCGCCGAGGCGCACCGGCTCGGCGACACCGGCCGCACCACCGGGAAGCTGGTCCTGACGATGGACTGACCCCGGCCCGATCCGGCCGCCGCCCCCTTCGCTCACGGCGTGAAAGAAAGGCGGAAACTGGTCTGCGACACGGCCTCATTTCGAAGACATATGTCAATCGAACATGCTGGAATTCACTCCACCGGGGGTACCTTGCTGGAGCGGGGAACTGCTGTGCACACCCCCGCCGTTGGAGGCTCCCGACCGGTGGAGCGGGTTGGAGGCGATGTCGTCGTGCAGCAGGAACCCGCCACGGACGCTCCGCACCGCGACACCCCGCATCTACGGGTCCGCCAGGACCGCGGGTACACGGTGCTGGAGTTCCGCGGCGAGATCGACATCGTCGCGGCGACGGAGATCACCGCGCGGCTCGACGACGCCACCAAGGGCCCGGCCCCCCGGGTCGTGATCGACCTGACCCGGATCGAGTTCTTCGACTGCTCCGGGCTGCGTCTGCTGTACCGGGCCCGCGGCCGGGTCCTGGACCGGGGCGGGCGGCTGCGTCTGGTCTGCACCCACCCGCTGACCCTGCGCATCCTGCGGACGACCGGCCTGTCCCGGCTGCTGCCGCCCCAGGCGTCGCTGGACGCGGCCCTGGGCAGACCCGAGGCCGCGTCCGGCACGTTATGACGGCGCCCCGAGGCGCCTACTCGACGATCCGGGTGACCTGACCGGCCCCGACCGTCCGCCCGCCCTCCCGGATGGCGAACTTCAGCCCCTCCTCCATCGCGATCGGCTGGATCAGCTCCACCGTCATGGTGGTGTTGTCGCCCGGCATGACCATCTCGGTGCCCTCGGGCAGGGTCACCACCCCCGTCACATCGGTGGTGCGGAAGTAGAACTGCGGACGGTAGTTCTGGAAGAAGGGCGTGTGCCGGCCGCCCTCGTCCTTGGACAGGATGTACGCCCGCGCCTCGAACCGGGTGTGCGGGGTGACCGAGCCCGGCTTGATCACCACCTGTCCGCGCTCCACCTCCTCCCGCTTGATCCCGCGCAGCAGCAGACCGACGTTCTCCCCGGCCCGCCCCTCGTCGAGCAGCTTGCGGAACATCTCGACTCCGGTGACCGTGGTCCGGGTCGCGCGCTCGTGGATGCCGATGATCTCGACCTCGCTGTGCACCCGTAGCGTGCCGCGCTCGATCCGGCCGGTGACGACCGTGCCGCGCCCGGTGATGGTGAAGACGTCCTCGATCGGCATCAGGAACGGCCGGTCCACGTCCCGCTGCGGCTCGGGCACCGCACGGTCGACGGCGTCCAGCAGCTCCAGCACCGACCGCGTCCACTTCGGGTCGCCCTCCAGGGCGCGCAGCGCGGAGACCCGTACGACCGGCACGTCGTCGCCCGGGAAGTCGTACTCGAAGAGCAGCTCGCGCACCTCCAGTTCGACCAGCTCCAGGATCTCCTCGTCGTCCACCATGTCGGTCTTGTTGAGCGCGACGACGATGTACGGCACCCCGACCTGGCGGGCCAGCAGGACGTGCTCCTTGGTCTGCGGCATCGGCCCGTCGGTGCCGGCGACGACGAGGATCGCGCCGTCCATCTGGGCCGCGCCGGTGATCATGTTCTTGATGTAGTCGGCGTGGCCGGGGCAGTCGACGTGCGCGTAGTGCCGGCGTTCCGTCTGGTACTCCACATGGGCGATGGAGATCGTGATGCCGCGCTGCCGCTCCTCGGGCGCCTTGTCGATCTGGTCGAACGGGGTGAAGGGGTTGAGGTCCGGATACTTGTCGTGCAGCACCTTGGTGATGGCTGCCGTGAGGGTCGTCTTGCCGTGGTCGATGTGCCCGATGGTGCCGATGTTGACGTGTGGTTTGGTCCGCTCGAACTTCGCCTTCGCCACTGCGAGCCCTCCCTGGTCCCCTGGGTGACGACGTGCGCGATGCCGCTCCTTCCTGTCTATTCGCTGCGCGTCGCGTCGAACAGGGCGCTGACGGACTCGCCGTTGTGGATCCGGCGCACGGCCTCCGCGAGGGCCGGGGCGATGGACAGGATCCGCAGCTTGTCGGTGTGCTCCTCGACCGGTACCGGCACGGTGTTGGTGCACACGATCTCCAGCACGTCCGGCTGTTCGCTGAGCCGTTTGAGGGCGCCGCCCGCGAACAGCCCGTGCGTGCACGCCACTCGGATCGGACCGGCCCCCGACTCCCGCAGCCGGGCGAGGAGTTCGATGACCGTGCTGCCCTTGGCTATCTCGTCGTCCAGGACGATCACGTCCCGCCCGGCGACCTCGCCGATCACGGCGCTGATGGTGACCCGGTCGTCGGCGAAACGCTGTTTGGCGCCGGCCGCGACCTGGGCGCCGATCATCCGGGCGAACGCGGCGGCCTCCTTGGCGTTGCCGAGGTCGGGCGAGACGACGGTAGTGCGGCTGAGGTCGTAGCGGCGGAAGTGGGCGGCCAGCTCGCGGCGCGCGTGCAGATGGTCGACCGGGACCGAGAAGAAGCCGTGGACCTGCGGGGAGTGCAGGGTCATCGTCAGCACGCGGTGCACCCCGGCCGCCGTCAGCAGATCGGCGACCAGACGTCCGCCGAGGGAGATCCGGGGCGCGTCCTTCTTGTCGGAGCGGGCGTAGGAGTAGTGCGGCATGACGACCGTGATCCGGCCCGCCGAGGCGCCGCGGGCCGCGTCGCACATCATCAGCAGTTCGACGAGGTGTTCCTGCACCGGCCGGACCAGGGGCTGCACCAGGAAGACGTCCCGTTCCCGGCAGTTGGCCTGGAGCTGCACCTCCAGACAGTCGTTGGCGAACCGGCTGACGCGGGTGGGGCTCAGGGGCACACCGAGATGGGCACAGACCTCGGCGGCCAGCTCGGGGTGGGCACTGCCGCTGAACACGGAGATGTCGCGCACGATCGGCTCCTCGCTGACCACGTCCGGCTGGAGACGGGATCTCTCATGCTACGGACCACCCGCGGACCGCCCCACCCGAAGCCGGTGCGGTCGAATCGGCCGATCGGGTGATACAGCCGCTGCCGTACGCCTGTCACAGGTTCTCAACAAGCCGGTCTGGCACCGGGGATCGGTGGGAAGCCGCTCTCTAGGAAGGAGGGCCGTCACGATGACGACTCCCACAAAGACTCCCAGCAAGAGCCGCCCCGCCCGTCTGCCCGCCCGCCTGCCCGGCTGGGCCAAGGTGCTCACCGCGGTCGTGGTCGTGCTCGTCGTGATGTTCGCCGGGATCAGGCTCAGCCTGCTGCCCGGCCTGCGCGACTTCTTCGGCACGGAGACCCACGACCGTTCGGGCCCCGCGCTGCTCAAGTCCATCCAGGACATGAGCCGTTACGACGCCGCCTCCGGCAACTTCCAGGTCGTCGTGGACCTGGAGAAGGACGCCAAGTACCTGCCCGACGCACTGCGCGGCACCCGCACCCTCTACGTCGGCGCGGGCACCGTGGACGCCTATGTGGACCTCGGCAAGGTCGGCAAGGGCGACGTGAAGGTGAACGAGGACCGCACCACGGCCACGCTGCACCTGCCGCACGCCCGCCTCGGCACCCCCGCCCTCGACCCCGACCGCTCCTACGCGGTCTCCAAGCAGCGCGGCCTCTTCGACCGCATCGGCGATCTGTTCTCGGACAACCCGAACGGCGAACAGGCCGTGCAGAAGCTCGCCGTACGGCACATCGGGGACGCGGCGAAGGACAGCGAGCTGACCGCCCGCGCCGAGACCAACACCACCGACATGCTGGAGGGGTTGCTGCACTCCCTCGGCTTCACCAAGGTCACGGTGTCGTACGGCACCTAGGACCCGCATCCCCCGACGGAACGCGGGTAACCGAGCACCGACGCAGGCCGGACGAGGACTGGAGGACCATCGCATGGCCAGGGAAGCGGCAAGTCCACGCACCACCCGGCCGGACACCACCGGTCCTCGTACGGAGGCGCCGCTCCCGCTCCCCCTGCGGCTGCTGGCGATGCTGTTCGCGTTCGCCTTCATGGTGGGGTTCGCGGTCGTACTGGCCCGGCTCACCCTGGAGCCGTCGCCCGCCTCCGAGGCGCTGGTGCACTCCAATCTGCGGCCGGGCGACTCGCTGCGGGCCTACGTCGAGCGGTCCACGGTGCGCGACGCGGTCAAGCAGATCGGCGGGAACGTGCTGCTCGGGGTGCCGTTCGGCATTCTGGTGCCGGTCGTCGCGCCCCGGGCGCGCGGCCTGCTGAGCGTGCTGCTGCTGACCGCGTCGGTGATGCTCCTCGTGGAGTTCGCCCAGGGCGCGCTGGTCACCGGGCGCGCCTTCGACATCGACGACGTCATCCTCAACACCGCGGGCGCGCTGATCGGTTGGCTGCTGCTCGGCCGGCGCGTCGGCCGGGCCGTGCACGCCCGCAGGCCCCGCCGGGCGGTCAGGGCCCAGCAGGGCCGGCGGGCCTAGCGGGGCTTCCAGGTGTAGCGGTCGCCGCCCACCCAGCGCACGACGTCCGGATCGTCGAGGTCGTGGACGGTGATGCCGAACGCGGCGGCCGTCTCCAGGACGTCGGTGACGGCCGTCGCCGCACCGACCACTTCACCGTCGATCTCCACGATCCGGAACGGCGGCGTGCCCGGCTGCACCCCGAGCACCATGATCCGTGGATTGGAGATGTGAGGGCTCGCGACTTCGGTCATGTATTAGAGGGTAAAGCGGAATCACGGAATCTTCCGGGGCGAATCATGGCATTCCGTGACATGCGGGCCGGACCGACCTGGGGAACCCTGGATCCAGGAGGTGGACCAAGGAGGCGGAGCCGGGAGGTGGCGATGGATCCCCTCGAGGCCCTGGACCGGATCGCCTTCCTGCTGGAACGGTCACTGGCGCCGACGTACCGCGTCCGGGCCTTCCGTACGGCGTCCCGGGTGCTGGCGGAGCTGCCCGACGGCGAGATCGGCGAGCGGGCGGCGGCCGGGACGCTGGAGTCGCTCAAGGGCGTCGGCCCGAAGACCGCGCAGGTGGTGCGGGAGGCGCTGGCCGGCGAGGTGCCGTCGTATCTGGCCAAGCTGGAGGCGGAGGCGGGGCGTCCGCTCACGGAGGACGGGGCCGGCGCGGGGCTGCGGGCGCTGCTGCGGGGGGACTGTCATCTGCACTCCGACTGGTCGGACGGCGGCAGCCCGATCGAGGAGATGGGCCGCGCCGCGGCCGCCCTCGGCCACGAGTGGGCCGTCCTGACCGACCACTCCCCCCGGCTGACGGTGGCCCGCGGGCTGTCGCCGGAGCGGCTGCGCCGCCAACTGGAGGCCGTCGAGGAGCTGAACGCCACCTGGGCGCCGTTCCGGCTGCTCACCGGCATCGAGTGCGACATCCTCGACGACGGCTCCCTCGACCAGGAGCCGGAACTGCTGGAGCGGCTCGACGTGGTCGTCGTCTCCGTGCACTCCAAGCTGCGGATGGACGCCCCCGCGATGACCCGGCGCATGGTGAACGCCGTCCGCGATCCGCACGCGGACATCCTCGGCCACTGCACCGGACGGCTGGTGGGCGGGAAGGGCCGGCCGGAGTCGCGGTTCGACGCGGACGAGGTGTTCGCGGCCTGCGCCGAGGCCGGTACGGCGGTGGAGATCAACAGCCGGCCCGAGCGGCTCGACCCGCCGCGCCGGCTGCTGCGCAGGGCCGTGGACGCGGGCACGCTGTTCTCGGTGGACACCGACGCGCACGCGCCCGGCCAACTGGACTGGCAGATCCTCGGCTGCGCGCGGGCCGAGGAGTGCGAGGTGCCCGCGGAGCGGGTGGTGACGACCTGGCCGGTGGAACGGCTGCTGGAGTGGTCGCGCGCGTGACGCGGCTCAGCCCGGCGGTTCGTCCGGCACGGGCTGTCCGGGATGCACCCCGGACGCGTGCGGCGCGCCACGCCGCCCGGTACCCGCCTCGTCGGTGTCGGGGGTGTCCGGGTCGGCCGCGTCAGGCTCCGCGTCGGCCTCCGGTTCCGTCGGGTCGGACTCGTCGACGTCCCAGGGGTCGTCGCCCGCCCCGGCCTGCTGATCCGGCAGATCACGCGGCACCGGCGGCCCCTGCTCGCCGGGCCCCTCGTCGCGGTGGTCGGTCACGGCCCGCTCCTTCCCGCTGGCACTGAGGCGAAGCGAGTACCACCCCCGCACGGGGCGAAACGTCAGTGCGGCGCGCGGCGCGCCAGGCAGGCACCGGGCCCGCCGCCGACCAACTCCACGGTGACCTTCTCGGCCGGGTGACGCGGGCCGTCCGCGCACCTCCCCCGCGACCCGCGAAACGACAGTGCGGCCGGCGACAGGACCGCCGCATCCGCGGTGACCGCATCGGGGCCCGGTCGGCCCGGCGGCACGGTGACCTTCCCGGCAGGGTGGCGCAATGCCTACGCGCACCTCCCCCACCACCAGCCCCACGTCAGTGCGGCGCCCGTTCCTCCAGTGCCGTGCGCCAGGCCGGTTCCGGGCCCGTGGGGAGCGGCTCGGGGCGGCGGCCGCCGCGGGTGAAGAAGTCGGCCAGCGGGAGGATCGCCGCGCCCACGGTGACCGCGTCGGGGCCCAGGCGGCCCAGTTCCACGGTGACCTTCTCCGCCGGGTGGCGCAGGGCGTACGCGGTGGCGTGGCGGCGTACGGCGGACAGGAAGCGCACACCGAGTTCCAGGCCCGCCCAGCCGCCGATGAGGATGCGCTCGGGCTGGAAGAGGTTGATCAGGTCGGAGAGGCCCGCGCCGAGGTACTCGGCCGTCTCGTCGAGGAGGGTGAGCGCCACGGCGTCCGGTTCGCCGCCGTCGGCCGGGTGGGCGGCGGCGAGCATCGCGCTGAGCGCGGTCTCCTCGTCGGTGCCCCGGGGCGGACGTCCGCCCTCCTCCCGCCAGCGGTCGAGAAGCGCCTCCGCGCCCGCGTACGCCTCCAGGCAGCCCAGCGAGCCGCAGCGGCAGCGCCGCCCGCGCACCCGTACCGTCAGATGCCCCCATTCGACGGCCCGGCCCTGCTCCACGTCCGGGGTGACGATGCTGGCGCCGACGCCGGAGCCGAAGAGGACGACGACGGCGTTACGGGCGCCGCGGCCGCCGCCGAACCACATCTCGGCCTGACCGAGGGTCTTGGCGCCGTTGTCGATGAAGTACGGCACCGTGGCGGGCAGCGGGGAGCCCTCGCGCAGCAGGGCCTCCAGCGGGACCGCGTCCCAGCCGATGGTCTGGCCGTGCACGACCGCGCCCCGGTCGGGCGTGTGCTCGACGATGCCGGGGACGCCGATCCCGACGCCCAGCAGCCGCTCGGGCGTGATGTCCGCGGCCGCGAGGACCTCGGCGACGCCCTCGCGGATGTGCCCGACGATGCCTTCGACCTCGTACCGCCGTTGCTCCAACGGCTTTTCCACGCGGGCGAGTTCGGTGAGGGTGAGGTCGAACAGCTCGATCCGGACCCGGGTCTCGCCGACGTCCACGCCGATCATGTGGCCGCTGGCCGGTGCGACCCTGAGCAAAATCCTGGGGCGGCCGCCGTCGGAGTCGACGCTGCCTGCCTCCTCCACCAGTCCGTCGGCGACCAGATCGGCGACGACATTGCTGATCGACCCGGAGCTGAGCCCGGTGGCCGGACCCAGCTCGAACCGGCTGAGGGGTCCGTCGAAGTAGAGCCGTTGCAGTACGGCCGTACGGTTGGCCCGCCTGAGATCGCGTACCGTGCGCCCGTTCCGCCCCGTCATGTCGCTCCCTTCGCACCCTGCCCGACCTGCAACATACCGCTGCGGGCGGGCTGGGCGCGAGATTCCTCCAACCCTTAGTTCACGATGTGAGCTAAGCGACCCCGGGCGGCCCGGCGCGAGGGCACCGGGGGTGTGGTCCCGGTACAGGGTACGGAAGACGTCCGGCGCGTCCGGGGCGTTCCGCGAACATCGCCCGCCGCGAGCGGACTTGGCGACCGGAGAGACGTCCGCCCGCGAGCGCGAAATTCACTGGCCGCCACGGACTGCGACTACCTACCCTAGGCCAAAACCTAGAGTCCCTAGGTGAACCGTGAACCATGAACGGAGACCGCCATGAAGCCACTCACCGAGCAGGACATCCGCAGCTCCTTCGTCAACTGCTCCAAGGGCGAGGCCAAGCGGCTGCCGGTCCCCCGCGATCTGGCCGACCGGCCCTGGGACGACCTGGACTTCCTCGGCTGGCGCGATCCGGGCGCGCCCGACCGCTGCTACCTGGTGACCGAGCGGGAGGACCGGCTCGTGGGCGTGACCCTGCGGCTCCCGCCGTCGCGGCACGGCTCCCCGCACCGCAGCATGTGCTCGCTCTGTCTGACCACCCACCCCGGCGGCGGGGTCTCCCTGATGACCGCCCGCAAGACCGGCGCGGCGGGCCGCGAGGGCAACTCCGTCGGCCTGTACATGTGCGCCGATCTCGCCTGCTCCCTCTATGTGCGCGGAGTGAAGGTCCCGGACCGGGGCGGCCGCTTCGAGGAGAGCCTCACCCGGGCGGAGCAGATCGCCCGCACGACGGGCAACCTGGCCGCGTTCCTCGACACGCTGTACGCATGATCCTTCAGGAGAAACGTTCGAGCACCGTGGGGAGGGGGAACGGAACTGGGGATGCGAGATGTACGTGAGCGGGCGGCACGGATCGTTCGGCGCCGTAGGGAACCCGTGGTCGTCCAGGCCGTGCGGTCCACCGCCGCGGCGACGGTCGCCTATGTGGTGGCGCTCCATCTGAGCACCGAACCGGCGCCGCTCACCGCGCCCCTGACCGCGCTCCTGGTCGTCCAGGTCACCCTGTACGGCACCCTCACCAACAGCATCCGCCGGGTGAACGCGGTGGTGGCCGGCGTACTGGTCGCCATCGCCTTCAGTCTGCTGGTGGGTCTGACCTGGTGGAGCCTGGCGCTGCTGATCATGGCGTCGCTGGCCGTGGGCCATCTGGTGCGGGTCGACGAGTATGTGCCCGAGGTGGCGATCAGCGCCATGCTGGTGCTCGGCGTGACCTCCGTCGGGGACACCGCCTGGGCGCGGGTCCTGGAGACCCTGATCGGGGCCGTCGTCGGACTGAGCTGCAATCTCCTGCTGCCACCACCCGTGTGGGTGGAGGCGGCGGGCGAGTCGATCGAGGGGCTGGCCCGCCGGGTCCGGCTGCTGATGCTGCACGTCGGGGAGCAGGCCGCCGGACGCCCCGCGTTCGAGCAGGCGGCCGCCCGGCTGCACGAGGCGCGCCGCCTCGACCACGACATCGTGGAGGTGGACACGGCGCTGCGGCAGGCCGAGGACAGTCTGCGGCTCAATCCGCGGGTCCGTGAGGGTCTGCTGCACCGGGTGGTGCTGCGCACCGGTCTGGACACGCTGGAGATCTGCACGGTCGTGCTGCGGGTGCTGACCCGCACCCTCACCGACCTCGCCAAGGAGCGCGAACCGGAGCCGCTGTTCGCGCCCGCGATCGGCGAGACGCTGGAGCAGTTGCTGTCGGAGATCGCGGACGCCGTGGTCAGCTTCGCGGTGCTGGTCACCACCCAGGTCAGCCTGAACGCGGACGCCGCCGAGGCCCGGCTCACCGCGGAGCTGCGGCAGGCCGCCACCACCCGCGACAAGCTGGCCCAGCTCCTCATGGAGCGGGTCCAGCACGACGTCCGTGAGTGGCAGCTCCACGGCGCGGTGCTCGCGGAGGTCAACCGCATGATCGACGAGCTGGACACCGAGCACCGCACCCGCCGGCTGCTGGAGGAACTGGACCGGGTCTCCAGCGAGCAGCGCGAGCGGATGCCGGCCCTGTACCGGATGCGCGAACGCGTCCGCCTGCCGGGGCCCTTCCGCCGCCGGAACCGGTAAGGACCCGGCGGGGGCGTTTCGCGGCGGCGCTTTTGCGTTCCGCGGCAGGAGCACGACAAGGTGGCTGTCACGGGCGGGACGCGGGACGACCTGAGGTGCGTGCGCAGATGGGCAGTGGGACGGACGAGTCGGGCGGCGGCTGGAGCAGGCGGCGGCTGGTGGGCGTGCTCGGCGGGGCGGCCGCGTCGGCGGCGCTGGCCGGGTGCGCCGACGACTCCGGAGGCACGGGCGGGAGGGCCGTACCCGAGGCGCGGGAGACGGCCGGGACGTCCGCCCCCGGGTCCTCCGCGTCCCCTTCCGGCCCGCGCCCTCTCTACCTCGGCACCTACACCTCCGCCGAGGGCGGCGGGCGCGGCATCGGGGTCGCGTCCTACGACCCGGTGTCGGGGCGGATCACCGGCGGCGGGACGATCACGGGGGTGCCGGACCCGTCGTATCTCGCGGTGCACCCGGACGGCGGCACGCTGTACGCGGCGAACGAGCGGGCGCGGGGCGCGGTGACCGCCGTACGGCTGTCGGACCGCGCGGTGCTGGGCAGCCGGGCGACCGGCGGGGCCCACACCTGTCATGTCTCCGTGCATCCGGGCGGGCGGTGGCTGCTGAGCGCCGACTACGGTTCGGGGACGGTGGCCGTGCATCCGATCGACGCCTCGGGGGCACTGGGCGAGCGCACCGACCAGGTCACGCACCGGCGTCCCGCACCCGGTCCGGGGCAGCAGGGGCCGCACGCGCACCAGGTCGTCACCGCGCCGGACGGCGGCCATGTGCTCGCCGTCGACCTGGGCACGGACACGGTCTACAGCTACCGGCTCGACGAGCGGAACGGCACGCTCACCGAGGTCGCGCAGGCGCACACCCGGGCGGGCGCGGGGCCGCGCCATCTCACCTTTCATCCCGGGGGCCGGTACGCGTATCTCGCGAACGAGTCGGACGACACGGTCGCGGTGTGCGGCTACGACGCCGCCACCGGCCGTCTCAGGATCGGCGCACCGCAGTCCACGGGCGCGAAGGCGGGCACCAACTATCCGGCGCAGTTCGCGGTCACGCCGGACGGCGCGCACGCGTTCCTGGCGAACCGGGGCGACAACACGCTCGCCCGGTACGCGGTGGAGGCCGACGGGGCGCGGCTGCGGCTGGTCGGGACGGTGCCGGTGGCCGGGGACTTCCCGCGGCAGATCGCGCTGTCCCCGGACGGCGGTCTGCTGTTCGCCGCGAACCAGCGCTCGGGCACGGTCGGCGTGTTCCGGGTGGACGCGGCGAGCGGTGAACCGCGGCTCACGGGCGAGCCGTTCGCGTCACCCGTCGCCGTCTGTGCGGTGCCGCTGTAGGGCGCGCGGGCAGGCGGCCGCGCTCGCCTGGGTGAGCAGGACGTGCATGCGCTCGGTGAGCTGGCCGACGTCGTCGGCGGGCGCGTGGAAGGGCAGGCGTACGTCGCCGTGGGCGCGGGCGCGTTCGATGCGCAGCGTCAGTCCGTGCCGGTCGACGGCGAGCGGCTGGACGCGGACGGCGCCGTGCAGGCTGTCGCGCTGGACGAGCCGGGTGAGCCGCTCGACGGCGTCGGGGTGGGAGTCGGCGAGATGAGTGAGGAGCTGGGCCTCGGCGGTGGCGAGCGGGTCGGGAGCGGCGTCCGCGAACTCGTCGAGGGAGACGACCACGGCGCCGGTGGGCTGTTTCAGCACGACGCGGGTGGCGTGGAAGGCGAGGTGGCCGTCCTCGGGGGTGAACCAGCCGGCCAGCCAGAGCCGGGCCCGGATACGGTTGCGGACGGGGACGGGTGCGACGTCGGCGAACTCCAGCACGGCGGACGGCTCCCCGCGGGGCGCGCAGATCGCGGCCGTGAGCAGCGAGCTGTCCTCGGGGACGTGCAGGATGACCCTGCCGTCCTCGTCGACCGTGTGCGCACCGACGAACTCCTCGCGGCCGCCGTCCGCGGTCACCGCGCAGGACCACGAGGCGGCCAGCACCGAGCGGGCCCGTTCGGCCGCGCCGGGCACGGCCGTCCAGCTAGGGCTGTCACCCATCCCAGAACCTCCTTAGGTAAGCCTTGCCTAAGCTATCGGAGATCGCGGCCGACGCCAACCATGGTGATGAGGATCGAGCGGGCTTTCGGGTCGGGCCTCGCGTCACGCGGACGGTGAGACGACCCCGAGCAGCGCCCGCGCGCACAGGTCGCGCACCTGCTCCCGGCTCAGATCCGAACCGCGCAGCCACTCCAGGCAGACGGCCGTGGTGAACGCCAGCCAGCCGCGCACCGCGAGCCGGACCTCGGGCCGCCGGCCGAAGAGGGGGCCGAACTCGGGGTCGGCGGCGAGGGCCGCGAGGATCTGCCGCTCCTGGGCCGCGAGCGCCCGCCGGTAGACGCGGCGCACGCTCTGGTCGCCGGCCGCGTCCGCGCGGTGGAAGGCGCGGTAGCCGTGGGCGTGGGTCTCGACGTACGCGAGATAGGTGTCGAGCCCGGTGGCGAGCTGGTCGCGGACCGGAACGCCGGGGACCGCCGCCGTCATACGCAGCATGCGCTCGCTCTCCCGCTCGACGACGGCCGCGAAGAAGTCCCGTTTGGTCGGGAAGTAGTGGTACAGCAGCCCGCGGGAGACCCCGGCGATCTCGGCGACCTGCTCGATCCAGACCTCGTCGTACGGACTCTCGGAGAACAACCGGGCGCCGACCGCGAGGAGTTGCTCCCTGCGTTCCCCCGTGCTGAGTCGGCGCCGGGGGCGTTCGGTGCGCTCCCCCTGGTTCGCGGCCATGCGCGCACTCTACTTGACGCCGGTTCGGCGCCGGGACCACACTGAACGCGTTATTGAACTCGCGTACAACACGCTCAACCTGCCGCTGGATCAAGGGAGATCGCGTCATGGCGGACACGGCGACGAGGACCGGGGACGCGGCGGACGGTGCGCCTGAAGACGCGTCGGGGGACCCGCTGCCCAAGGGGTTCCGCAGCGCCGAGCAGGGCTGGCCCGAGCTGGAGCGCATCCCGCATCCGCCGCGCCGGATCCCGCTGCTCGGCGATCTGCTCGGCGCGAGCCGGCACACCCCGCTCCAGGACACCCTGCGCTACGCCTGGCAGCTCGGGCCGATCTTCCGGCGCAAGGCGTTCCACCGGGAGTTCGTGTTCGTGTGGGGCCACTCGCTGGCCGCGGACCTGGCCGACGAGTCGCGGTTCGCCAAGCACGTCGGGCTCGGCATCGCCAATCTGCGGCCCGTCGTCGGGGACGCGCTGTTCACTGCGTACAACCACGAGCCCAACTGGCAGACGGCGCACGACGTCCTCGCGCCCGGGTTCAGCCGGGAGGCCATGGCGGCCTACCACCCGATGATGCTGGACGTGGCGGCGCGGCTCACCGGCCACTGGGACCGGGAGCTGGCCGCGGGGCGGACCGTCGACGTGCCCGGGGACATGACCAAGCTGACGCTG
Source organism: Streptomyces antibioticus (assembly GCF_002019855.1). Classification (NCBI taxonomy): domain Bacteria; kingdom Bacillati; phylum Actinomycetota; class Actinomycetes; order Kitasatosporales; family Streptomycetaceae; genus Streptomyces; species Streptomyces antibioticus. The sequence continues at coordinate 7,476,079 of NZ_CM007717.1, read as the reverse complement.
GAGACGATCGCCCGCACCGGCTTCGGGCACGACTTCGGCTCCTTCGAGCGTGACCGGCTCCATCCCTTCGTGACGGCGATGGTGGGCACGCTCACCTACGCGCAGCGGCTGAACAGCGTGCCCACCCCGGCGCTGCTGCGGCGGGCCGGGCGGCGCAACGACGCGGACATCGCGTACCTCCACCGCACGGTGGACGACCTGGTGCGGGCGCGCGCGGGTGGGGGCGGTGACGGGGGCGGGCAGGGCGATCTGCTCGACCGGATGCTCGACACCGTCCACCCCGGCACCGGGGAGCGGCTGTCCGCGGAGAACGTCCGCCGGCAGGTCATCACCTTCCTGGTGGCCGGGCACGAGACCACCTCGGGCGCGCTCTCCTTCGCGCTGCACTACCTCGCCCGGCACCCCGAGATCGCGGCCCGCGCCCGCGCCGAGGTGGACCGGGTCTGGGGCGACGCGGACGTGCCCGGATACAAGCAGGTGGCCAAGCTGCGCTATGTCCGCCGGGTGCTCGACGAGGCACTGCGGCTGTGGCCCACGGCGCCCGCGTTCGCCCGGGAGGCCCGTGAGGACACGGTGCTCGCCGGGGAGCATCCGATGCGGCGGGGTGCGTGGGCGCTGGTGCTGACGGCGATGCTGCACCGCGACCCCGAGGTGTGGGGTCCGGACGCGGACCGCTTCGACCCCGACCGGTTCGAGGCGCCGGCCGTCCGCGCGCGGGCGGCCCACACCTACAAGCCGTTCGGCACGGGCGCCCGGGCCTGCATCGGCCGCCAGTTCGCCCTCCACGAGGCCACCCTGGTCCTGGCCCTGCTCCTACGCCGCTACGACCTCCGCCCCGACCCGGCGTACCGCCTGCGCGTCACGGAGCGCCTGACGTTGATGCCGGAGGGTCTGCGCCTGGGCCTGGAACGCCGTACGACGCCGAGGGCGACGGCGGCTGTGGCTGTGGCTGTGGCTGTGGAGCGACGGGACGACGAGGATCCGTCAGCCCCCGGCTGCCCAGTGCACAGGTCGGCCGACTGACCCCGGCAGCCGGGTGCCGCCGTTCCCCCGGGCGGCGTTGACCTGCGGCTGGGTCAGGAAGAACGCGCCGGTCAGATCGGCATCGGTGAGGTCGGTGTCCCGCAGGTCGGCACCGATGAGATCCGCGCCGCGCAGATCGGCACCGGAGAGATCGGCGGCGATGAGCAGGGCACCGCGCAGGCTCGCCCCTCGCAGGTCGGCGCCTCTGAGCCGGGCGCCCATGAGATCGGCGCCCCGCCGATCCTTCCCACGGCCACCCCGAACAAGTTCGCTGGCACGCAACAGCAAGGCGCTGACGTCGTCATGATGGCCGGAGAGATCCAGCGCGACCAACTCCTCGGCCCCGAGCCGAACCAACTCCTCCGTCCGCTCCCGTGCCCGGCGCAGCTCACCGTGGACCGGCCGGGCGGCGGGCAGGTCGAGGGCCTCGGTGAGATACCAGAGCAGCTCGTGCAGCCGCCGCACGACAGGAAACACGTCGAACATCAACCGGCCCCCGGCCTTCCCGCCGAAGGTCTCCTGCGACACGCGCTGCCCGGCCCCGAAGCAGTCGTAGACGGTACAACCGACGAACCCGGACTCCCGCAACCGCGCATGAATGCCACACCGGTACCCCTCCCCCAGATTCGGACAGGGCGTCCCACCCGGCTTGTCGAGAGCGAAGTCCGCGGACCGGGCAAAGGGCAGGGCGACACAACACAGCCCGAAACAACGGCCACAATCCCCTTGCAGCGCGCTCCGGTCGGTTGTCTGAGTAGGCATCCCTCCAGCCTACTGACCTGCGCACCAACGGGGTCAGTGAAGCTGCTCGATCGCGCGGAGGATCAGACGGCGCGCCTCGGCTCCGTACACCGCCAGGCCTCGCAGTCGCTCGAAGGCCCTGGCGTACTGGGCGATTTCGCCGGGCTGCGTGACGGACACCTCGGCTGAGACGAGTTCGACGGAGACAAGGCGTTCGTCGTACAGGTGAAAGGTCTCCTCCGGCCAGTGCGCGCGCCGGGTGGCCATCGGAATGATGCCGAGCGACACGGCTGGCAGCGCGCCGGCGGTGAGCAGGTACCCCAACTGGGCTGCCATGGCATCCGCGTCGGCGACTTGGTACCGCAGCACGGCCTCCTCGATGACGGCGACCACACGGTGTCCGGGTTCGTGGATGAGCCGTGAGCGCTCGACCCGTGCCTGCGCCGCTTCGGCGCTGTCGTCGACCGGCAACCCATTGACGTGCGCCGAGATGCCCAGGACGGCTGCCGCGTATCCCTCTGTCTGGAGCAGCCCTGGCACGAGGCTGGACGAGTAGATACGGAACAGTTCGGTGGTACGGAACGCTTTCGCGCGGGACTCCTGGAGGTGCCGTAGACCGGACCGGACCTGGTCGCGCCACTGCCGATACATGGACTCCGCAGTGAGCGACTGAACGATGAGGTCGCCCGCCCGGTCCGCCTGGCCCACTGCCGCGCACCAGGCACGCACGTCCTTGGCGGAGGGGCCGGTGAGGGCGTTCTCGATGCGGCTCGTCTTGGAGTGGTGCCAGCCGCACGCCGCGGCCAGTTCCACGACCGTCAGGCCGGCTTCCTTCCGGAGGTCGCGCAGCCGCTGGGCGACGGCTCCGCGCGCGGCCTGGGCGGATGAGGACGGCGAGGCGGGCATGGTCTGGTCGCTTGCGCTTTCTCAGTCAGTGGATGTCGTACTGGGCGTGCGGGACTGCCCGCTGCCATACGGCCTTGAACACCTCGGCGCACTGTCCGGCGGTGCCGGGATCTTCGGACACCTCGTGGCCGAGGAGAGCGCCTTCACCGGAGAAGAAGCCCCAGCGGACCACTGTTTCATCGAAGAGCCAGAAGTCGGTGGCCGGGAGCAGCACTCCGAGGGCCTGACGCCGAGGGAGCCAGCGAACCTCCTCTCCCGCCAGCAAGTTGACGACCGTGGAGGCGTGCTCGTAGCGGATGTAGTCGGACACCGGCTCGGAGACGACGCGAGCACGCCGGACGCTGACCCCGCGTGTGACGGCGCTCGATACCAGCTCGACCCATGGCGCCCGTTCCTCGGACCGGGGGTCGGTGTCGAGTCGGCAGGCCGCAACCAGCTCTGAAAATCGGCCGCTTCATGCGCGACACCGTGGTGATCACGCGTCTCGATGTGGACGGCAGAGCGCTTGCAGCCAGCCAGGCGTTCAGCGACAGTGGGCGCGCCCGATGGCATCGCACACCTCCCGGATCACGGGCGCCAACCTGGCGGGAATGCGGAACACCCCTTCGTCGTCCGAGATGCCGACGGCGTGCCCCCGAACCTCGAATGCGGCTGCCTGCGCTTCGAGGTCCAACCCTGCTTTCCGCTCTTGGAACACGAATTCCTGCCACTCCTCGTTGATCCGGACGGTGGGGCCGTCCGCCGTCTACGTGTCGGGGTCGATGCCGATGAACCGTAACGTCATGCCGCTCTCCGTCCGATGCGATGTGCATTTCCTTGCAGAAGGGGCGGCCTGACAGGGAGCAGTCGTCAAGGGTGAAATTCTCGCTACAACCAGGATGAGTTACGGCGGCGCACAGATCTGCACATCCCTGGCAACCCCACACGCCGCACTCCTAACGTCATGCCGAGCAGCAGCAGTTACGTACAGCGGAGGCATGCTGATGAGCGCTCACACCGACCAGAGATCCCTGCCTGCCGTCGAGCACTGGCTGCTGTCGACCCTGGCGGATGCCCGTGGGCGTGAAGTGGCTCGCAGGCAGTGGCGGGAGTTGGGGGCCGCCATGTTGCCCTTGGGTGGGGTGTTCTCCGTGGTGCGGTTGCCCGCGCGGCTGGTGCATGCCGTTGCGGGGAGCAGTGCGGTGGGTGATGTCGACGCGTTTCTTGATCAGGCGCTCGACGGCGGGCCCGTCATCAGCGTGCTGCACGGCGGGGCGCGGTACTACGCCCTCGTGCCGGCGAGCGTGCCCCGGACCTGGCGGGACGCCGCCGAGGAGTGGCAGGCCGTCGAGGTCGACTGTCTCGGCCGGGGTGCCTATCTGGGCGTGCCGCCGCCCGCGCGGGTGGAGTTCGACGCCGAGACCTGGGCGTCGTACTGGGCGGTGCCCGTCGCGGCCCCCGGGGAGTTGTGCTCACCGCTCGCCGTGGCGCGGGTGATCGCCGCCGGCACGCATCTGACGACGTGCGGTTAGCGGGGGAAGAGTTCGAAGGCCACCGCCGGGCGGCCCCCGTACCGCTCCCCCGCCGAACGGGCCACCCCGGTCAGGAAGTTGCGGGCGTACGTCTCGGGCGCCTCGTCCGTGAGGGCCTCGATGTATGTGCGGTGTTCCAGGAGGGAGGCGATCGCGCGGTCCAGGCCCGCCGTCGCGTCCACCGCGTGGGTGGGGGTCGAGGAGCCCGCGACGGCGACCCAGCGGACGCCGTTCCAGGGTTCGAGGCCCTGGTCGGTCAGTTCGGGGAAGATCCAGCGGTTGCCCGCGTCGCCGGCGGCGTCGAGGGTGGCGCGGCCGACGGCGACATGGTCGGGGGTGTTCCAGGCGACGCCGCCCCAGGTGTCGCGGTGGTTGAGGGTGATCACGAGTTCCGGGCGGTGCCTGCGGATCGCGGCGGCGATGTCCCGGCGCAGGTCGGGGCCGTAGGTGACGACTCCGTCGGCGTGGTCGAGGAACTCCACCGTCGACACGCCGACCACCGCCGCGCTCGCCCGCTGCTCCCGCTCGCGCAGCGCACCGCACGCGGACGGCGGCACCGTGTCGATGCCCGCCTCTCCGCGGGTCGCCAGCACGTAGGCGACCTCGCGGCCGGCGTCGGTCCAGACGGCGACGGCCGCGGAGCAGCCGTACTCCAGGTCGTCCGGGTGGGCCACGACGGCCAGGGCCCGCCGCCAGTCCTCGGGCATCGGACGGAGCTGGGGGTTCGTCGGCTCGGTCATGCCAGCAGGGTAGGGGCGGCGGGCGTCCGGCGCCCGCTCACGCCTCGTCGCGGGTGAGGGACAGGAGGCGGTCCAGGACACGGGGGCCGCCCGCGCGGACGCCGTCGTGCTCGTACTCGTCGGTGACCCAGGTCCGCAGGCCCCGGATGGCGCGCGCGGTGCGCAGCGAGTGCGCGGTGTCGACGTACAGGTCGTCGTGGTAGACGGCGGCCGCGACCGGGACCTCGTTGGCGGCGAGGCGCGCCGGGTCGTAGAGCGGGGCCCAGTCGGTGCGGGCGGCGAGGAGTTCGGCGGTCTCGCGGAGCGGGCGCAGGGCGGGGTCGGTCTCGAACATCCAGGGGTGAATCGTTTCCCCGGTGAGGAGGAGCGGTCCGTCGCCGGTGAGCGTCTTCTCCGCGTCGAACTGCGGGAACTCGGCCCGCACCCGCTCCGCCGACCAGGCGGTGGGGCGGGCGTCCTGGCCGTAGATCGCCTCGTGGACGAGGGCGTACAGGGGGTGGCCGGCGTACGAGAGGAGGCCCTGGATCTCCTCCTGGAAGGCGTCGGACAGATCCGGGCCGTGCGGGGTGGGGACGAAGGCGTCCTCCAGCAGGTGGTGCAGCCGGTGGCTGCCGTCGCCGCCGCCGAGCAGGATGCCGACGGTCTGGAACGCCTCGACGGTGAGCCGGTAGCCGTTGGGCAGGGTGACCTCGTGGCGGAGCAGATGGTCGGCGATCGCGCGGACCCGCTCGACGTCCTGCGGGTAGCGGGCGTAGTGCGCGGCGGTCTTGCGCTCCATGCGCGGGTAGGCGGCGCGGTAGACGTCGTCGGCGTGGGCGTCGAGGGAGGGCAGACCGCCGGTGATCAGGGCCGCGGCGAGGCCCTCGGGGGCGGTGGAGAGGTAGTGGACGGCGCAGAAGCCGCCGAAGCTCTGGCCGAGGACGGTCCAGGGGGCGCCGCCGGTGACCTCGCGGCGGATCAGCTCGCAGTCCCTGACGATCGAGTCGGCGCGGAAGTGCGTGAGGTAGTCGGCCTGCTCTGCGGGGCCGCCGCGCAGTGGGAGCGTCTGGCGGTTGGCGGGCGTGGAGTGGCCGGTCCCGCGCTGGTCCAGGAGGAGGACGCGGAACTCCTTCAGGGCGCGGCCGAGCCAGGCGGGCCTGCCGACGAACCGGTTGGCGCCGAAGCCGGGGCCGCCCTGGAGGTAGAGCAGCCAGGGCAGCGCCTGCCCCGCCTTGTCGCTCGCGACGACCTCACGGGCGTAGAGGCCGATCGTCTCCCCGGCCGGGTCGCTGTGGTCGAGGGGCACGGTGAACCGGCGGTCGGTGAGGACGACGCCGGGCTGGCGGTAGCTGAGAGACAACAGGGGGCTCCTGGGACGCTCGGGATGCGGGCCGCGTCCCAGTTCAGCACATGTCGGGGCGGCCGCGACGGCCGGGGGACCACGGGGGCCTACTGAACGGCGGATCAGCGTCCGGCACCTCCAGGGCCCCGCGTCACCGCGCCGCGAGGCTGGAGCGCCGCACCACCAGTTCCGGCTGGAGCACCACCCGGCGGTGCTCGTGCCGGCCCGCGCCGTCCTC